>JAAYAM010000010.1 GCA_012719355.1 Acidobacteriota bacterium
CCATTAGCCGGTAGTCTCGCATCCACTTGCCAAAGCGTAATCAGTCACAATCCGTCCCCCTGCGACATGCTCTCTGAGTATCCTCACGATCGCGTCGGATTTGAGGTCGGCGTATTTCACCGGTGAATGTCCTGCCACTTCAACTGTCGCCATCGGTTCGCGGCTGCAGAGGCCGGCGCAGCCCGACGTCGTGACTATGACGTCGGACATATTCATACGTTCTATTTCCTTCAGCAGCGCGCTCATGATCTCCCTCGCGCCTGCGGAGATTCCGCAGGTCCCCATGTGAATCGTCACCTTCGCCCGCGCGTGACCCGATCTCATGGTGAGGGTGCGCTTCCCGTCTTCGCGAATCTTTTTCAGGTCGTCAATTGACATTCTGGGCATTTTTCTCCTCCCCTGGCTCCGCCTGGACTTTCGACCGGTACTGCTTCACGAGTCTGGGTACAGAGCCGATCTTCACCTTCCCGTGCACGTCCTCGCCGACTGTGATGACGGGAGCGAGCCCGCAGCAGCCCACGCAGTTCAAAGTGTCAAGCCCGAAGAGGTTGTCCTGAGTCGTCTCGCCTTTCCTGATATTCAGTTCACGCTCCAGGGCCTCGACAAGAAGAGGTCCGCCCCTGATGTTGCATGCGGTCCCGTTGCAGACGCGTATCGGATAACGTCCGATCGGTTTGAGGCTGAAGGCTTTGAAGAAAGTGGCGATCGAGATTACGGATGTCAGGGGGACCTGCACCCCGGCAGATACCGCCTCCAGCACTTCGCGCGGGAGGTGATAGTACTCCTCCTGACAGTCGAGCAGTATGGCGATCATGCGCTCGCGCCGAGCGCCGTGCCTTTCGAGGATTTCATGTACCCTGGTGACGTCAACCATCTTCATCCTCCCGAATCAGTTGCATTAGTGAGAACCGGATGCGCCTCCCGCCTGCCGCCGTTCGATCAGGTCGGATTCTCCTTTTCGCAGCATCCTGCGCAGAGCTGCGAGCCCGGACGGCGTCGACACGTCGATTCCGGACGAAATCAAATCTGCGGAATCCAGATCAAACGAACGCTTACCGATCCGATGCCGGAACAGAATGTGTATCCCGGGATGGCCGGCCAGAAGAACCATCAGGGTGGTTTCGAGATCGCCGATCGGGGCCCTGTCGATATGGCCGAGCTTGAACTCGGCGATTACGGTGGTTCCCTCGCCCCGGCTCGACGTTATGCTCAAGCGGCCTCCTGTCGCCTGTGCCGCAGCGGCCATGAGAGAGAGGCCAAGTCCGACCTTCCTCGTGCCTCTTGTAGTGAAGAAAGGGTCGGCTGCCCTGGCCAGGGTTTCCCGGTCCATTCCTTTTCCGTTGTCGCTGACTTTGATCTCGAGGCGGTCTTCTCCGGGGGCTTCGCTGATCTCGATCCGGATTGTGTCCGCCCCGGCTTCAATGCTGTTCTGAGCTATGTCGAGGATATGCAGCGCCAGATCTTCCATGGGTCTCCCTCCGCCGAGAATGGTTCGGCCGTTCTTGCCTGCAAAGGCGCAACGCAGCTCCTCCAGTGTGGCCTCCTCCATGAGCAGAAAGGTCGCCGCGCCCCCGAGTTCTTCCGGCCGGTGGGCGTCAGAAGCGCAGAGGATCGGATATTCCCCTCGCGGCGCGTACAGCGCACGGGCCCGTGGCATTGTCGTGTGCCGTGAGATTTCAATGGCGTCGAGTGGGAGTCCCGGAGGGATGAAGCCGAGCTGGCCTATGATTCCAAACCCTTCCCTGTCCACGTGCGAAGCCACCGCCATTCCGCCGAGATCGTGGATGGCTCCGACAACTTCATCCACAGTCAGGGTGGTCGATCCTGAAAGCAGATGATCGTTGAACCCAAGGACTTCAGCAAACTCGTTAGTCACGACCTGCACCCCAAAGGCCTCTTCGTCATTGTGTCCGGGAAGAGCTTTGTAGATCCTGGACTGCAGCGCCAGCGCCGCTTCCAAATCGGGCAGGAGCCCCAGAATATGAACTTCTTCTGCGCTGGTGATCTCCATCCCCGGAATTACCGCCAGTCCGGCCGCTCTTGCGGCGCGCTGCACGGCGCCGACGTTTTCGGCCGAGTTGTGATCG
>JAAYAM010000131.1 GCA_012719355.1 Acidobacteriota bacterium
AAGAGCGAAGAATCCGAAGACACGTGCGCACAAAACTCATGAGGCAATCCTCCGCATGGTTTTCTCGCGTTTCGTCTTTCTATGTATATTATTTGCAGCAGAAGGGCGTTTGTGACATCGCACTGCAGATTTTTTTGAAGTTTTTGCAGTCCGGGTCCACAGTTCCCGGTTTGAGTAACCGGGAACTGTGACGACAAAGCTCATGCGCGAGTAAGAAAAACAGGCAGGCAGGCCTTGCCGGAGTACCTGGGCCGGTAGCTCTCGGTGTCGTACATCGTCGCCACATCGATGTGACGCGGCCCGAGCTTCGAGTCGGGAATCGGAACCATGGCATAGCATCCGTTTGAAATGGCAGCCATCAGACCCGTCCTGCCGCTCTCTACAGACTCCACCGCCATATGGGCGAAGGTACTGGCGATCATCTTGTCGATGAAATCCGCTTCACCGCTGCGCAGGTCATAGGTCAGATCGCTGACCACCGTTTCCTGCTTCGCACGCTTCTTCACTTCCTCCGCCAAATCTTCACCGACATTGGCCTTTTTGCGGTGGCCGAACGCATCGGCTTCTCCATACTCCCGCAGGGAGTAGCCGTTCCACTCCGCCCCTTCCGAGAGAACGACGAGGCAATAGCTGCTGGGATTGTCACGCTTGTCGCGCATCAGCAGATCGATCATCTTTTCGAGATCAAACTTGAACTCGGGAATGGCGCACCTGATATAGGTCACGTAGGCCGTATAAAGCGATGTGTAGCCTGCATCGCGGCCGAAGACCCGGAAGATGCCGACGCGTTCGTGTGAACCGACAGTGGAGCGCTGGCGCTGTATTGCATCCACAGCCCGAGTTATCGCAGTGGAGAACCCTATGCAGTACTCCGTGTTGCGGACGTCGTTGTCCATGGTCTTCGGGATCGCCACTATCGGCACCCCCTCCTTATCCAGGATCGAGGAGTAACTGAGCGTGTCATCGCCGCCAATGGAAATCAGCGCGTCGATGCGGAGCTTCTCGAGGTTCTTCAATACCTGGCTTGTGATGTCGTAGGTCGTCTTCCCGCCGGACTCTTTCGCCGGAAAAGTCATCCCCTTCAGATGCTCTGGAAGCGATTTCATTTTCGCCGGATTCGTGCGGCTAGTATGAAGAATCGTTCCTCCAGTCCTGTCGATAGTCCGCGTCGTACTGAAATTCAGCGGAAAGATGTACCGCGACGTGCTGGAAGGATCCTCAAAGTTGATATGCGTCAGCCCTTCCCATCCGCGGCGAATGCCGACGATTTCGTAATCCCGCTCGGATCCGGCTTCCACTATCGACTTGATTGCAGAGTTGAGTCCCGGGACATCTCCTCCTCCGGTCAGAACTCCAATTCTCTTTACCGCCATCATTCCTCCTTTCATTTTGCCCGACATCCAACTCGCCAACTCACTATAGTATATCGGGAAAAGGTGACCGACCACTGACTTATGCCATTGGCAGCAGCAGGTTTGGGAGATATCACCCACTTCCGGTTGTTTTCACACACGACAGAACTGTCGCCCCCGAAAGAGACAATCCGTTTTTGTGCAGCAAAATCAACCACTTGCCCGTCATTTACCTTATAAGCTCTAACAGGCCTGGCAGTTGCATTAACATCAGGTTGTAAAGTTCGATTTCAAGATCGGATACTCCGGCAACGGGGAGTATCCGATCAAGCATGACGAGCTCCCGGACGAACCGCAACAGCCGCACCTGGTTTTGCGGCTTTTCCCTGCCCCCCCAAGAGGGAATTGCGGGGCTGGGCAGCTACTCCCCCAAGGTGCTGCCACGGGTTTGCAGGTTTATCTGCAGATATTCCGGATCGGAATGACTGGCTGGTGTTTGTTCGCGCCACAGAGATTGAACTGAAACTTCGGCGGAATGAGGAAGGACTTGTTTCGCTTCACCCGGACGCTGCGGCCGTCATGCCGTCTGAACAGGCAGGCACCCGAGGCATCTCAGCCAAGGCGGTCCGGGTAGCCGGCACCGGGTAGGGAGGGCAGGTGTTTTCCACCTGAGCTTCCACAGAAAACCGGCCACAACTCTCGCTCACCCGCCCATATCGAGATATACCCCGTACACTCCTGATTATTTCACTTTTTTTAATTATTTTTTCCCGCCTGACAGATCGCCTAATCCTTTGACAACGCCACCGGCAGATCCGCCGGCGGCTGCCGTATCGAGCTGAGAACCGACGGCATCCGGAAGTTTCGATTTCAGATAATTCAAGACCGTTTCCACGGCTTTTCGAGACATATCTTCGGATATTCCCACTTTCTGTGATACCTGTCTTACGAGCTCATCCATGACCGGCCTCCGCTTCAGTATTATGTCTCAATTGAAGCATGGTTCCTCGCCGTCCGACATGCGCACCAGCACCCAATTCGATACGGGCATATCTACCCACGAAGTGCTGCTGGTCTTAATTCCTATATCGAATGGAGACGCTTGAATCGAAGCTACCGCGCACCGAATAATCTGGGCACGAACTCGTGCAGGTAATTGCGCCAGTTAATCCACGTATGTCCGCCGCCGCTTTCGATGTAAACGGGAGAAAACCCGTGCTTCCTGAACATCTCGACCGTGGACCTGGTTGTATTCAGCAGGAAATCCTCCGCTCCTGTAGCAAACCACAGGAACTTCAGGTTCTTCTTCATAACCGCGTCTGCCAGAGCGGCGCCGTGCTGCTTCTCCCAGTCGGTTGATTCAAGTTTGGGGGCACTGCCGGGGGCCGGCATGCCGAAAACGCCGGAACTGAACACTCCCACATAGCCGAAATCACCTGGCTCGGCCATTGATATGTTCAGCGTTTGCATGCCACCCATTGAAAGCCCTGCTATCGCCCGGTCGGAATATTTCGTCAGCACGGGGTAGTGCTTCTCGATATAAGGCCGTATGTCGCGGATGAACTCCTGCGTGAATTCTTCGAGAGATGCCTGGAAGCCGGGCCCCATCCCCCCGCCAGAAGTGTGTCCGGCGGGCATCACCACAATCATTGGGGCGGCCTTTTTTGCTGCAATCAGGTTGTCCAGGATAAAGCCTGCGCGACCAACGGTCGACCATGAGTCGTCGCAGTCTCCGGCACCATGCAGCAGATACAGGACCGGATAGTTCTGCCGGCGCATCCCGAATCCGGGGGGAGTGTAGACGTGCATACGCCGGAAGCGCTCGAGTACGGTGGAGTAGTAATGCACCTCCGCAACCGCTCCATGCGGCACACGTGCCTCGTCCATGAATTCCGCACCCGGAACATAGACGAGACTCCAGACGTTGTTATTCGATTCGCTGACCCATGGATTCACCGGATCGACGACAGCGACTCCATCGACCATAAACGTATACCGGAAGGCCCCGGGTTCGAGCGGCCCGACAGTCGACTCCCAGACTCCGTTGCTTCCTTTTGTGAACCGAGGGCCGTCCCCCGGAAGACCCGAAATATCCGTCGCCTGCAGGGTGACGGTTTCCGCCCCGGGTGCGGCAATTCTGAAGATGACGCGCCGGTCGGGAAGCACCTCGGGAGAGTTCACGACCGGTCCCGCCTTCCTCCCGGGCGGCAACTTCTCCTGTGGAAACAACTCGGCACCTGCAGAAAACCCGACAAAGATCAGCAACGCGGCCAGAATCATCTTCGGAAACCGTCGGCATTTCACGGCATTCCTCCTTTGAGCTTAACTGCGAGCAGATGCGGGACTGTGCTTCGCCGGCCGTTCGTTGTTGTTATTCGTAAGTGAGTGCCTTTACAGGATCCATCTGGGCGGCCTTATAGGCGGGATACAGTGCGCCCAGTACTCCGGCGATCAGGCCCAGCATGCACGCCACCCCGATCTGCGGAAGATCCATCTCGACCTGAAGTGTCGGGAAGGAAAAATTGATGATTTTACGGATTATCTGACTGACGAACGTTCCGAGCAGGACGCCAAGTGCGCAGATCACTACTGATTCCCGCAACACCATCGTCACAACGAAAGTCTTTGAGGCGCCCAGGGATTTGAGAATTCCGATTTCGCGCGTCCGCTCGAAGATCGTGGTGTACATGGCCAGAAGGATCACCATAAAGCTGATGAGCATCGAAACCACGACCACGGTAAAGCTGAACTCCTTGAGCATCGGGATCTTTGCGCCCTCGAGCAGCGCGGCCGCATCATTTGCGGTGATGATATGGTAACCGGCAAAAACCGTTCTGAGTTCTTCTTCCAGGTCCTTCAAATCCTTCCCCGGGGCCGCCTTGATGAACATCATGCTGACCTTGTCCCGGGTTTCCATGATTTCCTGGAGAGTATCGAGAGGCACGAATTCGCGCACGACGGATCCCTGGCGGCAGATCCCGGTGACTGTGAACATATGCCCCGCAACGTCAAGCTGCATTCCCGGCTCGATATTGTGATTCCTGGCATACAGTTCATCCACGATCACTTCGCGTCCGCTCAGAGATCGCTTCCCTTTCACTACCTCCAGCTTTCCCGGGAACTGATCAAATGTGGCAAGATCGATGCCGAATACAAGCCCGAAATCAGACATGCTGAACTTGGCCAGGACCGGGGCAACGGCGCCTACTCCTTCAATTTCATGCAACTTGTCGGCGAACTTGATCGAGAGCGCAGGGGATCCGAACGCGAATATCATCCCCGAATCGCTCGGCTGCAGTATGAAATCCGCTCCCACACCGGTAGTGCGATTTACGGTATCGTTAAGAGTGCCTGCGGTGATCCCTTTGATGACGAGTATAAGAACGACTCCAATAGCAACCGCAATGATACTGATCACCGTCCTGGTCGGGCGCGATCGAAGGTTTGCAGTAATGAGATGATCCATTCGACCCCATGCTCCTTTTAGCTAGTACCTCAAAACGGCCGGCGATGTGGTCTGGCATCCCGGGCGTATTACCTGCACCGTCTTCCCCTCAGATCCGCCGGAAGGCAGAACTCCCATCGGTCAAAGTCGCGCGCGGTCAGCAGAAGATACCATAGACCGTCAAAACTTCCCACGTGATTATCGGCCGAATGACGTTCTCGCGTACTTCGATTTCTCTGGTTCCAGCTGTTCCCCCATATATGTATAGTAATGCCGTACAGTTAATACTCATACCCGGGATTGATCATGGCAAGAAAGCATTCAAAGACTGCACGCGCAAGCAAAAGCAAACGACCGTCCGCAGAATCCGGAGCGCTCCGCCCGAACCGCCTCACCGATGCGGTGACGTTGGCGCTGATCTTCTTTCTGATCCTCGTCGCTTACTTTCCGTCCCTCCCGGGACAGACGCTCTGGAACAATTCGGGAGAGACGGTAATCCCGCTGACCGAATCGGAACGTGGCATTCCCTCCATCTGGAGCAACACAGACGCTTCCCAGCAGTATGATCCGCTGCTGAGAAGCGCGCTTTTGCTGCAATACAGACTCTGGGGCGGGTCGGCGCAGGGATACCACCTCGTGTCCATCCTGCTGCACACCTTGTCTGCCGGCCTGGTGGTTCTGATCATGCGGCGACTGAAACTGCCGGGCGGCTGGGCGGCCGGCCTGATTTTTGCCCTGCACCCTGTGTGCACGGAAGCAGTGGGAATGATTTCGGGACAGGGAACCATTCTCTCCGGCTTCTTCTTTCTGGCGGCCGGCTTGGTCTATCTCCATTTCGACGAAAAGCGCAGCAAAGCACTCTATGGGTGGACGATTGCGTTGTTTCTCCTGGCGCTGTTGAGCAAAGCCGTTGCCTTAACGCTTCCGCTGGCGCTCGTCGTTGTCCTGTGGTGGAAATATGGCCGGATTCAGCTCAAGCGCGACCTGTCACCGATAATCCCGTTTTTCGCAATTGGAGCCGCAGGGGCGTTCTTCAACGCCTGGGTAGAAAAGTCGTATATGGCGGCTGAGGCGATCGATGTGGAACTCGGTCTCCTTCAGCGCATACTGCTGGGAGGCCGGGCGGTCTGGGCGTACATGGCAAGGACTGTGTGGCCGGTCGACCTGAATTTCATCTACCCCCGCTGGAACCTCGATCCTTCAATATGGTGGCTGTATCTGTTCCCCGTCTCCCTTCTCGCGCTGGCGGCGGTATTGTGGAAATTCCGACACCACCGAGGGCCGCTTGCCGGATTCCTGTTCCTGCTCGCGACACTTTCTCCGGTGCTGGGATTTTTCCGCACATCGCGCTTCATGTACTCCCACACAGCTGATCAGTTCCAGTACATTGCATGCCTTGGAGTGATAATCCCGGCGGTTGCAGGCTTGTTGGTGCTGTCCGACACAGGGCGACTGGCGTGGCTCACACCTTCAGACCGCAGACTCCGCTTCCTGAAGACGGCGGTACCCGCAGTTGCAATTCTTGCTCTGTTTGTGGTGACCCGCAGCCAGGCCGGCGTCTATGCGAATGCGGAGACGCTTTGGCGCACCACGATCGCAAGAAATCCTGACGCTTACATTGCGCACAACAATCTCGGAGAGATCCTGTTCCGGCAGGAGAGAGTCGATGAAGCGATGGAACATTGCCGGAAAGCGGTGCAACTCAATCCAGCTAACCCCTATGCCAATGCCAATCTGGCAAACACGCTTCGATACAAAGAAAGATTCGACGAGGCGATTATCTACTACAGGAAAGCGGTGGAGCTGCGTCCGGGACTCTCTGCCTTCCATAGCAGCCTGGCCAATACCCTCATTGAAACCAGAGACATTGAAGAGGCGGTCGTCCACTTCGACAAAGCGCTGCAACTCGATCAGTCCGATCCGTTCCTGCTGAACAATTTCGCGTGGATCCTGGCTACGTGCCCCAATGATTCCATTCGTAAGGGAGAGAGGGCGGTTGAACTCGCCCGGAAGGCCGTGCAGATTTCAGCGGAAAAAGATCTCAATATTCTTGGAACTCTGGCTGCGGCGCTGGCTGAAGTCGGACGATTCGATGAAGCGGTGAAGACGGAATTGAAGGCATACGACATGGCGCTGGCGGCCGGCGACGCAGAGCTGATACGGTGGCACTCTGAGCTTCTCAGCTACTATCGAGCCGGTCTCCCGCATCGGGAACGTACCCTCACGCCGAGGTGATCAAAAGGACTATGGTGCCCCGATTTCGTCAACATCAAACTTCCCTTTGATGTGAAGGTCGCCCGGGGTCCCGGTAACTCGCAGGATACCGTCGGCCCTTCCCTGCACGTCCGTGAGCCCGCCAAGAGCTGCGGCCTGACCCAGATCAACATGCGTATCGAATGTGAGGTCAAAGACAGGATTTGACAGATCACGAATGATTCCGGATCCCACGGCTCTTGATCCCTCGGCCATGACGTCAAGATTGACGATCTTCAACGAGTCCTCCACGAGCCGGGACTGGAGCGAAAGTTCCTTAATATCGAATTCCCTTCCCTGCCACGCCAGAACACCCCCCTGGAGCGTGTGCAGCGATATGGCGGATTCGCGCTTCCGGAGATCCCACGACGGGAGCATCAGAACGATCTGCTGCCGCTGGTCCTCTATCCTCACACTCCCCCTGTCGATTTCAACAATCTCAATTGCAAACCCCGGCCCCGCGCCGTTGCCTCGCAACTGCGGCAGATTAGATCCGCCGTCACGGTCAATCAGGACGTTGATGACGACTTCTTCGACCCGTACGCTCCTGATGGACGGCGAGCCGGTGAGCAGCGAAGCAGGATCGAATGCCACAGTTCCGCGGCCAATGCTCACCGACGGCTCTCCGCCCACACCGGGCCGCGGCCGGAAGACGAGAGTTTCGAACGAAACCGTGCCTCGCGCCAGGCTGTAATCGAAAGCATCGATGGACAGGTCTGAGCCGAGATTCCGCCGGGCGTATTCCCGAGCCTGTCCCAGGATCAAACCTTTCACCGGGGGCGACTGCAGTATCAACGCGGCCGCAGTCACAAGGGCGATGAGCAGCACCGCGATGACCGCAATGCGAATGAGGATTTTCCTCATCAGGCAATCGATCCTGTTCCGGAGGGGAACGCTTCTATATCAATATACCAAGGCTCGGCCGCTCTTCATGTACCCGCCGAGTCGGCTCCGGGCTGCGGGGTGAACAGATCGGCGGTGATATCGTGCTTCGGATTCAAGCGGGCCGGATTGGGGTACCGGATCGCGCGCCAGCACAACCACAGCAGCGGGAGCGTGCCTCCGGCGATAAACAGCGCGTCGCCGGGGAAGCGTGCCCACTCGAGAATGTTCACCCAGCGCGTCATCAGAAAATCCAGGCTGCGCGCATGCCAGTATCCTTCGTTCACAGCGTCGTACAGCTGGACGATTCCGACCGGAAAGAGATTGAAGAACGCCATCCACGCCAGCCCGACATTCAGAGACCAGAACGATAACTTTGCGGCCCGGTCGCTCCACTTGTCCGGATGTACCAGGTAGCGCAGGCAAAAGAGAAGGAGACCGACGGCAAGCATGCCGTACACTCCCATCATTGCGGTATGGCCGTGATTCGCGGTGAGGTTGGTGCCGATTTCATAGTAGCTGACAAACGGCAGGTTGATGAGGAAACCGAAAACGCCGGCGCCGAAGAAATTCCAGACTCCGACAGCCACCAGGAACCATACGGCCCAGCCGTGCAGATGCACGCTGGCTGCCGACCGCTCCCCGGATCGGATGAAGCCCCAGGCTTCGAGGGTAAGGAGGAGGAGCGGAATGACTTCCATCGCGGAAAAAGTGGCGCCCAATGCAAGATGCGCTGTCGGGGTGCCGGAGAAGTACAGATGATGCATAGTCCCGATAACCCCTCCGATTGAATAGAGGATGATGTCGAGATAGATCACCCTGATTGCCGTCGTCGAGCGCACCATTCCGAGGAGCACGAACATGTAAGCCACCACGATCGTGGTGAAAAGCTCGAGGAAGTCCTCCACCCAGAGATGCACAACCCAGAAGCGCCAGAAATCCGTAATGACAAATCCCTGCCGGGACCCTGCCAGCAGGCCTACAGCGTAAAATGCCGGTATGGCAAGTGCGGAATAAAACAGAAGCCAGGGCATATTGCCGAAATGCGTCGTCTTGAGTGTCCCCCTCAGTCCGCGCCAGAGAATTACAACCCAGAAGAGGAGTCCGATAATAAGCAGTATCTGCCAAACCCTGCCAAGTTCCAGGTATTCCCATCCCTGATGGCCAAACCAGAACCACACGTCAGGAATCCAGTTCATCACCCCCGCATACTCTCCCGCCAGGCTGCCGAATACCACGACCGCGACGGCGATCAGCAGCAGTATCGCAAGAGGCGCCTGTCCCTTCGGTTCGCGCCTGGTGATGAGTGGAACGATGAAAATTCCTGCAGCCAGGAAGGAGGCCGAAACCCAGAAGATCGCCAACTGCAGGTGCCAGGTGCGGACGATATTGAACGGCAGGAAGCTGGAGATGTCCACCCCGAAGAAATCCCCTGGCTGGGCCCGGTAATGGGCTGCGACACCTCCAAGCAGCGTCTGAAGAACGAACAGGAACGAACTGACGAAGAGTATCCACACCACGGCAGATTGCGCCGGCGTAATGGTGACTTCCGTTACCGGCCTGAATTTCACCAGCGCACGTTCTTTTCCCCACCCCAGCCAGTCGTACTTCCCGAAGAAGTAGAGTATGATTCCCGCCCCGCCGAGAAGCGCAATGATCGAAATCACGCTCCAGGTTATCGATTCAGCGGTCACATAATTGCCGGCGAGGGGTTCCGGAGGCCAGTTGTTTGTATAGGAAAACCCTTTCCCGGGACGGTTCGCCGTTCCGGTCCAGGCAGTCCAGGCAAAGAAGGCGGTCAGTTTGCGTATGTCTTCTTGATTGGTGATCCACTGGGCCTGTTTCCCTCCCTCGCTCTGCCTGTTGTTGAACTGCGCGGCATAGTGGTCGATCAAAAGATCATGAGCTTTGGCGCGGGGCCCGCTCCATTTCACGACGCCCGTGACGGCATCGTAAGTGTTGTCGTGGAATTCAGACGTGACTATCTGGCGCACAATGGCTTCATCGGACGAGTTCCCCGCATACTCCCTGGTGACGGCCTCGGCTGAGCGGTGCAGATAATCCGCGGTGAAATCGGGTCCGAGATAGGCGCCGTGGCCATATACGGAACCATACTGCATAACGCCAAAGCGCTGAAAGACATTCATCCCGTCAAGGACATCGTCGCCTGTAAACAACACCCCGCCGCTGTCGTCCACGACCTGCGTGGGGATTGGCGGCTGTTCCTCATATGCCAGATAAGCGAGAATGCCGAGTACTGCAAACCCCAAGATGTAGGTGAGAATCGCGCCCTGAAACCACCAGGAAGAGACAATCATAGGCTGGCGTCCCGACGACCCGTGCATAAGGCTCCTTTTGACCTGCGATAGCTTGAGTAAATGAAGCCGCAAGGGGGATAGCGGCCGCTGCTTCACGCCCACAACCGGAGTTGCACACTCACCCCTGGGCGTCGAAGCTGGAACTGAAAGGGTTATGCATCACAAACTCGGCGAGGTCAACCTCCACCGGTTCAGACGAAGGCAAAAAGGTCGGAACTCAAAAAAGTCAACGCGGGACTGCTCTGCCTCCTCCACTACCGGAACTGTAGCCCCCAGGAGAGGCACTCGGAGAAGCCGGAGCCGATGACCCGCCTCCGGAACTCGCTCCCCCTCCCCCGACCGACGGACCGATTACAGCTGCCGGTGCAGAGGAATCGAAAGGAGCACCGGATGCACGCCCACCCCGCGAATTGATCAGCCCTTCTCTGGGCCTGGCATAGCGACCTTTCGGCTGCACCTGTACATATCCCTCTTTCGAAGGAGGCGCCGGATTCGCATTCACGGTCTTACGTGGAACCACGGGTACAACGACCGGATAGTCCCACCAGAATGGAGAATAATAGCTCAGGCAATGTCCGACATAGGGGAGTCCGGAATAGTAGCCATAGCCGGAATAGCAATTATAGAAGGTGTTCGGGTAAAGGATACCCGGATCAGCCGGATAGCGCCGGTATTCGGGACTCCTGGAAGTCGATACAATCCAGGGTCTAAGTTCCACCTGCCCGTTCTTTTCAACGTGAAACTGATCCGGATACGCGAGGGCAACGAGGAGGTCTATCACGGGGGTCGAAAGTTTCGCCTTCTTCATCTGCTTGAGAGAGTCCGTTGTCAAATTCAGTTCGGCTTCCTTCTCCATCAAGGCCGCCTGTAAAACCCGGTCGTCGACCAGCTCCGACAGCCGGATAATGGTGTCAAGTTCCCAGGGTGCCGCAGCCTCAGTGCGGGCGGCGACGGTAACCCAGCCGGGCGCCAGACCCTCTTCCTGCGGAAGGTCCCGTTCGAATGCAAGTTTCCGTGTTGCCAGACGCGTCTGTCCGCCGGAGTTCAGAGCAAGAATGTCCGCCATTAGCTCGGGTCCGAGGATTATCCTGAAATTCGTAGTGGCAATGGATCCTGTTTCTTTGCAGTTCATTTCGGAAGAAACGATAATCACTCCCGCTTCTGCAAGCAGTCCGGCGCTCTGCCATCCCGAACATTCGTGAGTTTCCACCGGCCGCCGGCGCTCGTCGAGAATGAGAGTCTCCTTGATATCCCGCTGGTCCTGAACTCTGCGGATAATCTCAAGTCCTGTCCCGGCGGCAGTCGGCCGTATTTCCACGGTGCTCTCAGGAGAACCATCGGCCGCAGGGGAGTCCTTCGTATGGTCAACAATTGTCCATATCCCTGTCCAGGCGCTCAAAGGAGATCCGCCGCCGTCACCGGGCTCTTCGGCGGCCGCAGTCCCGGCCCACAAGAAGAACGCCATGGCCAGGCGAAAAGCCAAAGCTGCCCGTGGCGTAATGCCTCTGACGCACAGTCTCTGTCTTGTTCTTTTCATGATCGTTCCCCGACGGATTCAATACTCTTAATCATACTCGTAATAGAGCTAAAATCGAAAAAACAGTCCCCCATTAAGCCTGAGTCCCGAAAGGTCAATCGGCTGGAATTGGTCGAACCCTTCGGTCATGTCTGCATGCGCCCAGGAGTAGCGCATCTCAACGTTGGCGAAAAACCTGGTGCTGATTCCAAGGTCGACTCCGGCGGCCGCATGCAGGGTTGCACCGAATCCGCCCGACCTGAAGTGAGCCGGGAAAATCTGCAGAGTCTGGGAATCGACAAAGTCACCTCGCTGGTTGAACCTGAAGTGCACGGCGCCTCCGCCGCCAGCCAGATAGGGAAGAAAGCGGGAAGGAATCCAGGCATAACTCCCCACGGTCTCCCCGATTGTCCTCGGGTAGAACCTGAAGGTGGCGGTGATCGGCAATTGAGAAAGGCGGGTGCTCTGGATTATGGGACTGCCATCCTCCTCAACGAAGCCGCGCGATTCCGATTCCGGAGAAGCATTCGAGTATTCCAGAGAAAAAACCAGGGCATAACGGGATTTGAAGACCGCTCCAATGTCGAAACCGAACGCCGGCGACCGGAAATCCGCTTTATCCAGGGTCAGCTCGCGTGTGACCATGGTGAAAACATCGCTTCCGGCACTTGGTACATTCAAGCCGACATGTCCTCCGATAAAGCCGTTGGGCATCCCGAGGCTGAATCCGGAAGGCTCCACCTGCGCGGTAAGGGAGGCACAAAATGTCAAAAAGAACAGCAGCAGACCGGACGAAAGATACCAGCGGGATCGAGATTCGGCCATGATGTTCTCCAGGAATCGTTCTTCTTACATATTAGTGGATGAAGGCTCGGCGCAAATAGATCAAAAACGCCTCGGTGTCCTGGTGGGAACTTGAGCTGATTGACGGAGCCCCCGGGCTGCTGGCATTCTGGGGTCCATGAAAACGATGGTGCAGGAAGGATCGGCCGTCCCGGTTGCGATGGATACGGCGGCCGTTGAGCGCGTTCTCCGCATCCTCAAGAGGGAGATCAAACAGTGGAAAGTCCCCGCGGTCGGGGTAATTGCCGACTGCGCGGTGGATCGGCCGTTCGAAACCCTGGCAAGCACGATACTGTCGCTCCGTACCAAGGACAAGGTCACGGAAGCGGCATCGCGTCGTCTGCTCGGACGTGCGACTTCGCCGGAGAAGCTCGCGGAGCTGACGGAAGCTGAAATAGCAGAGCTGATATACCCGGTCGGGTTTTACCGGACTAAGGCCAGGAACCTCAAAAAGACATGCGCGATCCTGGTAAGGGACTACGGAGGAGAGGTGCCGAGGTCAATGGAAGCGCTCCTGGAATTGCCGGGGGTGGGGAGAAAAACAGCGAACCTGGTTCTCACGGTCGGGTTTGGGGATTATGGAATCTGCGTCGACACGCACGTTCATCGAATTTCGAACCTCTGGGGATATGTGCAAACCAGGACGCCCGAAGAGACGGAATCCGCTTTGCGCGAAAAGCTTCCGCGCCGGCACTGGAAAACTCTTAACGACATACTCGTCACCTTCGGGCAGAACCTGTGTCTGCCCGTATCCCCCTGGTGCAGCAAATGCCCGGTCGCGCAGCTTTGTCCCCGCATAGGACTCAAACGCTCCCGGTGAGCCGTTTCACCCCGGCTCCCGGCGCCTTTCGGGCATGTTGTGCGATCCGGCTTGGTCACCGCATCGCACCCATGCCCGTTTGCGCCAACTCTTGATGACCGCTATCTGGACAGGAACCTCCTCAACCTGAAAACGAGAGACATTCCTATCGAACCCAAACCCAACAGGACGAGTAACGGCAGACCGCTCGCTGTCCTCGGTAGAGCCCGCGGCAGCTGCTGTTGACGAGCCCGCGCAGCCTCTTCCTGGTCTTCGTCGGTCAGTTCGTCAACCAGAGGTATCTCTTCCAGGATTTCGTCCTCTTCCTCGATTACCACCTCCGGTTCCGCCGCCGGAAGCTGAGCTGGAGTCTCCTGCTGGCGGGAAAGGAGCATCGAGGTCACTCCGCTGTATCCGTGTTCATAACCGACGTCGAATCCATCCTTGAACCCCCTCTTGAATTCGCTCCTTTTTCCAAAGGAACTCTGATAACTGGTTCGGTAGCCTTCCGAATTGGGAGCGTCATCGGCGTCAAACTTCACGCCGGCCGCATAGTCCGCTTTGCCGTCTTCATACCCGGAGGCATAACCCTGGTCCCACCCGGTCTTAAACGAATTAGATATGGGCGGAACATCCGCTCGGGCCAGTTCTTCCGGAGGAAGCTCCTCGATCATGGGGGTTTGTTCAACCTGAGCCATGCGAGGCGCGGGGAGAGGCGGGGCCTCCGCTACCTGCGGGTCCTTTCCGGTGTATCCATCCCGATATCCGAGCTCGAATCCGGTCTTGAAACCCGACTTGAACTCGTTCCGTGATCCCACGGAATCGACATAGATGTTGTCAGCATCGGGATGCTTGCTGGAATCGTAATCGATTCCGATATCATGGTCGTCCATCCCCTGGTCATACCCTCGCGGGTAGCCCTGATCATAACCCGCACGGAATGCCGAACTCATCGGCTCCAGTGACGGATCCTGAGCAGGGAGCAAGGCGGGACTGCCGGCTATCAGGACCAGCAGCGATGCCAGGATAAATTGCTTCTTACCCATATAATATTCTCTCCTGAAACAGGCTTTGATGTAGCCTTTTTGCCCTTTCCATGCAATTTGGTACCCATTGTATGAACTCCCCGATTAACCCGTGAGATGTATAAGGTTAGTATGAATTTGCCGCTATTCCCGGGAATCCCTCGAATCCCGGCTCAAAGGAGCCTCTATGGGACTGATTCCATGGAAATTCTTCCCGCTTTCCTCCTATTAGGTTCTTAGTTTTCGACAGGATCGCGATCATGCACCGCACTCGACCCGCCGGATTGACGCTGAAGACTCTCAGATTTCCCGTCTCCTGCGCCTGGAAACAGGAAACCTGAAACCTCATCACCACAGCAGCTCGAACTCGTAGAAATCCGCTCCTGCCTGATCATCTTCGATCATTACTCCGGCGGTGTAATTGTTGGCTTCCGTAGGCTGCTGAACAATCCTGACGCTTCCTCTCCCCTGAATCTTCCTGAGACGCACATCAACGGCTCTGCGCGGCAGCGCCGTTCGAATGTCAACGGACGCGTTCCTGATCGGCTCCGCCCTAAGATGCCTGTATTGCACGCGATCGCCGCGCAGATAGATTATGTCCGCTCCGTCGACCCGGCCGCTCCACCGGAAGCCACGCTCGGCACCGTACGGATCCGTGCGCGCCAGCCTGCGTCCGCGGTCTAACGACAGCCCGTGATAACGGCCGATCTGCGCCACCTGATCCTCCAGTTCGAACCAGTTGTTCCTGAATTCGTAAGGCAACTCGGTGTTGTCCACAAACCGGCTGATGTTCCCCGCCTGATTGATCAGCTGCCGGGCCCTCCACTCCGATGGATTCGAGCGGTACAGCCGGGCATTGCGCTCAAAGTCGCGTATGAGCTCATGGATGTACCGCCGGCCCGGCTGCCTGAACTCAGGGCTGTTTCGCACCATCGCCCACAGGCTGGCGGCGGCGGTCGCGAGCCGGTCGGCAACATCGCTCAGGCGGCGGGATTCGTTGTAATTCCGGTCGTCGTAGAACGGATCCCATCGGTCCTGAGAGTATTGCGCACCCGGCCATGCAGAACACAACAACTGCAGTGACAGCACTGCATATAGCAAGATACTCATAGCCACACTCCTCCTTTGAATCCTTTACCCTTTTCAGAGGCAAGGACTGTTCCATCCGGAGAGCGAAAGCTCGGAATTCTTGAGGAGTTGCTACCCTAGGCGGACTCTGTACCAGCGGGCGTCCGTGTATGGTGTGGCCGGGAACCCCGTACGTCTTTGGAAGGATCGCCTGTCGGAGGCGGAGCATGATCTTCGCTTGCCGGGGGCCCCAGCAGCTCATGGAATAGGGGCTTGAGTGCATCGGCCCAGACCTGATAGCCGGCCGGCGCCAGGTGCAGTCCGTCCGGATTGGCCATCCCGGCGAAGAATCTTCCGTTTTCGTCTGCAAGCCTGCTGTTGATATCCAGGAATCTCAGCTTATTCCCGTCGGTCATTCCCGAGAGGTTCCGGTTGATCCGGCGTATTATCGGAAGCACCGCCATGTTGTCGTTGCGTGGGAAAATGCCCATCAGGATGATCGTAGCTCCGGGCGCCTTCTCGCGCATGACTCTGATCAGGGCTTCGAACCCTGAGGTTATGTCGGCAATCAGTGCGTCTTCCTGTCCCTCAGGCACCCTGTTTCCGATGTTGTTTGTGCCGGCCTGCAACACGATGACCTCGGGATGAACTCCGTCGAGTTCGCCGTTGTGGAGCCGCCACAGGATGTTCTCTATCCGGTCGGCGCCCCAGCCGAAATTTGCGGCGTTCCACCCGAAGAAGTTCTTGTTCCAGTTGGCGAGCAGGTCCGGATAATCGGTCGCACCCCAGCGGCGTGTGATGGAATCCCCTTCGAAGTAGACATCGATCCTGCCTTTCCCGGCCTTTTCCAGCAGCTGGGCGTGAGCAATCCGGGAGTTCGGATCGGTCCGGGGGGCGGGACGGTCAGCCTGGGCCGCACCGGCAACATGTAACAACAGCAAAAGAACAGATATTCCGGTTGCCGTGGTTCTTCGTCCCCAAGCCATCCTGCCCCCTTTCGCCAAACAGGACTACCTCATAAGCTTTTCCAGCGGCTCTTTGACGGCCTCAGCCCAGATCTCGTATCCCTTCGTCGAAGGATGCAGAGCGTCGGTCATGATTTCGCGCGGAATATTCCCCTGCGCGTCCAGGAACTTTGCTCCGATATCGAGGTAGTGAATGCGGTCGCCATCGTGCAGTTTCGAAATGATTGAATTGATTTCGGCGATCTTGGAACGGACCGGGTCATTCGGAGTACTGCGTGGGAAAATGCCCAGGAGCAGAATCTTCGCTTTCGGAAAACACTTCTGAAGCTCCAGCACCACCGCCCCCACTCCTTCGGCGATTTCGGCGGCGCTGTTCCGCGCCGTGTTGTTCGTGCCGATCATCAGCATGACGGCCTTGGGGCTGAAACCACGGCCTTCACCATTCCGCAGTCTGTACAGGACCCCTTCTGTCGTGTCTCCGGCGATGCCGAAGTTGGCGACTTTCAGATTGCCGAAATACTTGTCCAGAACCGGTTTCCCGGCGAAAGCCCCTTCCGTGTTGCGCCAGAAGTCGGTAATCGAATCTCCCATGAACAAAACGTCGATGTCCCCCTTCCGGGCAACCTCGAGATTCGTCTCGTGCTTCTTCTGAAAGTACGGAGCCAGGTTCGGGATTACCGCGGAATTCGGCGGCGGAACCCGCACTGCGATCAGGCCCGGATACTTCCGGTTGAGCTCTTTCACCTCGGGCGCGGCATTCTCCAGAAAGGCTGCCAGACTGCGTTCGGCGAGCCGAACCTCTTCCGGCGTCGGCCGCGGGATAGCTATACTTGCCGGCACGGGCGCCGGCTCCTCCTTCGACTGGCTGAATACTGAATCTGCTGTTGTGATGAAAAGCAGGAAAAACGAGATCGAGCAACAGAAAGCTCTCACGGGAACCTCCTTTAAGTAATCCATGTATTCCGCAATCTAATGCACCGGCGGCGCGTAATTCAAAAACCGGTTGGCCCAGGGGATGAAGTATTTCCAGTTGGGCGCGTCGGTATGTCCTCCGTCATGCTGCCGCCACGCGAGCTGACCGTCGAGAAGGCCGACGTTTACAGGCGGCATCTTCTCCTTCATGTAATCATCGCTGGTTCCAAGGTCCTTTGCTCCCAGCAGCCGGAACACGGGTCCGGCGGCAACAGCGGCCATAAAGCTTCCCTGCTGGTCCAGCCATTTGGCGTCGCCCGCTTCCGGCACGCCATAGCTGATGAAGGTGGGCCTTGGCGCGCACAACGCGATCAACTGGTGGGCGTCTACCGGGATATCACCTGCATTCCTGCTCCCGAACACTGCTTCCTCGGCTCCATACTTCAGGAAATTGCCCGCCATCCAGTGATATTCTCCCGACCCTGTGAGGTTTTCCACAGCTTCACCGAAATTCCTTCGATGCAGCTTCGCGCCGCCTTCGCCTGAAGAGCCGACGAGCACGACAGCAAACCGGCTGTCGAAGGCCATCGTGACCAGGGCTGCTTTCCCAAAACGAGATACGCCTTCGATCCCGACACGTTTCGCATCCACGGCCTTGTCGGTTTCAAGGTAATCAAGCGCCCGCGACGCGCCCCATGCCCATGCCCGCAGGGCTCCCCAATCATCGGGTTTTCTCGGCTGTCCTTTATTGACCAGGCCGATGATGCCTTTCGTCAGGCCGGCGCCGTTGTCCGCCTGAACGTTGTACGGATTCAGATATCCATACCCCCAGCCGTTGGCCAGCAGCTGCTCTGTCGCCGGCGGATCGCTTCCGGCAGGGGGAGGGCCGAATTTGCTCCACGGTCCGGGCGGAGGCGTCGTCCCCGGGAGATATCCGAACCCGAACATGATCATTACCGGTACCGGTTTCTTTGCTTCCACCGGAGTGACCAATATCAGTTCGATGTTGACATCGATCTGGGGGAACGAAGAGTTGTCGACATGCCCTATCACCTGTTTCCCTACGACAGGATGCGTGCCGACTTTCGCGTGATTCGTCTTTTCAACCTTCCAGGTAACCGTGGGGACGTTTGCCGGAATGCGGCCGACAACCTCTCTCTCAAAATCTTCGACGATCTCGGGCCGTCGCTGTTCCCACCATTCCTTTGCGGTAGTTACCTTTTTCCCGTTCTTCAGCGTCAGGACTTCGGGAAGGACTGGAAAAGGGTTGGCGAGACTCTCGTCGTAATTCGCGTGATTGGGCGCCTTTTCATCTCCGCTCGGACCCGGCCGCAGCTTCTTGATTCCAAGCTGGTTCATCATATGCTGATGATCATCATTGGTATTCCACTTGCTGGTATCCACGGTTTGAGCGGCAAGCACAGTTATTCCCAGGAGTACAGCAAGTACAGCCATTGTCGTTCGCATCACTTTGTCCCCCTTATTGCGGACGATTATACAACCACAGACCGCCGGGTTGTAAACTCAACGCTCTGCTCTAGTTTGTCAGCGAATTTACTATTTGCTAATTCCAGCGAAACCACCGAAGCGTGAGAGCATAGGAAATGCCGCCCCAGGCAGCTATGAGGGCAAGCCTCCAGATCTGTGAAATCAGGGACGAGCCTTCCAGAATGACCGCACGCAGGACGTGATTGAACTGGGTCAATGGAAGAGCCTGGATAAACGGCTGGAGAATTTCCGGGAAACGCTCGGACGAGAAGAATACGCCCGAAAGGAGCCACATCGGCATCATGATTACGTTCATAATACCCGAGATCGTTTCCAGCTTCTGCGCGCGGCTGGCCGCGAGCATTCCCAGTCCCGAAAACGAAACCGCCCCGAGAACCGAAACCAGCAGAATCGAGAGTGGATTTCCGCGGATCGGAAAGCCAAAGAGAATGACGCCGCCGCCAAGAATCACCACGAGTTCCGGAACCATGAAAGTCATGCGGGCTCCCAGGGTCGACCATAGGAAGTGTGATTTCTTCATGGGGGTTGCGAGAAACCTTTTGAGCAGCTTCCGCACCCTCATGTCGACAATCACATAGCCGACTCCCCACATACTCCCCGCCAGTAAATTCATGCCGATCAGTCCCGGAATGAGGAAGTCTATGTATCGGGTGCCCGGCTCGGTGATGTGCCGGTCCTGAGTCCCGACAGGATCAAGCCGGCCTGCCGCCCGCTGAAGAGCGTCGTCCGCCCGCTCTCTTGCCAGAACGCTCTCAGGACGCGTCGGATCAAAGAAGAACGTGTAGCCCGTTCCGGGAACCACAACCAGGGCCGTCTTGCCGAGCCGCAGCCGTTCCAGCGCTTCCTGCTCCGGATGGATCGCAACAACGAAGCCGGGATGCTTCTTCAGATCACCCGCCACGTCGACGGCTGCGGCATGCTGCTGCACGTCAATAAAGACGCGCTCGACAGGACGATTGCGAAAAGCTATGCCCAGCCCGATTGCCAGCAGCACCGGAAATGCGTAGACCCAGAAGACGGTCTCCGGCTCCCGAATGAATTCCCGCAGCCTCGCCTTCAGAAGCTCTCTAAAGGGATGATAAGCCGTCATCGCGCAAATGCCTTCCCGTCAAGTTCACGAAAACATCTTCCAGAGTCGCGTGACGCATCGCCAGCCGCGCGAGATCAAGTCTTCGCGCCTGCAGATGGTTGAGCAGAGCAGGGAGAGTGACGTGCAGTTCCTTCACGGTAAGAGCGATGCCGTCGCCATCCGCGCGCACTTCTTCTACGGCGGGGAGCCTCGCCAGTTC
>JAAYAM010000132.1 GCA_012719355.1 Acidobacteriota bacterium
ATCCTGGTGACCAGCACCGTCCCGGAAGAAGGGAAGAGCTTCACCGCCTGCGGCCTCGCAGGCGTTATTGCGCAGGAGCCGGGGAAGCGGGTTGTTGTTATTGATTTGGATATGCGGAAGCCCGGGTCCGGACGGGATCTCGGCCTTCCCCGCAACCACTCTGCTGTCGGAACGGCTCAGGTATTGAAGGGAGAGGCAGGTTTTCGATCGCAGCTGCTGTCATCCACCGTCCCGGAATTCTGGTTCCTGCCGGCAGGAGCGCTTCCGCCAAACCCGTCCGAGCTGCTCAGCACTCCGAAACTCGAAGAGATGATCCGTTCCGCGGCCGACATGTTCGACTGGGTCATCATCGACTCTCCCCCTGTCCTGATCCTGTCGGATGCGACCATGATTGCGCCGCTGTGCGACACCGTGCTGCTGGTGGTACGGGCAAACTCCACGCCGGCAAAGCTCGTTCTGGAGTCAATTAACCGCATCGGGCGGGAACGAATCGGCGGCGTTGTGATCAACCGCCAGAAACATCTGCCGGCCTCTCATTATTATCAGTACTATTACAAGAAGAAATAGGGTGCCTGGCCTGCTGCGGGCGATCAGGCACAAGTAAATTCGATCGAAAAGCGCCCTCTCGGTGCTATACTTCGAGCCCGGAGAAACCCGACCCGCTCTGTCGGCCACCGATTGCACCGATTACACGGAGTTGATATGCCACGGATCGTACTGGCTTGGATTCTGCTTTTCGCCGCGGTAGGAATTGCACAGGAGGAAGGGGCGATCCCTATCCCGATAGATTACGAGGGAGAAACAGAATCGGCCGGCGGGCGATCCTTCGTCGATGATGTGTTTCATGCGACACGGAATCATTTCGGATTTTCGGTCAGCGCTTACCAGGCGTACACGACAGACGTTTCAAGAGTCGGGGAACCGAATCGCGATGCGGGAATAACCTCGGTCATGCCGCGGGCGTTCTTCAATGCGGGAAGACGGCGATCGCAGTTCCATTTTGATCTTGGGGCGGGCTACAGGATGTATAACCGCGAGCGAAGCTTCAACAGCTGGGACTACTTCGCGAACGCCCAATATCGGTACGAGCTGTCGACCAGGACTTCTCTTCAGATCAGCGATCAGTTCACGTCTTCTTACAACGACTCGTGGTCGTTTGTTTCGCTCTATTCTCCGATCCGGCACAATCCCGGGTTTTCCAATGAGCTCCTCTTCAACCGGCAGAGGATAACAAGGAACGCCGCCGTTGCGCAGCTGAATTCCCAGATTACCCGGAAGGCGCGGTTGGGCGTGTTCGGGGGATATAATTCATACAGATACGCCGAATCGACTCTGGGAAATGCGAGTGCGATTGAAGCGGGCGCCGAGTTCGATTATCGCCTCAACAGATGGCTCTATCTTGCAAGCCGCTATTCGACTTACCTCAATTATGTCGATGACCGGTTTCGGGATACCCAGATACACAGGTTGCAGTTCGCCGGGGTTGATTTCAACCTGACTCGTTCGTGGAGAGCATGGATGACTGCCGGTGCGGAGGCATCCAGGCAGCAGGAGCGCTATCGCGTCAGTGAAAGCATCGATGCAGGACTCGGCTACAATTCCTACCGGTCAACATTCAGCTTGACCTATCAGCATGGTTTCACCGCAGGCATAGGGATATCGAGGCTTCTGAGATCCGACGTTTTCAGCGGCAACTTCGGATATCGTGCCAATCGCTGGTTGAGCGGCAATCTTCAATCCTATTACTACCGCAGCCGCGAGCTTGAGGGGAGCGGAAAGCTCGAGACGATCTCCTTCGGCGGAGGACTTCAGTTTGCTTTGAGACGGGATCTCATCGCGAGCGCGAGCAGCTACTACCAGCATCAGAGGACTCGGGACTTTTCAATCGACGGGCTCGGGCTGAGCCGATTGACCGCCTACGTGGGGCTGCAGTATGTGTGGCCCTCTCTGAGCAATTAGCCGCAGACTTAACGCACTTCGCCGGGGCAACTTCATTAGCGGAGTATCCGCAGATTCCTGGGCGAGGCAAGTACGACGGAGTACTGATCCGCTCCGATATCGGGCTTGAGCGGGCGCGGCTCGCCGTCGAAGTCATCGGTGAGACCGGATATCTGCTGACCAGCACCTGAAACGGAAGCAATCGGTGATGAAAGGTGCAGGTCGCCGGCAGCAGGATTGACGAAATAAGAAGAGAGAGCGCTGGTCAGGTTGTTTGAAACGGTACCTTTGGCTCCATCACGAGCCTGAATTCCCTTGTTGGTCAGATTGTTCACTATCAGCACGTTTGAGGTTGCCGCGTAGCGATATTCGATTGCGTTGGGATAGCTGTTTTCCAGGAAGACGGTATTGTTGTACACCTGGGTGCCGGGGCTGTTCTCGAGTCCGATTGCCACATCGGCAAATGCTCCACGGTTTGCCGCGTGGTAGATCATGTTGTTCCTGACGATTCCGCCGGTATTGCCCCTGCTTCCCAATCCGAAGCCGATTCCGCGGTCGCAGTTGACTATGAGATTCTGCTCCACGAGGTTGTTCTTTGAGGTGTTCCAGAAATGGATTGCGTGTTCAGCGACAGTATTGGCAGGGCTGATGATGTTTTTGAATACGTTGCGCCGGACAGTCCAGTTGCCTGATGCGTGCGCGTCGACTCCGCCGATATAGTATTGAGGGCCGATGCCGGCGCTGTATTCAAAAAGGCAGTCTTCGACCAGGCCGTTGTCTCCTGTGACGTTCGGAGTGGCATCGTTGAAAGTCACCTTCAGGAGCTGTTGGTATGAATCGCGCAGCACGCAATTGCTCACGGTCGCATAATCGGCGTTATTGTTGCCGATGACCTGGATGATGTGCCACCCGACTCTCTGCATCGTGATATCCCGCACGGTGAAATTGGGAGCGTTGACGCGAAAGATCATCTTCACTTTCGCCTGGGCGCTCATGGCATCACCTTGGAGTATTACCTTCTGGCGGTCGCCGGATTGTCCGGAGACGGTGACGTTCGGCGCATTGATGTACAGCGTGTCGGTAAGGTTGTAGGTGTCGTCCTTGATGACGATGTGAGTGTTGCCGCCGGAGCTGTTTGCCGCCGCGACCGCGTTCCGCAGCTCCGCTTCATTACCGACGATGACCGTTGCGGCGAGTGCCGCAGTTGGGAAAGAAATCAGGAGAATTAAGAATAATTTGATTGTATTCATGATTCTATAATGGACCTCCTCGGAGGCGGTCACACGTGATATCGGCCACAGATTGCAAGCATTTTAGAGCACAGGTCGAATTTAATCCCGGCGGGCATTGACGGTTTTGTTGCATCGGTATACAAGAACCACGGCACCGCGTCCCGTCAGGGACGCGCTGAAAATAGCCCGGCACGGAAGTGCCGGGAACCTGAGACGAAGAAAGAAAATTAAGTCCCGTCAGGGACGACCGACCAAAATAACATGTGTGGTATCTGCGGATTCCTTTATTTTGACGACAATCCGGTCAACCCGGAATGGGCGCGCCGCATGTCCGATGTGCAAAAACACCGCGGACCGGATGAATCCGGCGTCCATACCGGACCTCGCATCGCACTGGCTCATCGGCGGCTGAGCATCATTGATCTCAGCACCGGCAGGCAACCGCTCTCGAACGAGAACCATACCGTATGGATCACATTCAACGGCGAAATCTACAATTTCGGGGAACTCAACCGCAGACTGGCTGCCAACCATACTTTCCGGACACGCAGCGACACCGAAACCATCGTGCACCTGTATGAGCAATATCCCGACCAATTCGTTTCCATGCTTCGGGGGATGTTCGCATTTGCTCTCTGGGACGAGCCGCAGCAGACCCTGATTCTGGCGCGCGATCGCGTCGGCAAAAAACCTCTTTACTACTACCTGGATGACCGTAGGCTGGTTTTTGCCTCGGAGATAAAGTCGATACTCGAGCATCCCGACCTGGACCTTGCGGTCGACGAGCAGGCCGTCAGCGACTACCTCTCTCTCGGCTACATCCCTGCGCCCAAGTCGATCTACAAAAAGATCAGGAAGGTTCTTCCCGGGCATTACCTGAAAATCACGGGCCGTGATGTTCGGGAGGTGTGCTATTGGGACCTGAAGTTCTGCGAGGAATCGTCTCTGACTGAAACAGAGTGGATTGCGCGGTTCCTTGAAAGCTTTGAAGAAGCGGTGCGGATTCGGCTCATGAGCGAGGTCCCGCTTGGAGCCTTCCTTTCGGGCGGGCTCGATTCTTCCGCAGTTGTGGCTATGATGAGCAGGATAATGAGCCGGCCGGTGCAAACCGCCACAATCGGCTTTGAAGAAGGGGAATTCGACGAATCACGCTACGCGAGAGAAGTTGCGGACTACCTGCGCACTGACCATTATGTCCAGCGGGTCAGCGCGGAGAAGATAGCGACCATCGAGAAACTGGCCTGGCATTATGACGAACCTTTTTCGGATTCATCCGCACTGCCGACCTATTACGTGAGCAAAGTGGCCCGCGACCGCGTGACAGTGGCCTTGAGCGGCGACGGGGGCGACGAGAATTTTGTCGGCTACGGCCGTTATGCATTCACTGCGGCCGAGAACAGGGTACGCAGGATGCTTCCCGCAGCCGTCCGGAAGTTCCTCTTCGGGCCACTGGGAGCGATCTATCCCAAAATGGACTGGGCGCCGCGTTTTCTCAGGGCGCGTACAACCTTTCAAGGTCTTGCCTGCGATTCCGTCGAAGCACACTTCGACAGTGTCTCGGTATTTCGGCGAGGGGAGAAAGAACGCGTTCTGTCGGGGGATGTTGCCGCCGCACTCAAAGGCTATTCGTCTCTGGATCTGTTCCGGAAGTACTCCGGCAGCGCGGGCACTGAGGATGATCTGTCCCGGATCCAGTATGTGGATATCAAGACTTACCTGACGGATGACATCCTGACAAAAGTTGACCGAGCCAGCATGGCTGTGTCACTGGAAGTGCGCTGTCCTTTGCTGGACCACAGGGTGATGGAGCTGCTTGCCCGGATGCCTTCTTCGCTGAAGCTTCGCGCGGCTACCGGAAAGTATCTGTTCAAAAAGGCGATGGAACCCTTCCTGCCGCACGAAACCATCTACCGTTCCAAGATGGGCTTTTCTATACCGCTGGCCGAGTGGTTCAGGAACGGGATTCGTGAGTATGCGCGCGAATTAATCGTGAATGAGACTGATCCTTTCCTGTCGAGGGCGGGCGTGAAAAAGCTCTGGGAGCAGCATCAGTCAGGGCTGCGCGACCGCTCGGCGCAGCTCTGGAATGTGATGATGTTCCGCCTGTGGTGGAAGGGGCGCAGATAAAACGCGCCACCGGCAAGGGGTCTTTATGTGAGTATTGCCCGAAACTTCTTACGGGAGCGGGAGGGAGAGAAAACACCTGAAGAATTCGGCCCAGACCTCGGAGCGCTTTCTGCGGTCCTGGAAGGAGATCTCTTCCTGTACCGAAACAAAGGTGAGGTTTATGCCTGATTTGCGAAAAGCGCGCCGGAACGAGAGTGCAGTCCGGCGCATATGTGCAGGCGACGAGACCACAAGCAGGGAACGGATCGATAATTCCTTCACATATTCTGCCAGGGCCCGCGCTTCTGACCGCGTTCCCCAGAAATTCCTTGTAACATGCCGGCAGAAGGCATCCTGACGGTCGAAGCGCACGAAGAAATGACGCTTTTTCTCAGGCATTTGCTCAGCCAGCGCTTCGAGGCCGCCGTCGGAGTAAAGCTTTAACTCGCCAAACCTGTCCCATTCAGACCTGCCGATGCTCAGGATCAGCTGCGGCGCGTACCCGTAACGCCACATCCTGATGCCGTGGATTTTCCGATCTTGCCTGCCGGCCAGGACAAAAATGCAGTCGGCGGGGCGTGGCGCCTTACCGACGTCAAGAAAGTCATACAGGAATTCTGCAATCCTCGATCTCAAACTCACGGCGCAACATACTACAGCTTTCCCGGTTTTGTGGCAAAGCAAACTTCCATGCTCGTATTGACAGAAACGATTCTCGATTTATAATAAGGTATCCCTTACCTTAGTCCCAGGCCAGCCTGGGGTTTTCTTGCGCGGGGTGGCGCATAGAATCTGAAAGAAAACAAAAGAAGATGCGCTTTTTTGGCAACTCGACGGTTTCGGTTGTCGATGAGTGTTCCTGTGGGCTAGAGAGCGAAAGATATGTGGCGGTACCTGTCATCCAGAAAATTCGGCATCGTGTTTGTGGAGACCCTGCTCCTGATTTTGTGCGTGCTTGGCGCGTATTACATCAGGATCGGGATTTCCCCATTCGCCGATAATCAACATCATATATTGCTCAAGGCGCTTCTGATTGCCCTGACGTTCCAGCTCTTCCTCCACCTGAACGATATTTACGGCTTTCGAAAGTCCCGGGCCGACCGGGAGTACGCAATCCGGCTGTTCCAGGCTCTGGCGATGGCCACGACAGCGCTCTGCGTCATTTATTTCGTTGCTCCCGACCTGATCGTCGGTCGCGGCGTTTTCGGCATCAGCCTCGTCCTGAGCTGCCTCTTCCTGGTGTGTTGGCACACGGTGATGCGGCTTTACCTGGGCGCCCGCACTCCGCACACCAACCTCCTTGTGCTCGGTACCGGTAATCTTGCCAAAGAAGCGGTGCGGGAAATACTGCGCCACCCGGAACTCGGAATAAGGGTTGTCGGATTCGTCGACGATAATCCGAAGATGGTCGGGGTTTCGGTGGTCAATCCAAGAGTGGTCGGCGTCTATGACGACCTGCCGGCGCTGATTGCCAACAACAGGATCGACCGCATCGTCGTCGGATTGCAGGACCGGCGTGGGAAACTGCCGATCAAGGAACTCCTTCACTTCAAGACCAAAGGGGTGGCGGTCGAAGACGTCACCACGTTCTACGAACGCGTCGCGGGCAAGATCCCGATTGAAAACCTGAAGCCGAGCTGGATGGTCTTCAACTCCGGATTTTCGGTCTCGAAAAGCATGATCTTCAAGAAGCGGATCTTTTCGGTACTCTTTGCGGGAGCCGTACTGATTGCGCTCTCTCCGCTGCTGCTGCTGTTGATGATTCTGATAAAGCTCGATTCCAGGGGGCCGGTGTTCTATCGACAGGAGCGCGTGGGGCAGGACGGCCAGACCTTCATGCTCGTGAAGTTCCGCTCGATGCGGCAGGATGCGGAAACCGGGACCGGTCCCGTGTGGAGCCAGCAGAACGATCCCAGGATTACGGGGGTAGGACGTTTCCTGCGGCGCACCCGGCTGGATGAACTGCCGCAGTTTTACAATGTGCTGGTCGGAGACATGAGCCTGGTCGGGCCGCGCCCGGAGCGGCCGCACTTTGTCGAACAGCTCTCGGAGTCGATTCCGTTTTATCCGCTGCGCCACGTGATCAAGCCGGGGATCACCGGCTGGGCGCAGATCAATTTCGGTTATGCCAATACCATCGAACATACGGTCGAGAAGCTTCAGTACGATCTGTTCTACATCAAGAATATGTCGTGGATCCTGGACGTCCTGATTATGCTCGAAACGGTGAAGACGGTGCTGGTAAGGAAGGGAAGTTGAGAGCAGGCGAGAGGAGAGACCGGGAATCCCTTACCCGTTTTCCCGGCCGATCGTTCTCGCCCGCCCCGTGAAACACGCGCAGTCTAGCACAGAGTTTCAAAAGCGAAAGAGATTAAAAAGGGGATTCCGTCACGGCAGGCGACGGGATCCCTTTTTTTTGGTGCGCCCGGCAGGGCGCACACCTTGGAGGTGAAAGTCCTCTGCAGACCCGGTCAGGGGAACTGCTAGCCGGACGGCACCGTGTAGAGAGCAATAAGGGCGCGGCGGGAGTCGATGGAATGACCGTTGTGGATCTTAGAGCGTATCTGAAGGAGCAATGGCCTGAAATCAAAGGGAGACTGCTATCAGGCAGCTACGAACCGAAACCAGTCCGGCGGGTAGAGATACCAAAGCCGGATGGGAAGGGAGTGCGAAAGCTTGGTATTCCCACGGTCGTAGATCGTCTGATACAGCAAACTCTGCATCAGGTGATGAATCCGATCTTTGAATTCGGGAGCGTCTCACATGAATGAGGCCTTTCCGAAGAGGTTCTTTGATCAACTGGGCTGCTATCACTGCTGGCAACGGTTCGTATAGCCCAACAGAAGATTAACTGAACCGCCGGATACGGAACCGTACGTCTGGTGGTGTGGGACGACGGAGGGCGTGAGCCCTCCTCCTACCCGATGTGCACACGGTATGACGATAGGGAATAAAGATCGGGCCGTCCCTACGGGACTCGGGTTTTGATTTTGCGGACGTATCCCGGCACTTCCGTGCCGGGCTATTATCATTCTGTCCCTCCGGGACGGATCCATTGCGTTCAGACGGAATGACAAGGTCCGGTGCGGTAATGGCGCGGGATATCCGCCCCGATCGCATGTTCCGATAACGCCGCACGGTTGCGAATAATCCACGAAGGTATCGCACCGGTCGCGTCCCGTTAAAGACGACCGAACACCCACATGACGATGGCATCGGATCGATTGTGTCGTGGATGCCGCACGTGGCGTTCGGGACGGGTCGTCGGCGGACATTGATGGCCGTTGTGACGTAAGGTCCGATGTTGTTGTGCGGGTACGGATGAACCACGGCCCCCGATCGAAATGGACATTGTTTGCCGGATGTGGATGAACCACCGGCCCAGCGTCCCGTTAGGGACGCGCTGAGAATAGCCCGGCACGGAAGTGCCGGGAACCTGATACGAAAAAAATCAAGTCCCGCTAGGGACGACCGAACATCATCCACCTCCCAGTTGGATGTTTGGAAAAAATCTCACCGTCGTGACGAATGTCACGATCGTCAGACTTAACCCCGACTACACTCCCCGCTACCGAGTTTCAAAA
>JAAYAM010000133.1 GCA_012719355.1 Acidobacteriota bacterium
CCCCCTCTTCGCGAAATTGTGGCCACCCACTGAAATCTGGCGAAACGCAAATGGAAGGAAAGCCGAAACGCGGCCACCCACCTATTTTCGATTTTTATTCGCTCATTTCCAAGTTCGTTCATTAGTTAGATTGAAAGGAGTCGAAACCATGGCTCTACCACGAAGCAGATATGTCAAAGAGGGAGAAGAAGGGGTCTTTCATTGCTATAGCCGTTGCGTTCGTAGAGCATTCCTGTGCGGATATGACGCCGCTACAGGCAGGGATTTCTCTCATCGCAAGAAGTGGATCGAGGATCGGCTGCGGTTTCTCGCATCCATATTCGCAATAGATGTATGCGCTTACGCGATAATGGAGAATCATCCTCATACTGTTTTGCGAACGCGTCCCGACATCCTGGCATCCTGGTCTAATCACGATGTCGCGGCTCGTTGGCTCAGGCTTTTCCCGCAGAAGCGCAATACAGCTCCGCTCGAGCAGCAGATCCAAAGGTTGGCCGAGTTGACGGAACGTATCTCAGTTCTCCGCAAGCGGCTTTGCAGCGTAAGCTGGTTCATGGCCCAATTGAACGAATTTATCGCCCGCAAAGCAAATAAAGAAGACAACGTAAAGGGCCGTTTCTGGGAATCCAGATTCAAGTGTCAGGTTCTTCTCGATGAAGCCGCCACTGCATCATGCATGGTCTATGTGGACCTGAACCCCATTCGCGCCGGTTTGGCTTCAACTCCCGAGAATAGCGATTTCACCAGTATTCAAGAACGAATTCGGGCGTGGCGGAAGAAGATCGTAGAGTCTAGCCCAGATACAGATACTGCAAAATCAACCCAGCCTCTACAACAGGCCTTTGCCGCAGACATTCCCCCACAATGCCAAAAGGGCACCGGTCTCGCCACCCCAGAGATGGTGCCCGCCACAGACTTCTCTCCCGGCAGTCAAAGTCACACAGATTCATGGCTTTGTCCGATTCAGTCGGATGCTCGACGGCGCGGGATTCTGCAGATGTCAGAAACCGAGTATTTCGCTTTGCTGGACAGATCGGGACGCATGATTCGCGCGGATAAACCGGGATTTATCGACGCCAGCCTGGAACCAATCCTGCATCGCATAGGAGCCATTCCAGAGGCCTGGAACCAGACGGTTTCGCATTTCGGCTCTGCATTTCGGCTTGCAGCCGGAAAACTCTCTCGAATGCGCGAATTTGCGGATCGAGTCGAGAAGACGTGGTTCACGGGTTTGTCGGCCGCTCGGTCGGCATTCACGTAAGTCCTTCAACCCGCGTTCAACCATACTGCGAATTGGCCGGTCCAACTACCCATTCGCCCATAGGTCTGCTCTGCCTCAAACGGTCGAAAACGACTGCTTTCAGGAGACGCCATCTGAACCCTTGTCTCCCCTCAAATGTGCAGAATTCTCTGATAGAGGATAGAGAAGAACAGTGGGTGTCCGCAATCTGGGTGGTCGCTTGGGAAAACAGTGGGTGTCCAGGATTGGATCCAGGATTGGACAAGATTGCTCCGGTATGGACCCGGATTGGGATGGTCGGGGCGAGAGGATTCGAACCTCCGACCTTACGGTCCCGAACCGTACGCGCTACCAAGCTGCGCCACGCCCCGACAGAGAACGCAAATCCTAGCTCAAATCGCGCCCATGATCAAGCTCCATGAATCCGAAAGAGCTTGCCGGCATCGTCGATCAGCGACTGAACTGCGTTATAGTCCGTCTGATCCCGCTGAAGTGGCGTGATCGAGACGTAATGTTCCATTATCGCCTTGTGATCCGACATAAAGTCGGACTTCTGACACTCCCGCGCTCCCCCCCTGAACGGCACTGCATTGTAATCTGCCTTGTAGTCCAGCGCATTGAAGTGCGGCACGTGTTCCGCACATCCCTGGCGGGTGATACGCATCCCTTTGATGCTGCGCACCGGGAAATTCACGTTCAAACAGATCTCGCCCCCCAGTCCATTGTGCAGCAGCGCCGATATCAGGTCCCGGGCAAACGCCGCCCCTTCCTTAAACCTGATCGGCTTCTCGTCGTACGCTTGCGACAGCGCCACAGCAGGAATCCCATGATGCGAGGCTTCCCTTGCCGCAGCGACCGTCCCGGAGTACATCAAATCGTCACCCAGATTGGCACCATGATTAATGCCGGAAATCACCATGTCGGGAAACTGGACAAACAGGTGCCTCAGTGCGGCTATGACGCAGTCTGCCGGAGTTCCGTTGACCACGTAGTGATCCGCAGCCACTTCCGTCAGATGAATCGGAGTCCGGAGCGTCAGGCCGTGACTGACGGCACTGCGTTCCTGGTCCGGCGCGACAACGACGATGTGGGCAAGGCCCTTCAGAGCCGATTCAAGCGTCTTCAGCCCGTCAGCCTCAATCCCATCGTCATTGGTCAGAAGAATTACTTTCACTGTGCAAATAAAATATGGTCGGGACGAGTGGATTTGAACCACCGACCACACGCACCCCAAGCGTGTGCGCTACCAGGCTGCGCTACGTCCCGACCGCAGGTTCGAACAGTATCATTCGCGGCAAAGTAAAGTCAATATGTTCTCCAGTTCCGCCTTGACTTTCTTCAGCTTCTCCGCCTCCGGCACAGGTTGTTCCTGGATCGCAACACCTCCCGACTGCTTCTCCGCCGCCAGATGCCTGCGCGCCCCCGCGATCGTGAACCCTTCTTCATACAGCAGCCTGCGAATCCGAAGGAGCAGTTCGATGTCCTTCGGCCGGTAAATGCGCTGCCCCGATTTGCTTTTCGGGGGAGAGAGGGCTGGAAATTCCGTCTCCCAAAACCGCAAGACATGAGCTTCCACTCCTACTATCTTGCACACTTCCCGTATCTTATAGTAAAGCTTCTTCGGTACGAATTGCATCGGAGTCAATGCTCTTCAGGTACTTTGATGGTTTGAACCGGACAGCTTTCCTTCCCGCTATCTCGATCGGCTGCCCCGTCCTCGGATTCACGCCCTTCTTTCCTCGCCGTCGTATGACGGTGAAACAGCCAAACCCGCTCAGCAGCACCTTCTCTCCCCGTATCAGCCGTTCTTTCACAATCCCCAGGATCAGGTCCACAATCTGCTGGGCTTCTGCGTACGACAATCCCCCATGAGCTTCGTACACTCTCCTGCTGATATCGTTTTTGTTCATATGCGATTTGTGCCTGCCGGATACTCTTCTTATAACCTACCGCCGCATGTTTTGAACAAACAAAAACGCTGCTTACTTCCCGGGCTTTCTGGGAGGCTTGCTCCGCTGCTGAATCCGGATCGGCGTTGCGAAAAAGCCGAACTGCTCCCTCAAACGATTCACCAGGTAGCGCTCGGTGGAGAAATGAAGCCGTTCACGGCCGCTGGTGAACACCACGAACGTGGGTGGATCCGACCGCGCCTGCGTGATGTACCGGATCCCGAGTTTCTGATTAGGATTCCGCGAGGCGTACTCCTCCGCGACTTCCGGGACGAACATGTTGTTAAGCGTTCCCGTTGGAATCCTCACATAGCGTCCCTCGTGAGCACGGCGGATCAGGTCGAATATCTTCGAAACACGCTGCCCCGTAAGAGCCGAAACTGTCAGGATGGGAGCGTACGAAAGATACTTCATACGCCGCCGAATGCGCTCGGTGTACTGCTCGAGCGTGCGCGTTTCCTTCTCAACCAGGTCCCACTTGTTCAGAACGATGATCACCGAGCACCCTGATTCGGAAGCGTACCCCCCGACAGCGGCGTCGAGCTTCGTCACCCCCTCTTGCGCGTCAACCAGGAGCAGCGCAACCTTGGCCCGCGCCAGGCTCTTCTGCGCCATTACCACGCTGATCTTCTCGGCGAACCCCTCCGTCTTTCCTTTCCTTCTGATTCCCGCGGTGTCGATAATGCGGTAATTCACACCCCCCCGCGTCAATAACGTGTCAACCGCATCCCTCGTCGTCCCCGGCACGTCGGTCACAATCGATCGCTCAAAGCCAAGCAGACGGTTGACCAGAGACGATTTCCCCACATTCGGCCTGCCGACAACCGCCACCCCGATCTCTTCTCGCGCCTGAGCTTCTTCTTTCTCCGGCGCCTCTTCAACCCTGCCGGCAATTGCATCGAGCAGATCGCCGATTCCCAGATTGTGCTCGGCGGAAACCGCAAACACCTGCTCGGTGCCCAGTTCGTAGAAGGGGGCAGCATGCGCCTCCAGTGCGGGGGAATCGATCTTGTTGACGACGGTCCATACAGGTTTGCCGGTCTTGCGCATCATCGGGAGAAGCTGCTCGTCCAGTGGAGTAATGCCCACCCTGCCGTCCACCACCAGTAGCAGCAGGTGGGATTCCGAGACGGCCGACACAACCTGCTGCAGAATCCGCTCAGGAATGATTTCGCGCGTGTCGGGAATCATCCCGCCCGTGTCGAGGATCGACAGCTTTCGTCTGTTCCATTCAACCGATCCGTAGATCCTGTCGCGCGTGATCCCCGGCTCGTCACCGACAATCGCCTTGCGAAACCCGCAGATGCGGTTGAACAGAGTTGACTTGCCTACATTGGGTCTTCCTACAATCGCCACCTGGAACATAACTAAGCCTTCAGCTTCGGCCGGGATATCATCACCCGTATCACGCTTGTTTTGAATTAGTAGGATACCATTTGAGACCGTTTTAGTCTCCTACCGTCTTCCCCGGAGGGTGTCCATGTTCACGTCCATGTTCACGTTTGCACGTTTGTGTTCGCGGTTTCTCCTTCGGTTCGATGGGTGTTTCAGTGGGTGTCCACGTTTTGTCCACGTTTTGTTTCGTTTCAGTGGGTGTCCACGTTTTGCTCGGTTCGATGGGTGTTTCAGTGGGTGTCCACGTTTTGTGGGTGTCCACGTTTTATGCACGTTTTACCACGTTTTACACGTTTTATTTTGCTCTGAGCGCCAGCGGGAATGTGCGTGGCAACACGGTTATTTCGATAGGAAGGCGGCCGGCCGGCTCTCCGTCAACCTGAGTCGGGACTTCAACCCCACCCTCGATCCTGACACTGTCGCTTCGCAGCCGCTGTATCCAGGGACCGCTCTGCGCAATTCCGAGCCATGCCCTGAGGAGGAATGCGGCGAGCGCCAGTCTGCGCTCGCCCTCAATTACAAGGGTGTCCACGAATCCGTCGGTCATGGAGGCGTGAGGGCAGAAGAGGAGCCCCCCTCCATAGCTCCTCGCATTGCATACAAGGCAGCTTGTAGCCCTGAAGGTTCGCCCTTGCACCGACACGTCAAACTCGGGAAAGGAGTAGCGCCTGAGGCATTCGACTATAGCGGCGGCATAGGCGGCTGTCCCGATTCTTGCCTTCAAAGCCGGCCTGACTCCGGCCGCTACGTAAGCGTCGAATCCGATGCCCGCGACAAAAACAAAATTGCGCCCTTCCTGACCAAGCGAACCGAGATCGACGCGGCGGATCTTCCCTCCCAGAGCAACACCAAGAGCGGTGATCGGATCGAGCGGAATATCAAGTTCCCGCGCAACCACGTTCGCGGTTCCTCCAGGCAGGATTGCTACAGGAAATGGCGGCGCCGGCACGGCGGACGCAACCTCGTTGAGCGTTCCGTCTCCGCCGCAGACTGCAAGGAGATCAGGGGGAGTATTAAGAAGTTCCCGTGCGAGAAGTCCGGCATGGCCGGGACCGGAAGTCGTGAACAACTCCGTCTCCCAGCCCGCCGGATGGCAACGCTGAAAATGGTTCTTTACAATTCTGTATGCACGGCCTCTCCCGGAAGCCGGATTTGCAATTATCGCGAGCTTCATCTATGGCACGGGTATGGCACGGGCACGGCAGACTCGGCCGCCGACCGTCTGCAGTCGCTAAAAGCCGCCCAGCGAAAGGTAGAGGCCGCCGGAGAACTCAAGCAGGTTCAG
>JAAYAM010000134.1 GCA_012719355.1 Acidobacteriota bacterium
CTTTTCGCCTTCTTCAGATTCAGGCTGTGCTGTTCCGTCACCTTTTCGACCAGAACCATGATGTGCGTCGGCAATCCGCCGCTCCCTTGAGCCCCTATGAGAAAAGCCCGGAGTGCAAGGGGACTTTCGCCCCCGTCCTTTCCCGCTGTCAGAGCAACACTGATGGTTCCGTTTCCGGACCCGCTTGTGAGTTCCTTACATAAGCGACGAATTTCGGGAGAGATTTTTCGAGGATTAGGAAGGATGCTCAAGGCCTCCTCATTTGAATAGAGGAGATTGCCCTTCAAATCCAGAATCAACACACCCGGAGAGGATCTCCCCCTCACCAGCTCGAGCATATCTTCTGCGCTCAATGTCCAAACCTCGTATTCATCTCGTCGGAGCAATCAGCTTGAACCTGTAGGAAAATCTCTCTCCTGAAAATCCCCACTTTCGAGGGATTGAGACGGGGCGTGCGTCTGTCGTTTAATGATCACCGACAGCTGAAAGGATCTTGCTGATGGAAAGGCGCGCAATGGAAAGAGAAGCGCTTGATTGCCCGATCGAATTCGATCTTGGCGCCACAGCCGGAAAATCCGGTGTCAGGATTCACAAAGCTGATGCGCAGAACATATGCGCCGATGGACTCAGGATCAAAACAGATCACCCGCTGAAAACCGGGATGGTTCTGAGAGTTGCAATTCCGGTGCGCGGGTTCAAAGCGGTTATTCCGGCTTTTGCCGAAGTGGTCTGGGCGGTTCCCGCCGGGCTCGGCTGCTGTGCCGGATTGAGGTTTTTGAAATGAACAGTAGCATCCCCCCTACTTGCTGTAACGGGGAGGTTATATGACGACATACGCTTCTGAAATAAAAGAGTTGATGAACGTTTGCGACGTGGATTCGACCATTTACCTGCGGCAGCCCGTCAGGGAGGGAGGCCAGATCCGCCGCCTGACAACGAAGCAGCGGCGGGAGGTCGAAAAGGTATCGACCGAGCGCGGGTACCGCCGTTTTGTTGCAGAGATGATGACCACGATATGATTCTTTTTCTCCATGGGGGATTCGTCAGGGACGGCCGACTGGTCCGGTCGTCCCTGAGGGGCCGAGCTCTCATGGTTCAGGACCGGGATCCGGATATATGATGTTGCTCCCATGCACCCTGGCCATGGGGGTGAGCACATGCGCTCTTGCACTTTTACTCCCGATGATATCGGTCACGGCAATTCCTCTGACCAAAAGAGCATCAGCGATCAGGGATCGATGACAGCGCCACGGCACCGCTTCGGCGCACATGATCGCTGTTACCTTTTCTGCCGCCAGAGTGATAAGCCTTTCCACAGCTTCGTGAAACTCCGCGGTCTGCATGTAATCTGCATAGCCCCTGAAAGACGCGTTTTGCCAGCCGGAATTGAGAGAGTCGGCGACCGGTCGCCTCAGTCCCCCGAGTTCTTTCATGTGCACATATGAAATGCGGCGGTTGCGGAGAAAACCGGCCAGCGTTTCTTTGTTGAATTGAGGATTGTGGCGCGAACGGGGAATGGTTCGGACGTCGATCACCCTGGCGATACTCCGGCTCTTCAGCAGCTCAACGAACTCCGTCTCGCTTCTCGTTGAATGACCAATCGTGTAAATGGTCAATTGATCGTTCATAATGGTTCCTGGAGAAATTGTAACCGGGCGAACATGGAGATGAAAGCGATGCGCTTACTGCTGCTCAGCAACTCGACGATGGCGGGTCAACCGTACCTGGATTATCCCAAATACGACATCAGGACTTTCCTGGGTGCCGAGCCTGTGACTGCTTTGTTCTTCCCGTATGCCGCAGTGACTTTTTCGTGGGACGATTATGAAGCGCGTGTCAAAGCCCGCTTCAACGAAATCGGCCATGACGTGATCTCAATTCACAGGTTCCAGGATCCAGTCAGAGCCGTCAACGACGCCGACGCCCTTGTTGTGGGAGGAGGCAACACGTGGAATCTGCTTCGCAACATTCATGATCATGGATTGATCGAGCCGGTTCGAAAGAAAGTCATGGAGGGGACTCCTTATGTCGGCTGGAGCGCCGGCGCCAATGTGGCGTGTCCGACGATCATGACGACCAACGACATGCCGGTCGTCGATCCGAAAGGGTTTCATGCGTTCAATCTTGTTCCGTTCCAGATCAACCCGCATTATCTCGATGCGAATCCGGCCGGACACGGCGGGGAGACACGCGAGGAGCGAATCAGGGAATTCGTTGAGCTCAACAGAAGCGTTTATGTTGCCGGCCTGCGCGAAGGATGCATGCTGATCGTGAACGGGCGGGAGATGACGCTGAAAGGGATCCATTCTCTCCGCCTCTTCAGATACAACGCCGAGCCAAGGGAAATCCCGCCCGGCCAGGACCTCTCGTTTCTCCTCCAGCGCAATCAGGAATGAGGGAGACCGATGCTCCTCACTGTGACGTTCAATGCGACAATGACCGCCACCCCAAAAAACTTTGCTGCAAAATGAGCAAAACTTGATCTGGATCAAGAAAGTTTCATTTCCGGCATAGATAATCGAATCAATTCAACCCTCCTTTACATCGGCTCTTCGCACGGAGGCGGCGGCAGATTGCGCGTTCTGCCGCCGCGCTGCCCCACCAACAGTCAGTGTGATTTGTGGCCGGCGCTGAGTGCGGAGGCGGCGAGCGAAAGATAGCCGATATCGGAGCGGCCGAGAATGGCGGCAAGTGATTCGACGAATGGAGAGAGATGCTCTTTCATAAATTTGCCGGCAGCATCTGCAGCGATCTCTGCTCTCCCGGCGTCGCCGCATGCAAGAGCGTACGACTGCTTCAGCCGCAGATAGCCGATGAAGCCGGCTTCAACCGAGACATGGTCGTCCGGCTCTTCGGTCTCGGGCGTATAGGCGAATGCGCTGTAATAACCTGACAGCTCCGCCAGCAGCCCCCCAAGATTCAGGTTATTGTGAAAAGCAGCTTCGCGGGGCGATGCCGGTCCGCCGGGACCGAAGACCGAATAATAGAGAGCCGGAGATGCTTCGGCTTCGGCCTTTTTGACGGCTTGCTGCAAGCCTGTATCCTCCGCCAGCGATACGAGTCCTGCGAGGGCCTCGTGCCAGCCGTCGGCCGGACATTCGAAAAGCATACCTGCCAGGCGCCACCATGAGGCATACCTCAGCAGTCTCTTCTGAACGGGATCGTCAATAACCGATTTTTCCATTTTCCTATTTCCTGAGCAGCGGGATCCAGCCCGTGCGCATCTTACGGGCGCCGGCCTCTCCCCCTGATCCTTCCCAGACCGCAAAAGCCACCTGGGTTCGCATGCGGGGCGCAAGCCCGGCAGGGAGTCTGCGCTGCAGCACAACTATCCACCCGTCTTTGCTCCTGATACCGTTTCCCTTTGATCGGCCTTCAGGATTCGGTTTGAGCGTCCCGGGTCCCTCAGATTCCATATCTTCCACTGCAGACTCTCGAGGGCCGTTCCTTCTGTTGCCCAGAGCATAAGCCGGAGCAAACCGGGTCGCCATTCCCGTCTGTTCCGCAGAACCTTGTTTGAGGGAAGGAGCCAGGAACGGATAGTGATCAACCGCAGCATTGGGATACAGATCACGTATGCTGTCTCCCCTGCCGTTGACCCACGCCTGCCAGTCGGCGCGCCAGAAGGTCACATCTACCGGGCGTTGTGCCTCTCCCATCTGGGGTGCAGGCGGATTCGCTCCAATCGTCCTGGGAAGCTGTACGGCACAGGCGTCTACTGCCGCACCAGGGCCGGGCATATCATCCACCCGGGAGTCGGTCCATTGGATACGAAAATTGATGTCAGACCCGTTTGTCAGGGCACGAACGAGCACCTGCGGCGTCGAGACCTTCATCATGCGCGGGTCGACAACGTCCTGCAGCAGCAGCGCGGCCGTGAACTCCGGCGCCTCGTCCCATAGAGCGTCTTCAGGATTCAGCGTGACTGAAGGAACCGCTATGGCGGTGACCTCAGTGGCAGCAACCGGCGTCTTTCTGCATCCTGTCCCCGCAAGGGCAAGCAGCAGTAGAAGCATCAAGGCGGATTTGACGAGAGACTTCATAACATCCTCCTCAGGGACAATTCGTCCTGACAATCCGGAACCTGGGATCGAATGCCTGTCGAACATGCACAGGCTCTGTGAGCGGAACCCGGACAACTGTTGAGCCTTTTTCATCCATCCCCGAGACGATCCCGTCCCGCCGTCCCCATCTGTGTACGATCGATTCAGTCGATCCGAAAAGGCACAGCAGTCCGGACAGGTCCGGATCGCCGGGAGCTGAACGATACACCTTCACTGCATGCGCGGCGCCGGGCCCGAACATCTGGCGCAGGAACGCCGCCGATGCGTGGACGGGCGGAATATAGTAGACGTTCGGCTCCAGTCCGAACTGCGGGAACAGAGGAAGCGCGACTTTCCTTATATGGACCAGGTAGTCGATCGGATTATCCTCTCTCGCCCGGGAAGGTTCCGAGAGGAAACCCGCAAGCCGGATTTTGCCTATGCAGTTGACGAAACACTGCGGCTGCAGCCCCTGCTCAATTTTCGGGAAGCACGCGATGCATTTCTCACCCACTCCCGTCATAGGATTATAGAAAGATTTCTTGTAGGGGCAGGCCCGCAGGCATTCCTGATAGCCTCGGCAGCGTCCCTGATCAAGCAGAACAATTCCGTCTTCCGGCCGCTTGTAAATCGATCCGCGCGGACATCCTGCGAGGCACGCCGGATAGGTGCAGTGGTTACAGATCCTCGCAAGGTAGAAGAACCAGTTCAGGTGCGGCAGCGACAGGCCGGCGCCCCTGTCGATCTGGCCCGCGCAGTCATCCTCGCCGGTGTTCGGATAGGAATAGTCTTCGGACCGCGGTTTCCATCCCACGACTCTTTCGCCCGCAGGAGCAGCTTCGAAAATTGTCTGTCCCTCATAGACGGCACCGTTCCATCGTTGCGGTCCTAGAGACTCCAGAAGCTTCAGGTCCCACGTAAGGGGATAGCTGCCGTACGGTTTGCTCTCGACGTTGTTCCACAGCATGTATTCCTGCCCCTGCCCTGAAGTCCACGTCGTCTTGCATGCAAGA
>JAAYAM010000135.1 GCA_012719355.1 Acidobacteriota bacterium
TAGGCTCTTTGTTGGCTTGCTAAATCCTGCATCATCATATCCCTCTTGGCAGAGCCGCCGGTCGGCACCGGCAGGTCCTGCAGGCTATTCATTTGCACAGCAACTCTCCTTAAAGAGGATCGGGAGCAATCTTCGGGTCGGCGGGCTTGCCTGCATCAGTTAACCCAGTCGTTGAGCAGTTTTTCCCAGACCATTCCGCTTGAATGGACGCAACCTTCCCGCTGCGCGATCCGGCTGGCAAGTTCACGGAAACAACGGCTTGCCGGAGCGTTCGGAAAGCGATGAGTGACAACCGTCTGGCTTCTCACCGCCTGTGGAACGTGTGAATCGCGCTCGATGTGGCCGAGATAGCCGATTTCGCGGTTGAGGAAACGCCTGACTACCGAATTGATCTGGCAGAACACGTCCTGAGCATCCTCTGCGCGTTCGACTGAATTGATGAGAACCTGGATTTGTTTTCGATGATCCTCGGCCAGGATGATCTTGATGACTGCATACGCATCAACTATGGCAGTCGGCTCCGGAGCGCTTACCACGATCACCTCCTGTGCTGAAAGCAGGAAATGGATCACGTTGCGCGAGATGCCTGCCGCCGTGTCGATGATGAAGTAGTCAGTGTCGGAATCCAGGTTTGCAAAAGACTCCACAAGGTGATTTCTCTGGGCCAGTGTCAGTTCCGACATCTGCTGCAGACCCGAGCTGGCGGGGATTATCCGGATCCCTTTCGGTCCCTGGACCATGATTTCGCTCAGTGTCTTGTTTCCAAACAGCACATGTCCGAGGTGATAATGCGGCGTCAGTCCCAGAAGCACGTCTATGTTCGCAAGGCCGAAATCCGCGTCAAGCACCACAACCTTCTTTCCCAGTTCAGATAGGCTGATCGAGAGGTTGGCCACCACGTTGGTTTTTCCAACTCCGCCTTTGCCGCTCGTCACCGCGATGATTTTCGGACCGTGGTCCTTCATCTGAAGCAACGAGCCCTTGGAATCTGCGAGTGCGGTAGTGCTTTGGAGTCGATAACGAGACGTCATAAGTTTGTTCCTTCAATCCTGTTCTGATTCTGGTTAGCGCCTAACACGATATCGATGATCCTTTCCGGGGGAACGGTGTGCAGATCATCGGGGACCTTCTGACCGTCGCTGTAGTACGAGAACGATTTGCGGCTTCGAACGAGTTCGTTCAGAATCGGCCCGGAAGTCGAGGCCTCGTCCAGCTTGGTAAACAGCAGGTGATCCGGATGGCAGATTTCGAATCTGTCCATAATGGTTCTCAAATCCGAAGATCCGGTTGCGGCACTCAGGACCAGGTGCCGTTCGATGAACTCCGATTTCTTCAGGAAATCAGCCAGGCTGTGCATTAGTCCGAAATCTTTCGGACCGTGGCCTGCCGTATCGATAAGGATGTAATCACGCTGGCTGTTTTCCTCGATCGCCCGGGGCAACGCCGAGACGCTCTCAACGAACCTGAAAGGAATACCCATGAAACCTGCGTATGACCGCAACTGCTCGATCGCTCCTATGCGATACCCGTCAATCGTCATCAGGATGACTTTCTTCCTTTTCTGCAGAGCCAGCCGGGCGGCGAGTTTGGCAATAGACGTGGTCTTCCCGACCCCGGTGGGACCGACGAATGCCACGACCTTCTTGCCCGGCATGCCGTCCTGTGCCGGCGAACCGGCAATGTGAGCCGTCGCAATCCGCGCCATTGATTGGATCAAAGCGGTACGGCTGCGGCGCTGGCCGATGGATAGGGTGTCGAGAGCTTCCAGCAAGAGTTCCGTCGCCAGCGAAGCATCAACTCCGCAGGCGACCAGGTCCTGATAAAGAGAGAGCGCAGCCCTTTCCCTCAACGGAATCTCCACCTGATTAGGCTCGCGCTCGGGCAGCCGGGTTGACGTTCGTTTCAATAAGCCGGCAGGAGTGTAGGTTCTCGCTTCACACCCCATACGCCTGACTGAATGAGTCTTTGCCTCGGAGCTGGCAGAGAAGTCGTCAAACATGTCCGTATCATCTACAGCAGCAACCACCTCAAACCCCGTGGAACCGCCCCAGGCGCCTGAACGGCGTGCAATTTCCTTCGTCGACAGGATCAGCGCATCCGGTCCAAGATGGGCTTTGATCTCCCGCAACGCGTCCGCCATTGTTCTTGCGTAGAAGGTTTTGATCCTCATCCTATGTCACCATCCCGAGAGAAAGGACACGCACCGATTGGGGTATCTCGCTGTGTGAAAGAATCACGACGTTCGGCAGAAAGCGCTCGAGCAGTTGCCGCACGTACATGCGGATGCCCCCAGAGCAGAGCACAACCGGATTCCCGGCGCTTCCGGCCGAATCAACCGCTTTGCGGAACCGGGCCATGATTTCCTTCGCCTGCTGGGGCTCCAGCGCCAGATAGGATCCCTGGTCGGAATGAACGACTCCATCTGCTATGCTCTTCTCCAGATCGGGGCTCACCGTAAAGACATGCAGATCCCCTTCTTCTGTCTGGTACGGCCGGCAGATCGAGCGACCCAGGGCCTGGCGGCAGTATTCAGTCAGGGCTGCAGTGTTCTTCGTGTAGGTTCCGTAATCAGCAAGCGTCTCGAGTATCGTTACCGCATCACGAATGCTGACCTTCTCCTTGAGGAGGTTCTGCAGCACCTTCTGCACTTCTCCAACCGAAAGGACTTTCGGTACGAGCTCTTCCACAACCTTTGGATTGGTTCTGGCGACGTTGTCGAGCAGGTTCTTTGTTTCCTGCCGGCCGAGCAGTTCATAGGCCTGCGACTTGATGATTTCGGTCAGATGAGTGGCCAGCACGGTGGCGGGATCGACCAGCGTGTATCCCGCCAGTTGAGCGCGTTCTCGATCCTGAGCCTTGATCCAGCGTGCCTGCAACCCGAAAGCGGGTTCAACCGTCGGGGTTCCGGGGATCTCCTCGCGTGCCGTCCCCGGGTTGATTGCGAGCAGATGATCCTGCACCAGCTCTCCGCGCGCGATCTGCACGCCTTTCAGAAGAATCGAATACTGCCGCGGATTAAGCTGCAGATTGTCGGTGATGTGCACCGGAGGAACGATCACGCCGAGGTCCAGCGCTATCTGGCGACGGATGGATTTGATGCGCTCCAGGAAATCGCCTCCCTGGCTGGTGTCCACGTAGCGGATCAAGCCATATCCCATTTCTATGCCGAGGAGATCGACCTTCAGAAGGCTTTCTATCTTGTCCTTCGGCTTCTCAGCCTCGGCCTTCTGCGCCGCCGCCTTCTCCATCGTCAGCTGTTCGGTTTCACGCGATTTCTTCTTCCGGTAAGCAACAATCGCGGTCACGGATCCCAGAATGAAAAACGGAAGGAACGGCAGACCGGGAATCAAACCGAAAAAGAAGAGGAATCCGGATCCAATCGCTACCGGAGCCGGATTGGCAAAGAGCTGCCGCACGACATCATCGCCAAGATCGGCATCTGAAGCGGCCCGTGTCGTGATGATGCCGCCCGCCACTGAAATCAGCAGTGAAGGAATGGCGGTGACCAGCCCGTCGCCGATCGTCAGCATGGTGAAGCGCTTTGCCGCTTCAGCCAGGTCCATGTCGAACTGAACAACCCCGATCAGGAATCCGCCGATGATGTTGATCGCCATTATGATTATGCTCGCGATCGCGTCACGCGAGGTGAACCGAATGGCGCCGTCCATCGCTCCATAGAATTCAGCTTCTTTGGATATGTGTTCGCGGCGCTCCCTGGCTTCCGCTTCATTGATGATCCCGGCATTCAGGTCGGCGTCGATCGCCATCTGCTTGCCGGGCATGGCATCCAGGGTGAATCGCGCCGTCACTTCTGAAATGCGTATCGAACCATGATTGATGACGACGTACTGAACGGCTATGAGGACAATGAAAACAACTATTCCAACGAAATAATTCCCGCCCACGACAAACTGGCCGAAAGACTGGATCATCTTTCCTGCGGCATCCTCCCCTCCCGCCCCATTGAGAAGAATCAGACGCGTGGACGCCACATTCAACGCCAGGCGGAACAGGGTGATGATGAGAAGGAGTGAAGGGAACACCGAAAAATGTACAGGTTGCAGTATGTACATTGAGACCAGCATAATAATGATCGAAAGCGTGATATTCAGGCTGATCAGGAGGTCCAGTACCATGGTGGGCATAGGCAGCACCATGACTATCAGGATTCCCATCACTCCCACGGGGATGACCAGATGCAGTCTGCCGAGGATATTTGACAAGTCTGGAAGTGCGGATTTTTCTGCAACACTCATTTCGTTAAACCCGGATCTCCTAGTTCATTTCAATCGCGCAATAGGATTAAGCAATCCTCATTCCAAACAGCCGAGGTACAAATTATTTCCTATTTCCAAGTGGAATTTCTTCGCCGGTTTTCAGCGGGACAAGGCAGCTCTTGCCTTGTAAACATAAGCAAGTATTTCAGCTACGGCTCTGTAGAGATTTGCCGGAATTGATTCACCTATCTCAACCGTCTTGTAGAGAGTCTGGGCCAGAGGTCGGTTCTCCACCATCGGAACACCGTGTTGTTGTGCCAACTCCTTAATCCTGAGCGCCAAGAATCCGACACCCTTTGCCACCACCCTGGGAGCGTCCATTGATTCCATCTTGTAGGAAAGAGCAACTGCATAGTGGGTCGGGTTCGTGATTACTACATCCGCCGTCGGCACGTCAGCCATCATGCGCCGGCGTGACATCTCGCGCTGGAGTCTCCGGATCCGACCTTTGATAAGAGGGTCGCCTTCAATCTCCTTGAATTCCTCTTTCACTTCCTGCTTGGTCATCTTCTGCTGTTCCATGAAGCGGTACCGCTGGAAGAAGAAATCCGCCACCGCGATGATGATCAGAAACACCGCCACCCGGATCACCACTTCATAGGAAATCGAAGCGGTCCAGAACACGAGCTTCTCGACATCCATCAGAATCAGCCGCGGATAGAGCGGAAGATGGCTGGAGACGACCTTATAACTGATCAGCGCGACCACACAGATCAGGGCCACGCTTTTGGCAAGTTCCATCAGGCCGTTTTTCGAGAACAGCTTTTTGATCCCGTTCTTGGGATTGAGTTTTTCGAAACGAAATCCAAGTGCGTGGCCGGACAAAACAAAACTTCCCTGCATGGCACTTCCGGCTATAGAGAAGACCATGGCTGCAAGGATGACAGGAAGCACTACCGTCGCGGTATGCAGGGCGATTGTGTTGAGCATTCCCGACAGCCAGGGGATGGTCAGCTCAGCGGGAACGCTGAAGACAAGGCTGCTCTTCAGTACAAGCTGCAGCTTCTTGAGCATCGTCTGGCCGAAATACAGCAGCAGCACAGTGCTGCCGAACAGGACGGCAGCAAGCGGAACTTCCTTGCTGCGTGGGACCTGACCTTTTTCCCGCGCCTTTTCCAGCTTTCGCCTGGTTGGCTGTTCTGACCTGTTATCAGTGCTGCCCGCCATGCGTCTCCCCCTATATCATCGCGTGCAGGAGCGAGAACAGGGTCCTGTGAAGCGAGGAGTAGATCGTTTCAAGGTAACGAGGCAGAAAGTAGAAAGAGAAGCTCAGGCAACCGAATCCCACCAGAAGCTTCACCGGCATTCCCACTATCAGCAGGTGAATCTGCGGCGCGGCCCTTCCGAGCACTCCGATCACCACATCGGTGATTATGGTAACCGCGAGTATCGGGCCCGCTATCCTGACTCCTATGACGAGTATCTCCGCCGAAAGACGCACCAGGTGTTCAATGAATGGCCCTGATATCTGCATCCCGCCCACAGGAAGGCTCCTGAAGCTCTCATCAATCGCCATCAGAAACCAGTGATGGCCGTTCATCAGCAGAAAAAAAAGGATGCCTATGTAGTTCTGAAAGAACGAAAATACCGAAGTCTCAACCTGCGTCTGGGGATCTATGACATTGATGACGGAAAACCCGAGTTGAAACGATATGATCTGTCCCGCAAACTGCAGTCCTGCGAAGACACACGCGGCGGCAAACCCGAGGAACACTCCTATGAAGACTTCGCTTAAAACCAGGCCGGCTATGTTGCCGAGGTTCAAACCTGCGGGAAGTGCGCTCAGCGGCAACAATGGAGTCATGGTGAGGGAGAGAATCACAGCGAAAGCCGTCCGGATGGGGACCGGAATGGAGTGGCTGCTGAACAGAGGCGCGAGAAGCATGATCCCCGACACGCGCATAAGCACGACCAGAAACCGCATCACTTCTTCAATAGGAATAGAAATCGGCTCCATATCCGCGTCGGGGATCTTCTCTGTTCTGTCAGTGGGCGAAACGCTCCAGGTGCCCGTACAACTGAGCCGTGAATGAGAGCATGGTGCTCAGTATCCACGGGAGCACCACGAGAAAGGTCACGAAAACCGCGATGACCCTGGGAACGAACGATAGGGTCATATCCTGTATCGACGTCACCACCTGTGCAATGCTGATCAAAATTCCTACCACGAGCGAGACTACAAGCATCGGCCCACTCACCATCAAAGTCACCTGAAGCGCGTCTTTGGCCAGCTTGAGAATCAGATCCTGACTCATAGTTGCTCTCCGAATCTTCTGAATTCCGCCGGGTCAGTAGAAACTCTTGACAAGAGACCCGATCACCAAATTCCATCCGTCGACCATCACGAACAGCAGAATCTTGAAAGGGGTGGAAACCACCACCGGCGGCAGCTGCATCATGCCCATGGCAAGCAGAATGGATGCGACCACCATGTCAATAACAAGAAACGGGATGAAGAGGGCGAAACCGATCTGAAATGCGGTCTTCAGCTCCGAAATCATGAAACTCGGGATGACGATGCGCATCGGAATGTCCCGCGCATCCCGCGGCCTCGGCTGTTTTGCCATGTTCATGAAAAGCGCCAGGTCCTTCTCGCGCGTGTAGCGCAACATGAACTGCCGCAGCGGCCCGCTGGCCTGCTCCAGCGCCTGCATTTCCGTGATCTTCCCGTCCAGCATCGGCTGCAGCGCTTCCTGGTTCATCTTCTCAGCGACAGGTTGCATGATGAAAAAAGTGAGAAAAAGCGAAAGCCCTACGAGGACCTGATTGGGCGGCATGGTCTGGGTGCCGAGCGCCTGCCGCAGAAAGTGCGCCACGATAACGAGTCTCGTGAACGAGGTAACCGAAACGAGGATAGCCGGAATGAGGGAAAGAAGTGTCAGCAACACCAGGATCTGCAGAGGTGTCGTCAATCCTGATTTGCCGGTATCCCCGCCTATGCGCAGTTCAATGCCCGAAAAATCCTTTTCAGCCGCAACCGCGGCCTGGAGGGCCATCCCGATCAGGATCAGAGAAAGCGCGATGAATCTCGTCTTCAGGCGGGATCTGGACATTGATGATTTCCTCATTTCCCTCGGGGAACCCTTACTCACGGACGTTCCAGCGCTTCCCGCAGCTGACGCATCTTCGCGCGAAGGTCGGCCGGAAGCTCGGTCACCGGGTTTTTCGCAGCCTGATTCCTTTCCACTTCAAACAAGTTCCTGAAAGTGGCGCCCCTGTCTTTCCTGATCGGGTTCTTTGACCCGGCGGACATGGCGGCCGGTTGGGAAACCAGCGAAAGGCTCTCCGGCAATGCGGCCAGAAGGTTGATCTGGTGAGGAGTGTTTCCAATCAGAAATCGGGAATCGCCGACTTCAATCAGCGATATCGACCGCCTGTCGCCCATAGAGAGCGTCTCGATTATTCTGAGATTTCTGTCTGCGCGCTGTCTCGCAAGGCAGCGTGGAGAGAATTTCCTGAAAGCCAGATAGCCTCCGACCATCAGAAACAGTATCAGGCCCATTCCCCCCATTGTTCGAAGCAGCGGAAACTGAAAATCACCGCTTGTCCCGACTACCGGCGGTAAAGGAGCACTTTCACCAACGGCCTGCTCAGCGCTCTGATCCGGCTGCAGACCAAAAGCCGGGATGGCCAGCATCAGAATTGTTGCTAATGCCAGAAGACGGAAATTCACCGTTATTCTCCTATGATGGGTTATTCAGATCGGTCAGACGAATTCCGGTGCAGCCTTCAAGTTCAAGCACCTCTCCGAAGGCAATCAGCCGCTCATTCATGAGCACGTCCACGTTTTCGCCTGCAGACTTCGAGAGCGCAATGATCGATTCGGGCTGCAACTGTAGAATGTCCCGCACCTTCATGAGGCACTGTCCGAGTTCCACCGATATCTCCAGTGGTACATCCATAAAATGGCGAAGCTCATCCTGTCCAGGATCGGAAGGGATCGGGGCGCCACGGGATTCTGACATGTCTGCACCTCAGGCCTGGTTAGAGTTGAACAACGAAGTCGACTATGTATACTTCAAGCACGTTCAGATCCGGCGACAGAGAGTTGACCTTCGATCTGACCTCTTTGCGCAGTGTGTCTTTCCCCTGCGGCGTCAGGATCTGCTCGGCCTTTTTCGAACTCAAGAGAGAGATGACCGAATCGCGTACGGCGGCGACGGTGACATCATTCCACGTTTCCCCCTCTGGTTCTGCCGCAAGCCCCAAACTTATCGTGGCCTTCACGAAGTTAGCTTCCCCCTCGTCCGCCAGATTGACGAGGAAAGGCTCGAGCTTCAGCGTTGCCTTAACCCCGCCGGTGTTCTCCGCCTGGGGATTGATGAATCGCGAACTGACGTAGAATCCGAGAGCGCCCGCAATCAAGAAAAGCGCCAATATGCCGATTACCAACGGCGCACGCGATTTGCGCCTGGTTTCTCCACCACCCTGGTTCTGTCCTGGTTCTGTCAAATTCACAACTCCTCCGGTTGAGTAACATTAACCATCAGCCTGCAAATGCAACACACATGCCAAGTGCAATTTCTTTTTTCCTTCTTAATGCACGTGCGACATGGCAGGCGAGGATCGATGACTGTAACTGAAGCAGTATGAGGGTTTAGAAGAAGTTGAACGGCAGATGGGCTACGACGCGGGTTTTGCTGCTGTCAAGCGGGCGGACCGTCCGGGTGTCAAAGCCGCTTCACGTTTCTGACAAATTACTGACTCATCGGAGAGATCATCCGCTTCGTCGGCCAGGACAGTCTGGTTCTTGCCATTCCGCTTGGCGGTGTACAGAGCGCGGTCCGCCATCATTAGAGTCTGGCGCGCATCAAGGTGATCGAACGTGGTGCACGAAGCTATTCCGATGCTGATGGTCAGGTGAACGCAGGCTTTCTCGATGCGAAAAGGATAAAGCATGAAGGTCGAACGAAGGTTCTCCGCCGCACAGCGCGCGCCGGCGCCGCTGGTCTCGGGAAGAATGACTGTGAACTCTTCTCCCCCATAGCGCGCGATGAAATCGGTCGCCCGCAGGGACTTCTTCAGAAGCGCACCTGCCTGGCTCAGGATGTCGTCTCCGGCCTGGTGGCCGTAGACGTCGTTAATCTGTTTGAAGTTGTCAATATCGATCATCATGCAGCTCAATCTCTGCCCATAGCGTTTGGCGCGCGCCGTCTCCATTTCGAGCTGCTCGAAAAGCCTCCGCTTGTTGAACAGTCCCGTCACCTCATCCGTGTGGGCCAGTTCCCGGAGTCTGACGTTGAGTTGAGTCAGATGGCGATCGTGATCCCTAAGCCTGACGTTGGCCATGGCCAGTTCCTGCCGCGTCAGCAGACTGTCAAGCGATGAAGAGAGATTCGCCGCAAGAAGCAAGCCGAAGTGATACTCGAGCTCATCAAACCGGTGCCGCCGCCGGGATGTCAGCTCCAGGCATCCCACAGTACGGGCGCCGGCTGACACGGGAAGCGCAAGTATTGATCTGGCGAGCTGCGCCGGCGCCCTTCCGGTCCCTCTGGCATCCGGAATCCAGACCGGACTCCCCGAGGAGATGACACTTCCCGCAATGCCGCTGTTAAGAGGAACCGGCCGCTCCAGCGCCGGGCTGGCGTTCCCCGTCAGCCGCACCCTCTTGCAAGCTGATCTGTCGACAATGCAGAACCAGGCCCGTGCATCACCTGCGTACTCGCAGCAGTACGATGCCAGCGGCTGGTACAAGTCACTCAAATCACCAGCCGCACTCATCGTGCCTGTGATCTCATTGA
>JAAYAM010000136.1 GCA_012719355.1 Acidobacteriota bacterium
GCACCTGCGCGATCCTGAGTCCTCCTATCGCCAATTTCATCAAGGATGCGGGGCACAACACAATCGAGGAGTTCGAGAAATGGCTCACTCCCCCGATGACGTTCCCGAAAGCCAAGGCCGGCGCCGCTCCCAAAGTGCAACCGACAGGCGGCGCTCCTCAGCCGAAGATGATGCCGCCGGGAATGGGATCGAACATATCGATCATCGTGACCGGAGGAACGAACAACAATTACTACAGCATTGGAGGGATGCGCTACTCGCAGAGCGTCAAGATCGACGACTGGAGATAGGACGTGCCCTGAACCATGAGACAAGAAGACCGCGGAACTGCATCAAGGCGGCTCCGCGGTCCTGCCTCGAGCTTCAGAATTACTCATACCGCAAGGTTTCGAGCGGATTGATCAGCGACGCCCGCCGCGCAGGCAGATACGCTGCGGCAAGGGCGGTAACTGCGATTGCAACCGTTGCACCTGCTGTCACAAACGCATCATGAGTCGTCACCCCGAACATGAGGCTCTTTGCGAGCTGTGACAACCCCAGCGCTGCGGGACATCCTGGAATCAACCCGATTGCCAGTAACGGCAGCATCTCACGAAGGACCATCATCCTGATCTTCGCCGGGTTTGCTCCAATTGCGATTCGGATGCCGAATTCGCGCGTGCGACGAAGGACGCCGTTGGCTGTGACCCCGTAGAGTCCCATCATCGCAAGGGCGGTGGCCAGAACGGCAAAAGCGGCCGCGAGCCTGAAGATCAGGCGTTCCATGAAAAGATTCAGACCTACCTGTTCATCCATTGTCCGTACGGCCTCGAGCGGAATGTTCGAGTCCAGTGTGCGTGCCACCTTTCGTATCTGGGGGATTATCTGGTCCGGTGGCAGGGAAGAGCGCACGTAAAACGTCATGGTACCTCCGTCGTCCTGCCGCCAGGGGACGTAGTAGGCCGGCATCGGTTCCTCTCTCACACCCAAAGTGTGGCTGTTCTTTACCACGCCCACGATTTCAGTGTCGAGAACTACATCCGGCCCCCAACCGGGAACGAATTTTCTGCCGAGAGGGTTCCGGCCGGGATAAAATTTCCTGACGAACTCCTCGTTTACGATAGCGACCTTTTGACCCGCCAGGTCATCCCTTTCTGTGAATTCACGTCCCATCAGCAGCGGGATTCCCATATGTCTGAAGAATCCGGGCGAGATTGCGTTCTTCAGTATGGGGTTGCTGGGTTCAGCATAGCCTTCCATCGTCAGGCTGTTCCTCAGACCAGGACCGCCTCCGATCAGTGCGATCGAAGACGCGGTGACGGCTGTCACCCCGGGAATTGCGGCCAGTGCTTTTTCCGTCCGCTCGAACAACGACCTGCTCCACTCCGGCCGGTACAGGGTCGAGCCTGGAGAGATGCGAAAAGTGACAAGGTTTTCAGTCTGCAGGCCCAGGTTCACCCGCGAAAGATTTACCATGGTCTTAAGCAGGAGACCGGTTGGAATCAATAGTGCCATCGAGAGCATTATCTGTGCGCATACGAGGGTTCTTTGAATCCGGGTGGCGGTTCGCGCCTGTGTCGCATGTTTGGTTTCCTGGTTAAGGGCTTCTGTCGGCATGATACGGGCCGACCTCAGAGCCGGGTACAATCCGAACATCAGGCCTGTAAGGAGTGCAAGTATGATGCCGTAGAACAATACCGGGCGATGGAGGTGTTGTACGAGATATTCTGCCGGAGCTCCGCCCTGCACCAACTGCCAGTTCACAAGGCGAAGAGCCAGTGAACTTACCGCGAGCCCCGCAATGCCGGCTGCGCCGGCCAGGATCACAGCCTGTGAAAGGAGTTGACCGATGATCCTTCCTCGGCTTGCACCAAGGGCGACGCGCATGGCCGTTTCTTTTCGTTGCGCCACGGAGCGCGCGAGCAACAGGCTGGCTGAATTGACAGCCGCAATCAAAAGAACCAGTCCGGTGCAGGCCATCATGAGATATATGGATGATTCAGCCTGGTCTGGAATTCCCCCCTTTCCGCGGCTGCCGTCCACCAATGACAAGCGGCTGTTGCGCAATCTTTTTACGTCCGCCGGACCCATAGGGTATCTGCCTGTCTGGATCCGCTTTTCCACGGTCTCGGCGTAGGCCCCGGCATATGTTGAGGCGGCTCGTTCGAACGTTACACCCGGCCTGACACGGGCGACCAGGTATACCCAATAGTTGTCATAGCGCTCTGCGCCGAACACCGCCGGGGACGGTACGGACTTTATGGCCAAAGGGATTATGACATCGGGCTGCATTCCGGCTTTGCTGGTTCCATTGAATCCCCTGGGCGTCACTCCGACGATTGTGAACGCCTGGCCCGCAATCCGCAGGGTCTGGTTCAGAATATCGGTTCTCGCGCCAAACCTGTCGCGCCAGAATTCGTATCCGAGCACCACTACGGGGCTGCCGTCCCCTTCATCATCAACCGGAAGAATCGTGCGACCCAGAATGGGGCGAACCCGGACAACCGAGAAGTATCGGCCTGAAACCATCAGGATTCTGCATTGTGCCGCCTGGTTTTGATGCGACACGATGGTGTTCGTGTATCGGAATCCTGCCAGTTCGGCCAGGTTCTCCTGTTGCTGTCGCTCGAGATCACGGAAGGCGGGATAGCTGAAGAGATAATCTGCACCCCCCGAGTCGGTTCCCCAGACGCTTCCGACCTTGGGCGCCTTGGAGGTAGTCACAAATGCAAGCTCTTCGGGATTCTCGATCGGCAGCGAACCAAGGAGAAGCTGGTGCATCGCTGAGAAGATCGCTGTGTTGGCACCGATCCCCAGAGCCAGGGTTGATACGACAACCAGCGTGAAAATGGGTGTTTGAATCAGGGACCTGGATGCGTGCCGAAAGTTGCGCACCATGTCGAAGACGAAAGGGAGCCGGCTTCGATCCCTGTATGTTTCAAAAGTCTTATCGATGCCTCCGAGTTTGATGATGGCATTCCGGCGTGCCTCTTCCGGATTCATGCCGGAACGCAGGTTGTCCTCGATATGCATCGCGAGGTGACTTTCTATCTCTTCGGCGAACTTTCGATCCTGCGGCCCACCGGTGAATGGGCCGCACAGCCGCACAATCCAGGCTCTCAGGTGCCTCATCGCGCTTCCTCGCCGAGCGTCAGGAAGCGGTCGAGAATCGATTTCGTCTGTTCCCAGCTCTCTGCACTCTCCTGGAGCTGCTTCCGTCCTCTTCGGGTGATTTTGTAATACTTTGCTTTTCTGTTATTGTCCGAGACGCCCCATTCGGACGAGATGCATCCTTCCTGTTCGAGCTTCAACAGCGCAGGATAGACTGTCCCGTAGTTGAGCGACAGCACATTGCCGCTGATCTGCTCAATCCTGCGGGCGATGCCGTATCCGTGCAACGGACCCATTGTTTCCAGGGTCTTCAATACCATTAGTCCCAGCGTGCCCTGCATCACTTCTGTTTTCCGGTTCATATCGATTCCTTCTATTGGATGGCCATATATGTACCGCCCTTCCTATTGCCTGTCAATATGAAGTCTCCTGATTGCCTTTGGCGGATTGCTTGTGAGGGTGGATCAGCGTCGAATGGAAGCAGGGTGAAACCGTCGTGCGTACAAAACCAAAAAAACCGCGGAACTGCGTTCACGCAGCCCCGCGGTTCTTACTTCTTACCTTAAGAGGCCTCTTACCGCCAGTCGTCGATCTTGACTCCGCGGCCGACTCCAAAGTCCGTAACGAACCATGTAGTCTGTCCGCCGCCCGTCACGATCACGCCGATTCCTCTCGGCTGGAATGGCTTGATCATTGAATCCGGGGGAGCCTTCATGCGCGATGCATGCGGCTCAAGCCCCTGCAGGGCCATCGACGCCCACATGGTGGAAACGACGCCGTTGCCCCAGAATGAAGCGATTGTCTTCTCGACATTCTCGGCCAGCCACTTGGCAAGGTCAGCCTTGGTGTTGAATCCCTGCGAGTCCTTGAGGAGTCCGGCGACGGCTGGATCCATGATGACCGAAGCCCCCATCCCGCTGAGCGACCGCATGTAGTCGCGCATCAGGAACTGCGGCGGATACCCACGCTGGACTTCGCCGACGCTGGAAATGTAGCTCCATCCCGTCGACACCGTCAGGACGCTGTCGGTGGGTTTGGCGCCCATCTGCACATGGACGGGATCCCATCCCGCCGGCAGAGCTTCCTCATTCTCCGCAATGCACAGGTTGTTGTACTGCAGGTTGCTCCCGAGGGAGCTGAAAGTCGTCTTGCCTGCGTGCAGGTTGCCTGCGGTCTTGGACATGAGAGTGAAAGAGCGTCCCAGCACCGAATTGACTTCGTTGTGGGGCCCCATCACGTTGCCCTTGTAGTTCATCTTCACTTCGTTCCGTATCGGGCCGTTGACCAGGATCATGTTTGCCATGGAACTGGTCGAGTTTCCGAACGGCACGTACGTAGCCAGGGCAAGGATCAGCGGGAAGTGCTGAGGCTTGGCTCCGGCCATAACCGCGCAGACCGCGACTTTCTCTACCGTAAGATTCCTGGCGCCGCCCGGCCAGGTGATCTTCTTGACGACTTCATCCGGCTTGCGGCTGGTTCCCTTCAGCATCGCCGCCACTCTCTCTTCGGTAGGAAGGATGATCGGGTTGTAGTCCGTCCAGTCCTTGTCCTTGAAGAGCTGCTGGAGATTGTCTTCGGTGTCCGGCTCGAGCAGGCGGGGTTCCGCGACTGCTTCAGGCGGCCGCCCCTGGAACTTCTCCTTCTCAGTCAGAGGCTTGGTGAATCCGTCCACGATGGCCTGCATCATGGGTTTGCCGCTGACCACGTCTTCTCTTTCGAAAACGTAGCTGTGGTGCACCGATTTCGGTTGTCCCGCTACCGGGAACGGGAATCCGACATAACGGATCGGCATGCCGTTGGTGTACTCAAAGTCGTATCCGATTGCGTAGTGTACGATGTTTGCAGCTGCTGCTCCCACTGTGGGGATGCCCATCTTTTCAAGAGTTTTTGCATGTTGGCTCACGGCCGACGTACAGCCATCTCAACCGGATATGCCGATCAACGCGGCCTGTCCATTCTGCTTGATCTCCTTCCACAACGCCGGATCATCGTTGCTGTAGGAGCCGTATTTTCTCTTGATGACTATTTTGGCGCTGGGAATGTTCTGTTTGAACCAGGCCTGGATTTCTTCAAATACGCTGTAGGCGGCTTCCGGTCCGCCCCAGTTGATGTCGACCAGATAGATAGTCTTCCCCTCGAGCGTGTCCAGCCGGGGTGACAAAGGCTCCCGGTCCACCATCTTGCTCTCGATGGCCGGATTGAGCACCGTGATCAGAGGCTTGCCTGCGGCTTTCTGCTGGGCCTGCACCGGCGCGAGTCCCGCAGTCGCCACTGCCGCCATGATCAGCGCCAGACAGCATGTGAACAGTTGGTTTCTTCTCACGTTTTCCTTTCCTTCAATTCGTTGCGATTTCTTTCCGCATTTCTTCCATGACTAAAATGCCGCTAAGTTGCCTGTTTTTAACACGAAGGGATGTGTCGGCACAAGAACGAAAAGCCTTGTGCCGTACCAATTCCCCCGGCTGGGCGCAGGATTGCTAGGGCAGGAGTGAGTGGATATCGACCGGCGGATCTTCGTTGATGGCCTCTCCTTTGTCCTTTCCCCTGATGCTCAACCCTGCGACACGGTAGAAATTGTAGCCGTGATATTTCCCCTCACCACTGATCAGCAGGTGCTCCTTCTCATACACCATGTTCTCGCGCCTGTATTCCGACATCTCCATGTCGGGAGTCAGCTGGATCGCATAGGTCGGGCAGGCGTCTTCGCAATACCCGCAGTAGATGCACCGTGAGAAGTTGATGCGGAAGAACTCGGGATATCTGCGCCCGTATTCGTCCTGGGTCGCCTGCAGCGAAATACAGTCGACGGGACAGGCGACGGCGCAGAGATAGCACGCGACGCACCGTTCCTCACCGTCCGGATCGCGGGAGAGAATTATCCTTCCCCTGTACCGCGGAGCAAGATACGGCTTCTCGTCGGGATACTGAACCGTGATCGGCCGCTGGAACATATGCGCCGCAACCTGCCAGAGCGTCCGAAAGATGCTGAACACAAGTCACTCCTTTGCGTCTAATTATGTGCTTCGCCACAGCACGATCGCGCCGGTAACCAGAACGTTGAGCAGCGAAAGCGGCAGCATCACCTTCCAGCCGAAGGACATGAGCTGGTCGTAGCGCGGGCGGGGCAGCGATGCCCGCAGCAGCACGAAAAAGGCTATGAAAACCGACGTCTTGATCACAAACCACACGATCGGCGGGAAGAACGGTCCGAGCCAGCCGCCGAAAAACAGAGTCGTGATCATTGCCGAGATCAGGGTGACGCCAAGGTATTCGCCTACGAAAAACATTCCGAACTTCATTCCCGAATACTCGGAATGGAATCCCGCGATCAATTCGCTTTCAGCCTCGGGCAGATCGAACGGTGCGCGATGCGTTTCGGCGATGCCGGCACCCAGGAATATCAGCAGCCCCAGAATCTGGGGTATGCAAAACCACATTCCTTCCTGAGCTTCCACTATATGTCGCAGGTTGAAACTTCCGGTCAGGATCACGACTCCCATGAGCGACAACCCCATGAATACTTCATAACTGAGCATCTGGGCGGTCGCCCGAAGGGCCCCTAGAAGCGAGTACTTGCTGTCGGAAGCCCATCCTGCGAGGACAACGCTGTACGCGCTCATCGACGACATGGCCAGAAAGAACAGCAGCCCGACGTCGAGCTCCGCGACTGCGATTCCGGGAGCGAACGGAATCACTGCAAAGGCCGAGAGGACCGCGACAAAGACGATCGCGGGAGCGATGATGAAAACCTTCTTATCCGAAAAAGGGGCGATCCAGTCTTCTTTCGTGAAGATCTTGATCATGTCGGCCACAACCTGGAAAAGCCCAAGTGGCCCGACGCGGTTCGGTCCATAGCGGTTTTGCCACACGGCCAGAAGCCTTCGTTCGACCCAGATCAGACCGGCGGCGACCGTCATGAGGGCCGCAAGCAGTACGACAATCGTGATGGCAGTTCGGGCTATCTCGTTCATTATCTCAACGTCCGGTAATCCTTGCCCAGGCCGGAACAGGGATTCCCGCCGACTCCGGCAACCCCGCCGGGAGTGCCGCCACTCCCGGTGGGAGCGATGGATTCATTCTTATAGCGAGACTGCGGCTGACGGCGCCGAAAGTAAGCGCCACTTCCTGTTCCGCTGATATGCCGAGTTTTTCAGCGTCGGAGGGATTCACCTCCAGAAAAGGTTTTTCGGCGCGTGCCGCGATCCCCGGCGCGTGCATGCTCAATTCTTCGCTTCCGAAAATCCGAAATGCGGGAACCACGAAGACCTTCCCGTCGCGGCTCCTGAACGGCTCGGGTATCCGGCTGGAATAGGAAATATCATCGGTTCTCTTGCCTTCCCCGAGTCTTGATCCGGCCGGTCCGCCGCGCAGGGGGCCGCCGATTTCGCTCTGGTACTTGTTCACCGCCTGGTAAGAGTTCCAGCCCGGAGCCCAGAAGAACGACGCCAGTCCTGCCGGAGGAGGCCCCTGGTACCCTTCCATCGAAAACGCGAGAGCCGAGTCGGGATCCCGCGGCGGTGCCGGCTCGTGCACGGTGATATCCGCCATCATAGCGGTCCGGCCGCTGTAGCGGTGCAGCTGGCGCGGTATCTTCTGTCCCGCGATCCTGAATGATGCTGCCGGCGCGGCTTTCGAAATCTCCTGGAATTGCGGCAATTCGGCTTCGATAGCTGCGATCACGGCATCGAGGCTGCGCCAGGAATCCTCGTTCAGCCGTCCTGCGGCTATCGCGATTTCCCTCAGCCAGCGCCAGCTTTCCAGAACGCCCTGCCGCGGCGGCATCACCTTGAAATAACGCTGCGCCCTGCCTTCGCTGTTTACCAGAGTCCCTTCCGATTCCGCGAAGGTGCCGGCGGGCAGTATCGTTTCTGCTTTCGCTGTGGTCTCGTTTTCCAGCGAATCGAGCACAACGGTGCGGGCGGCCCGCAGAAATTCGTCGACCTGTTGCACGGCTGATCTCCTGTACAGGTCATTTTCCAGCACGATGATCGCGTCGGCCCCGCTGCGGGCCGCTTCGAAGGCGGCGTCCAGATCTTTCGCTTCCATGAGCGCCAGGCCGGCGGAATTGCACTCAGGGACCGTCAATGCCAGTCTCACCCGCTCCGGGTCAGGGTGTGTCCGGGCCAGGGCAAGCGCTACATTGGCGCCGGCTTCGATCAGCGCCGCGTTTCTGCAGCCGGTGCCGAAGATTACTGCAGGTCTGTTCGCCCCTTTCAGTATTCCGGCGATTCTTTCTGCAAGCTCGGCTTCTTCGCGGCCGAGTCCTTCAACACGCGGCGCCTGCGGATCAATGGCGCAGGCGATCGCATAGCCGAGTCTCGCCAGGTCTTCCGGCGCTCCACGGTACGATTCGGATGCGATTTCGTCGAGAGCCGTTTCGTACGGGGTGGCGATGACGAGCGGGCTCCTCTCATCCTGGGCCAGCGTCCTGACGGCATAGTCATGCCACGCCGGAATGTTCATCCGTGCGGCGGTTTCCATCGATTTCCGGCGCACCGATTGTCTCACGGCGAGCGCAAGGCGCGGCGCCGTGTTGATAAGGTCTTCTCCGAGCACGAGGACGGCATCAGAGACTTCGATGTCGTGCACCGAAGCGATCGGGCATGGGCTCCTGCGCAGAAGTTCGGCGACCTTTGCGACCGGCAGGCTTTCTTCCGCCCGCACTCCACTGAAGAAGCGGTCCGCTCCGACGAGCATGCGCAGCGCGAAATTCGCCTCCAGCGACGCGCGTGGCGAACCGATGCCGATGACCTTCCTCCCGTTCTTTATTACCGAAGCGATATCTTCTATGACCTGCCGCTGAGGCACTGACGGACGGATGCTGCCGATCCTGCGCTCGCTGTTTACGAATTCGTATCCGAAGCGGCCGCGGTCGCACAGGAAATAGCCGTTGATGTCGAAGTGAAAGCGGTTGACTATGCGGCGCAGCATGCCGTACCGGGCACGCGGGGAAGTGTTGCAGCCGACTCCGCAGTGGATGCAGATCGAGGGCGCGTCCTGGAGATCCCATTTCCGCGTGTAGTGCCTGGCCAGAGTCTTGTCCGTGAACACTCCGGTCGGGCAGACCTCAACAAGGTTGCCGCTGAATTCGTTTTCCAGCGTCCCGTCATGTGCCCGACCGAAGTAGACGTGATCGTGAACCGAGAAGACGTTCAGGTCGCGTCCGCCCGCATAGTCCCGGTAGTAGCGGACGCAGCGGTAGCACTGGATGCAGCGGTTCATTTCGTGATTGATGAAGGGGCCCAGATCCTGGTTGCGATAGGTCCTTTTCCTGAACCGTGTGCGCCGGTAGGCGTGCCCGGTCATGACAGTCATGTCCTGCAGGTGGCATTCGCCCCCTTCGTCGCAGACGGGGCAATCGTGGGGATGGTTGAGCATCAGCCATTCGATCACGCTCGCCCGGAACGTTTTTGCCTCAGGGTCGTCGATTGAGATCCTGGTCCCGTCCGCCGCGGGGGTCATGCAGGCCATGATGATCTTGCCCTTCGTGTCATTCTCGTCCTTGAACTGCTTCACGGCGCACTGGCGGCAGGCGCCGACGGAACCCATTGCGGGGTGCCAGCAGAAGTAGGGAATATTGAAGCCCAGTGACAGGCATGCCTGGAGCAGGTTGTCGTCCGGATTAACCTCATATGGTTTGTTGTCTATGTAAATCGTCGCCATCGGTCATCTCCAGGGGCATCGGCCGTCACTGACATGCCGCTCGAAATCGCTGCGGAAGTATTTAAGCGCGCTCTGAAGCGGTTCAACCGCGCCCGGAGCCAGGGCGCAGAATGTCAGCCCCGGTCCAAGGAGGAGGCATTGCTGCTGCAGGATCTCGAGATCCTGCAGCGTGCCGCGCCCCTCTTCAATCGCGGTGAGCATCTTCTCGATCCATGGAAGCCCTTCGCGACAAGGGGTGCACCAGCCGCACGATTCCTGTGCGAAGAAATGCTCGAGGTTGAGCACCATTCCGACCGGGCAGGTGCGGTCGTCCAGAACGATCATGGTTCCGGTGCCGAGGCGGCTGCCGGCGCGCTGCACCGAGTCGAAATCCATCGCAATATCGAGGTGTTCCTCCACAAGAAAATCCGTCGATGCTCCTCCCGGAATCACGCCGCGGAACCTGTAGCCGTCGAGCATCCCTCCCGCATGTTCTTCCAGTATCTCGCGCAGGGAAGTGCCCATCGGGAGTTCCCATATCCCGGGCCTGTTCACGTTCCCGCTCGCTCCGTAGAGCTTTGTGCCGCCGTCTTTGCTCCGGCTGAGGCCGCGAAACCATGCGGCGCCGTTGTTGATAATGTGGGGAATGTTGCAGAGCGTCTCGACGTTCTGCACAATCGTCGGTTTGCCCCACAGTCCGGATATCTGGGGGAAAGGAGGTTTCGCGCGCGGATTCGCGCGTTTCCCTTCTAGGGCGTTCAGCAGCGCCGTTTCCTCTCCGCAGATGTAGCGCCCGGCGCTCAGGTGCAGGTAGATCTCCAGGTTGTATCCGGTCCCGAGAATATTCACCCCGAGATAGTTCTTCGCCCGGGCTTCGTCGAGCGCCTTTTCGATCCGGCGCGCGGCAAGCCTGTACTCATCGCGCAGAAAGATGTACCCGACGCTTGCCTGTATGGCATACGAGGCCAGGATCATCCCTTCGATCAGTTCGTGCGGATCGCCTTCGAGCAAAACCCGGTCTTTGAACGTGCCCGGTTCCATTTCGTCGGCGTTGCAGACGAGGTATTTCGGTTGGGGGGGCTCCGGGCCCATCGGCACGAAGCTCCATTTCATGCCGGTAGGAAAGCCCGCGCCTCCTCGCCCGCGCAGATTCGACTGCTTCACTTCCTCAATGACCGCTGCCGAGGTCATATCACGGAGGGCCTTCCGGACGGCCTGGTATCCTCCGGTCCTCTCGTACTCTGCAATGCCGGGAGGCTCTCCATCCGGTCTGATCCTCTGGGTTAAAGGTGTCTCTGCCATCGCGCTTACTTGTAGTTCTCCAGAATCCGGTCGATCTTCTCGGGGTCAAGATTGACGTGAAGGTCGTTATCGACCATCATTGCCGGCGCGCTCCCGCACGCGCCGAGGCAGACAATGGGAAGGAGCGTGAAACGGTTGTCCGGCGTGGTCTCTCCCATAGCCAGCCCCAGCTTTGAGCGTAAATAGTCGCGCAATCCTTCGTATCCCCTGATCCAGCAGCTCACGCTGTCGCAGACCAGGATGACGTGTCGTCCCACGGGTCTTCTGTAAATCAGGTTATAGAATGTTGCCACCCCATCGATCTCTTCGACGGTCATTCCGAGGAATTCTCCCAGATCCGCCAGTGCTTCGTCGGAAATCCATCCCCGGTGTTTCTGCACGATCTTGAGCCCTTCAATGCACAGGGCGCGCCTGTCCCGGTAGCGCTCGAGTTCACGTTCGATTTCCTGCTGTTCTTCAGGCTTCAACATGTTCTCTTCCGTCTCTTTGCAGCATGTTCCATTTTCCCGTTTACCTGTCGACGTCTCCCATGACGAAATCGATGCTCCCGAGGATTGCGAGAAGATCGGAGACGAGCAGCCCTCTGCTAAACAACGGGATCATCTGCAGATGCGGGAAAGACGGGGTCCGGATGCGCGCCCGATAGGCCGCGGTATTCCCGTCGCTGATGAGGTAATAGGCGTTGCATCCCTTGGGAGCTTCGACCTGCGTGATCGCCTCGCCCGGCGGAACCACCGGCCCCCAGCTGACCCCCAGGAAGTGGTGAATCAACGTTTCTATATCCTGCATCGTCTTTTCTTTGATTGCCGGGACTGAGCCGGAGTCCGTTGATTTGTATGGGCCCTCGGGCATATTGTCGACGCATTGCTCGATTATCCACAGACTCTGTCTCATTTCTTCCACGTGGATCACGGACCTGTCATAGCAGTCGCCGTTCTTCCCAGTCGGGATGTCGAACTGGAACTGATCGTAACCCGAGTATGGCCTCTGTTTGCGGAAGTCCCATTCCAGCCCGGCTGCGCGCAGTCCCGGACCGGTGACGCCCCAGTCGATCGCTTCATCGATCGTGTACTGCCCGATTCCCTGCGTGCGCGCCTTGAAAATGCGGTTCTTAAGCACCATCCCGTCGTATTCGTCGAGGTGCGGACGCAGATACTTGACGAAGTCACGGAACTGCCGGTCCCATCCCTGCGGGAGATCCTGCGCGACCCCGCCGATGCGAAACCATCCGGGGTGCATTCGTGCGCCGGTGACGGCCTGCACGATGTCAAGTGCCCGCTCCCTGTCATTGAACATGTAGAAGACGGGTGACATGGCTCCAAGATCCTGCGCGAAGGTTCCGTACCAGACGAGATGGCTGATGATCCTGAACAGTTCCGCCATAAGGATGCGTATTACCTTGGCCCGGTCAGGCACCCTGATGCCTGCGAGGAGTTCGACCGACTGCACGTAGCTGAATTCGTTCTGCACGCCGGCAAGGTAGTCGATGCGGTCGGTGTAGGGAACAAAGGTATGCCACGACTGCCGCTCGCACATCTTTTCGGCGGCCCGGTGGTGAAACCCTATGTCCAGAACCATGTCGACGATTTCCTCGCCGTCGAGCTGCAGAATGATGCGGAAGGGGCCGTGGGTCCCGGGATGTTGCGGCCCCAGATTGAGAAACATCAAATCGCTTTCTCCCTTGCGGCGCACCATCCCCCATTCTTCCGGATCGAACTGCAGGATCTTTTCCCGATAATCGTGAACCTCTTCGGGCATCGTAAAGGGGCCCATCTCGGTCGCCCTGGCAGGATGCTCTTTGCGCAGGGGGTGCCCCTTCCAGTCTCTGGGCATCAGGATGCGTCTGAGGTGAGGATGTCCTTCGAACCGGATGCCGAACATGTCCCAGATTTCGCGCTCATACCAGTTGGCCGAAGCCCAGATTCCGGTTGCGCTGGGGACTTCCGGTTCCTCTCCCTCCAGCGCCGCCTTGAGCCTGATGTCCTCGTTCCTTTCGAAGGAGAGAAGATGGTAGACGACCGTGAAGTCGCCTGCGGGTTGCCCCCGGCGATGCCGGCGCGTGCGTTCGTCGATCGCGGTGAGGTCAAACAGCATCCGGTAAGGCTTGTCCACGCTCTTCAGGTAGCGCAGAACATCGAGAATCATCGATCGCGGAATCCATGCTGTGGGAATTCCGTCGCGGCCGGCCTGCGGCACGATCTGTTCGACACCGAATTGTGACTGCAGCTCTGCAATTATCGGTTCCATTTGTCGTTATTGTCTGTCTTAGCTCTCGCCGGGCGGGCGAAGCAGGGTCATCTGCCGCCTCTCCTTCTGCTTCATGTCGCGACGTGAGACCGGGAGCGGTTCACGGACTTCCTGAGGGCCGGTCAGCCAGCTCAGAGGCCTCTTCTCTTTGCCCACTTTGTCGCGCAGAAGGAGCAGCCCTTCCATGAAAGCCACGGGACTCGGCGGGCATCCGGGGATATAGACGTCAACCGGAAGGAACTTGTCCGCCCCCTGCACAACGCTGTAGACATCGTACATCCCGCCCGAGTTGGCGCAGGAGCCCATAGAGATTACCCATCGCGGTTCCATCATCTGTTCGTAAAGCCGCTGGACGACCGGCGCCATCTTCATGAAGACCGTGCCCGCGATAATCATGACGTCGGCCTCGCGGGGCGTGCTTCGAATCACCTCCGCGCCGAAGCGGGCGACGTCATACTTGCTCGTGATGCTGGTAGCAAGTTCCACGTAGCAGCAGGAGAGACCGAAATTGAACGGCCACATGGAATTTGACCGGCCCCATGCCAGGAGGTCCTGCAGCCTTGAAAGTACGATGTTGCTTTTCACTTCCCGCGCAACGTCCGTTTCAGTCGAATTCATTGGGTCACTTTCCGCCATCTGAGGGTCTTCTCTGAGACGGGCCCCAGTCGAGGGCGCCCGTCCTCCACAGATACGCAAGGGCGGCCAGGAGTACGGCCGTGAATATCATGATTTCTATGAAGCCGGCCCAGCCTGATTCCCGGACCGCCACTGCCCACGTAATGATGAACACGGCTTCCAGGTCGAAGATGACGAAGAACATTGCAATCAGATAGAACTTTGCGGAAAAGTGGAGCCTTGCCGACCCTGTGGGGAGGATGCCGGATTCAAAAGGCTGCCCTGTAGTCCGGTCTTTGTGCCGCTGGCCCAGCGTCCATGAAAGCGCGATGACAGTGGCGGCCAGCAGGGCCACTACTGCCATGTATGATAAAAGCGGCCAGAGAGATGTTACGTCCAAGAGTACACTCTTTCGCTAAAGGGGGGCCAGTTGTTAATGATCGATGTAACCGCTATTTAGTTATCATACGGCCGGGAGTTTGTGAAGGGAATGGGTCGGCCGATCATCATTCTTATTTGGTTTGACTTCAGGACGATTGGTCCTGCCAGGCTAGCGGCCGATCAGGGATTCCGCTGCATCGAGAAGTCGCTCGAGGCCCCGCCGCTGCAGTGCGCTCACCGCGACGCCCTCGTATCGTCTTGTCAGTGCCTCCATGACGGCTTCGTCCACCATATCGGCCTTATTGAGCACGGTCAGCCGTGGGATTGATGCCAGGTCGAGGTCGCGCAGGACCCGTGTGACCGCCTCCATTTTCGTTTCCAGGTGAGGATCGGAAGCATCGATCACATGGAGCAGAAGATCGGCATCCGAGAGCTCTTCGAGAGTCGCCCTGAATGCGGCGACAAGGTCCTGTGGGAGATCGCGGATGAATCCTACGGTATCGGTGATGATGACATCCCCCTGCTGAGGAAAACGAAGGCGGCGCGATGTCGGGTCGAGCGTCACGAACATCTGGGCGGCCGTATCTATGCGGCTCTCGGTGAGGGCGTTCAACAGGGTGCTCTTGCCGGCATTCGTATATCCTATTATGGAGAGCACCGGCAGTCCCTGCCGGATGCGCCTCTGCCGGCGCACGCTCCGCTGTCGGGACAGCTTTTCTATTTCTTTTTCGAGGCTCCGTATGCGGTCACGCGTGCGGCGCCGTCCGATTTCCAGCACCGTTTCTCCGGGGCCGCGCCCTCCTATGCCTCCGGTGAGGCGGGAAAGCCCGGCGTCTTCTTCGGTCAGGCGTGGGAGCGAGTATTTCAACTGTGCCAGCTCGACCTGGAGTTTGCCGTCGCGGCTGCGTGCGCGCTGGGCGAAGATGTCGAGGATCAGCTGCGTGCGGTCGATCGCCTTGAGTCCGGTCATGTCCTCAAAGGCGCGCGCCTGTGCGGGTTTCAGATCGATATCGAAGATGGCGACATCGGCGCCGCGGCGCATGGCGGTCAGGGCGATGCGCTGCAGCCGTCCCTGTCCGACGACAGTGCGCGGGTGGATCTTTCCTCCCGACAACTCCATTACTTCGGCGATTTCGACTCCTGCGGCCCTGACCAGTTCGACAATTTCCGACCTGGCGGTGTCGCCCGGCGTTATGGAAAGCACCAGCGCGCGTTCTTTCTGGGTGTCGCCGGCGCCTTTTTCTCTCAGGCGCGAAAACTCGCTTTCGAGCGCGTGAATTTCGGCTTCGAAGTCGAAATTCAGCAGGTGGACATCGCGCGCCTCGATCCTGCGGAAAGGCTCGCTGTCTCCATCACCGTCGGCGCCCGGGATGATGTGGGCAAGCTGGATTTTTCCGGAACTGCCGTCTTGCTGCACCTGGATCATGGCCACGAGATCGAGCCGGAGCAGGGCTAGATCGTTCAGGTCGTCCTGGGTAAGAGGTTCTCCGCGAAGATGGGTGTGGACCAGCCGGAGTCCGCGAAACCGCCCTGTCCCTCCGCGAAGTCTTCCGATATCGGGCAGCTCGAGGCGCGTGGCGTCTCCCAGGATGACGCAGCGGATAAGCCCGTCGCGTGAGAGAAGCACCCCTACCTGCCGCCCCAGTTCCCTGGAAATTGAAGAGATATGGCGGGCCAGTTCCGGAGAAACCACCTGCTGCGGCGTTACGCGCCTCCGGAATGTGCGCTCGAGCGCGCTCCGCTGCGACTGTTTGATTCCTAAGGTGTTTCCCTCTATCTGGTGGATAAGCCCATACTCCCTTCGCTGTTTTTTGTAACAGAAAAGTATAGCCAATTCGCGCCCGCGTATGAACACCGCCTTGGCGGCAAAGAATGGCTGCGCTTGATGCCGGCCAAGGTGTTTGATGAAGAAGTACGGAAGGGAGATCCCGAAGCAGATTTCCGCTTCGGGATCGGAAGCAAAGGCCGGCGACGGCTACCTGAGCTCGGCTAAATATTCGCAGATGGTAAAGTCCTTGAGGGGGATGAGCTGGAGTCTCCGCAGCTGATATTGCTTCAGGTGGTCTTCAAAATCCTTCTGGTATTGCTCTTCGTTCTTCTTGCACTCCGCGTTGTTGGTGTTTGTGAAAACGACGGCATAGCCAGAGCGGCCACCATTGTTCGACGTGAAGGCTTTGAGCTTTTCGCAATCCTTGCCATTGATCTCCTGCTTTTCTTTGCCGGTCTGCCAGCGTTTGAACTCAAAGGCCACGCGGGCCGGCCCCTGCTCCAAGATCAAATCTATTGGGCCGTCTTTCTCAGTATCAAACCGGACAACCTCGCCGGGATTTCGCTTATAGAAATGCCGGAGTGCCAGATACCGCAGGACGTGTTCTTGAAATACTCGGCTGAGAGCATGATCGCGGCAGGATTGTTTGAGCAGACCACTTGCCTCAAGGGAGGACGTCTCTTCACGCAAGCCTTCGACCAGCGCCTCAAACAGTAGTGATGGAATTTCCATGAGTTCTTCTCCAAAGTGATTTCCCGTTTATCGACGCTTCACGGCCGTCCGTTAGGAAAAAAGCCGCGATCGGCTTGGGAACCGTGGCACATCTTTTCTTTCGGAGCGGTGTGATTTTTTCGCTCAAAAAGGCGGAAGGCAATTAGATATAGCGAAAGGGGCATGTGACACATGCTGTTTCGCGTGCAGTCCGCCGCCGTCTTCGGCATCAAGGCGTATCCGGTCTCAGTCGAGGTTGACCTCAGCTCGGGACAGAAACTCAATCTTCAGACCGTGGGTCTTCCGGACACCGCGGTTCGGGAGAGCAGCGAGCGTGTCAAAGCCGCTCTGCGCAACTGCGGATTTGTTCTTCCGGCGCAACACATCACGATCAACCTTGCCCCTGCGGACTTGAAGAAGGAGGGATCGGCCTTTGACCTCCCGATGGCCATCGGGATACTCGGCGCATCGGGGCGGGTGCGGACACAGAATCTGTCCTCCTTTCTGTTCATGGGAGAGCTCTCGCTCGACGGCTCGATCCGGCCGGTCAAAGGGACGCTCTCCATGGCCGCGATGGCGCGCGAAAGAGGGCTGCACCACCTGATCGTGCCGGAAGCGAACGCGCGGGAGGCGGCGGTCGTCGATGGAGTTAGGGCTTTCCCGGTACGGAACCTCGTGCAGGTAGTGGAACTGCTGAATGGAAAGGAGCCGTGGATCCCGCTGGCCGTCGATCGCGATCAGTTGCTGGCGCAGCGCAGCGTCTACGATCTCGATTTCAAGGACGTCAAGGGGCAGTACCAGGCCAAGCGGGCGATGGAAGTAGCCGTCGCAGGGGGACACAACATCGTACTGATCGGGCCACCGGGATCGGGGAAGACGATGCTCGCGCGGCGGCTTCCGACAATCCTGCCGTCCATGACTTTTGAAGAAGCGATCGAGACCACAAAGATCCACTCAGTTTCCGGGCTCCTTTCGGACCAGGCGGGACTGATCGCCACGCGCCCGTTCCGGGCGCCGCACCACACCATTTCAGACGCCGGCCTGATCGGAGGTGGGACGCTGCCGCGTCCGGGAGAAGTGAGCCTCGCGCACAACGGGGTGTTGTTTCTGGATGAGCTTCCCGAATTCCACCGCCACGTCCTTGATGTGCTCCGGCAGCCGCTCGAAGACGGGGAAGTGACGATTGCGCGTGCCTCGATGTCCCTCACGTTTCCTGCGCGATTCATGCTCGCCGCCGCTATGAATCCCTGCCAGTGCGGGTACTACGGGGATCCGCTGCATCAGTGCTCGTGCACGCCCCCGCTGGTGCAACGGTACCTGTCGCGTGTCTCGGGGCCGTTGCTCGACCGCATCGATCTGCATATCCAGGTTCCGGCGGTGAAGTACAAGGAGCTGGCACAGGATGAGAAATGCGAAGACTCGGCGACGATCCGGGAGCGGATACTTGCCGCGCGCCACATTCAAAGCAAACGCCTGGAATCTTTCGGCATCTACTGCAACGCCCAGATGACGCCAAGGACGTTGAGACGCTTCTGCAAGCTGGATGCTGAATCAGAGAAGCAGATGGAGAACGCCATAACGCGCATCGGACTATCGGCGCGCGCTTACGACAGGATACTGCGCGTATCCAGGACGATGGCTGACCTCGAGAGGGTCGACAAAATTCAGGCGCGGCACGTTGCCGAGGCCATTCAATACCGCACGCTCGACCGCACCTACTGGCAGTAAGGAATGACGCATCGCTCGGCACGGCGGCTCGGGAGTCTCCCCGGGGTACTCCCCTGACCGCCCATTTCAACCCCGGCCAACAGAGGAGTCATGATATGGAGAAACTCGCGCGAAGGACGTTTTGCGGAACCGCATTGCTGGGATTCCCGCTGTTGTACCTGCAGGCAAAAGAGATCGGCGGTCTGCTGGAAGGCTCGAAAGGATCGGACCCGATCATGGAAAGCATCTCGCAGGAGTTTTATCGGATAACAGCTGACGGCGCCGCGAACGGCTACAGGCCGGAGCACTTCCGGCGGTATGCCGGCATCATCAAGACATTCGACGCCCACATGGAGGCCACCGGAATAAACCGTGAGTTCGACCAACGGCTCGATGACAATGATCATCACAGGATGAATCCGCATCGTACCGCCCGCGACACGGTGCGGTATTGGGAGACACGGGGCATCTACCTCAATCAGGATGATCTTGCCGGCGGTCTTGTGATGGATCCGATAACGTATCGCCGGATGAAGAAGGCGATCAGGAAACAGGGAGGGATACGGAATCTGCATGACAAGATTGCCGCGGCGCTCGAGCAGAAGGCGAAGGAGTGCGAGAAGACCGCATTGAAGGGAGGCGCGGTGATCAGAAACGGACGGCTCGGCTTTCCCACATTGCGGCAGCCTGAGTTCGTGAACGCCCAGCTTCCTTTTGATCTCAGTATGAGTGCTCTTCTCGGTACGAACATGCATTGTCTGTGCAAAGCCATGCTTGTCGAGGGCGCCCTGCTGGCGGTGGTGTGCGCAGTGGGGATTGTGCCGGTCTGCGCTCCCGCCGCTGCGCTGCTCGTTGTCGAAAGGCTCCTCGAGAGCTTCAACTTCTGCGATCCGGGCAAATGCTAAAAAGGAGGCGATATGAAGCACAAATATATGCTGTGGACCGGCCATCTGGCGGCCATTATGCTTCTCGCCGGTGGCGTCTGGTGGCTGATGGGGGATGCGTCGGGGATGCCGGATTACAAGATGGTGATTGCGCTTGCGGCGATGACGGCGCTTGTGGTGAACCATCTTCGCTGGTGGAACCTGAGCAGGGAAATCGGCAACAGGGACATACTCGAGAAAGTCGATCTCCTAGTGGTCGCCAACTACATGATCTTTATCCTCGTGTTCAGCCTTGCGGATTTTGGCGCATGAGTGATCAAGTGCAGGGGCGGTCATTCACCGCCCCTGAAGCGCGCAGCAGGGGCGGGAGAGAGCAGCTGATTTCAATCCATTCTCCCGTCGCAGGATGACGAAAGCCGAGCAGCGCGCCATGCAGGTGATAGCCCGGATCTCCGGGGAGCGCACGGCTGTCGTGCGCAGGAACTCCCCCGGTCTCATATAGCGGATCGCCGACCAGCGGATGCCCGGCAGCGGCGAGATGTATCCGTATCTGGTGCGGACGGCCGGTGGCGATCACGACTTCAACCAGAGTGCAACCGTCGCGCCGCTCCAGCACCCTGACATGGCTGTGCGAGGGCCTGCCGTCCGGAGAGGCCGCGTTGACAGTCTTCAGGATCGGGTGAGGAACCGGACCGATCGGGACGTCTACATCGAATTCGTCTTCAACCGGACTGCCTGAGGCCAGCGCTCGGTAAATCTTCAGAACCTGGCCTTGCGCCCACTCCCTTGAAACGATGGAAAATGCATTCCGGTCCGTAGCAAACAGCACAACTCCTGAAGTGGCGCGCCCCAGGCGGTGCAGCGGGCTGGCCAGTGGAAACCGTCGCCTGACAAGCGTCAGCAGCGTATGCTCCATGTAGCTGCCGCCGCCCGGCAGCGTGGGCAGCCCCTCGGGCTTGGCAACCCCCAAAAGATGCGCGTCCCTGTACAGGATGGCAAACGAAAGAGGCGCCTCTGGCTCTTCCCAGGGAGGACGTATCCAGCTCAGTACCTGCCCCTGGCGCAATACCGCATCGCACTGCGCGGGAATCCCGTTCAGAAGCACTCGGCCCGACGCAATGCGCGCCAGCCACTCGTCTTCCGACGCTCCGGGGTAGCGGCCCGTCAGGTACTCCAGAATTCCCATGCCGGCCGCTTTCCCGCCCAGCTCTTCACGATATTCGTATCCGCTGTTGAGTCGTGATTTCACGGCCGCATTGTAGCTCCGGATGCTATATTTCTGTCCATGATGAAATCGGGCGACAGGCTGCGCTACAACGCCTACGGCAGTTTCCTCAAGGAGAAGTTCGGCTGCCGGGTCTACAAGGTCAGCGTCGACGGCGGATTCACCTGCCCCAACCGCGACGGCACCATAGCCACCGGAGGTTGCATCTACTGCAATAATGCTTCATTCCGCCCCCCGAGCGCCGACAGGATCAGTTCCGTCGCCGCCCAGATCGAGGCGGGCGTTGCCTACCTGCGGAAACGCTACCGGGCGGAGAAATTCATCGCGTATTTCCAGCCGTTTACCAATACGCATGCTCCGCTTGACGTGCTGGCTCCTCTTTACGAAACCGCCCTCTCCCATCACGACGTAATCGGCCTGTCGATCGGAACGAGACCCGATTGCATCGACGAAGCCAAAATCGCCTACCTGGAGAGACTGGCCGCCAGAGCTTTCGTGACCGTGGAGTACGGGCTGCAGTCCATCCACGACTCCACCCTGAAACGCATCAACAGGGGTCACGATGTTCAGTGCTGGATCAATGCGATGGAGCGTACCCGCAACCGGGGCATCTGGCTGTGCACGCACCTCATTCTCGGATTCCCCTGGGAGTCCCGCGAGCAGATGCTGCAGGGGGCGGAGTTTCTTTCCGGCAAAGGAGTGAATTTCCTCAAGCTGCATCACCTGCATGTGACCCGGGACACCGAACTTGCCCGTATGTACCATGACCGGCCCTTCCCGCTTCTGAGTCTGGAAGAGTACGCAAATCTGATAGTCGATTTCGTGCTGCGCCTGGATCCGGAGATTCATATCGAGAGATTGTTCGGATCGGCCCCGGAAAACGAGTTGATTGCTCCGGTCTGGGGAAAAAGCAAGGCGGAAATCCGGCGATGCATCGATCAGACGTTCATCCTACGGGATGCACGGCAAGGCATGCATTTGTTCGGGCATACCTATGGGACTTGACGGGACGCGTACGCCGTGGTCGTCCTACGTCATCGCGAATACAACGAACGACCGAAAAACATCCTTTTCAAGGTCGGGCATCCGGATGGGATGCGTAACGCCGCGGTTTGTGTCTAGGCTTATCGGCTGATGTAGTATGCCCGGATCCACTGGTCCAGCGTCGCCCTGGGATCGCGAATGACGTCGGGCGTGATCTCAAATTGCTGTATACCCTGGGTTCTGCGGATCAGGTTCAATCCATGCTCGTAGTCCTTGAACGTCTCTGCGAAGACTTCCTCCGCCTCATTGCCGCTCTCCAGAGCCTTCTGGCTCAGAAGCCGGGCCGCTTCCGGCTGCAGCCTTATCTGGATCCCGTTCCGCTTCGACCATTCATCGGCAATCATGACGAACGTCGTTTCCATCTCGCTCAACTGACCGGCCTCCGACTCCTTCAGAATCCCTTTCAGAACCTCCTGAGGATTCTCGACGAGCTCCGCGGTCACTTCCAGCCGCTTGATGGATGAGTGGGGGAGATTGTATTTGAACTCCCGAAAAGTCCGTTCGCAGACTCCCACCAGGCTTCGGGCGCCGGTGCGGTCTTCATATGCCTTCTGCGCGATCGTGAGCAGCCCCGGATCGGTCGGGACCAGCTCGATCCCGTAGGCGTCGAATGCGTTGATGTACTGGCGCACAATCGACCCCTCGGAGTTCTTCAAAATGGTGAACAGGTCGTCGACATTCAGTTCATGACAGCTGACCACCACCGGGAGCCGCCCGACAAACTCCGACTCGAATCCGTACTCGATAAAGTCGTTGCTCTTGGCATATTGGAAGAAATCCTCGTCCCGCGGCGCCGAACGGTAGGCGGAGTTGAACCCTATCGCCTTGGCTCCCATGCGTTTGCGGATGATATCCGCCAGGCCGTTGAAGGCTCCGCTGACAATGAACAGGATATGGCGCGTGTTGATGACGGAACGCGACACCTTCCCCTTGGATTGGAATTCCATCGCCGCCTGAAGCTGCGAAGTCAAATCGAAGGGGGTACGCAGACTTACTTCTGTTTCCTCCATCAGCTTGAGAAGACCTCGCTGCACTCCTCCGCCGCTGACGTCCCGTCCCAGGATGTTCGTCGGAGTGGCGATCTTGTCGATCTCGTCCAGGTAAATGATCCCGTATTCGGCGAGCCGCACGTCGCCGTCAGCCTTGTGAACGAGTTCCCTTACAAGGTCTTCGACATCTCCGCCCACGTATCCCGTTTCCGAGAACTTGGTCGCATCGGCCTTGACGAACGGAACGCCGATCAGATCGGCAATCGTCCTTACCAGGTACGTCTTCCCGACTCCCGTAGGGCCGAGCATAATAATGTTCTGCTTCGCGTATTCTCTGCACGGTCCCTTTACCGAGCAGCGCTTAATGTGGTTGTAGTGGTCGCAGATAGCGGTGGCAAGAACCTTCTTGGCAGCATCCTGTTTGACCACAAAGCGATCGAGATACTTCTTGATGTCCCGGGGCAGATAATCGAACTGAAGATCGAGCGGGGCGTTCTTTGTCTCCGTCCCTTCGTCGGCAGTGCGGGCCTGGTCAGGCTCGGTACTAAGGACCCCGAGTTTCACGCTATCCCCGTACTTCCTGGAGAAGAACTCCTCCATATCTTTTCGCAATTCATCAGGATTAGGCCATTTGGGTCCACAACGCATCGAAACTGATACCTCCAGCCGATCGTAACGATCTTTGATCAATTAAGTATGGGTTTCCGTTGTGGAAAAATCAAACAGAGAATCCGGCTATCTGCTCCTTGCCCGTCTCCTCTGCAGGCTGATCTTCTCGACCATGGGTTTGGTGCGGCTGTGGCGCGACTGGACACGCTTGGCAAGGGTGCGTGCCGGTTTCCGGACGGGGCGCGCTGCGCGGGGCTTGACCTGCGGCTCGAGATCTCTGGCGTCAGGTTCCTGCACTTCCTTTTCAAAGGTCTGCAGCAATTCGTGTGAGCGCCTGATCATGGCAGGGTCTCCCGAGAAAGCTTCCGTTACCCGCACGATTCTGGCGAGATGCGCCTTCACCATGATGTAGAAATCGAGCGCCTGATCGGTCCAGTTCCTGCGCAGGCTGCGGATGATCGGGACATACAGCTTCAGGATCGTCGCCTCTTCGACCCGCAGAGTCCGTTCGAAGCAGCTCCTCAGGGAACGGTCCTCCGTTTTCTCAACTATCTGTTGCTTTACGGCCTTGAGGGTCTCGTCCGACAGGCCATTGCTGTCATTTTTGAACTGGGTCCAGAATGAATGAGAGAGCGCTTTGAGGCCGCGGGTCTGCTGGCTCACATCATTGGCCATCGTGCCCCAGAGGTCGCGAATCAGGTGGTTTTCAGTAAAAGATTGTTCAAATTGGAGATACAGTTCGGCTATCTGATTTTGAAGCCCGGCTATGGAACCCTGCAAGCTCATAAGTCGCTCTCACTCGGCAACAGGCTGCGAACATTGACCAACCAGATAAAGCTTGGGGAGGATTTCGAAAAACAAACTGTATCAAACTGTGTCGGCGGCTGTAAAGCTTTTTAGTTATGTTATTTTGCACGAGGGGGTTACGTGCGAACGGCCACCGCGGCTTCAAGAAGCCGGACCGACCTCGTGTCTGCATCCATCTGGACCCGCGTACCGAGGGGAACCGCCCAGTTTTCGAAACCGTGACCTGCCGGGAAGCTCGCGATGACCGGCACTCCCGGTTCGCCAAGCAGTTCTCTCAGAACATCCGCCGAGCGGTATTCACCTTTGTCGGGTTCGCAGTCCAGGAATGTGCCGAGCAGTATGCCGGAGACGGAGCGGAATTTTCCGGCCAGGCGCAGATGGGTCACCATGCGGTCGATCCTGTAAGGAGGTTCACCGCAATCTTCAAGGAACAGAATCTTTCCGTCTGTCTCGATCTCATACGGAGTCCCGATGCTTGCCGCAACAATCGAAAGGCATCCTCCTGTCAGGCGTCCTTCGGCCGTCCCGGGGTGCCAGGCCTCCAGTTGAGTGAACTGCAGAACCGGCAGATATCCAGGATCGCTCAGAAGGGAGAGAAGGTGCTGCTCCTGATCGTAAGGCATGCTGCCCAGTGTGGCAGTGGCGGCCATGGGCCCGTGTATGGTTATCCAGCCAAAGCGTTTCTGGAAGTAAAGATGGAGAGTCGTTATGTCGCTGAACCCGATGAAGGGTTTCGGGTGATGCCGCAAACGCTCTTCTTCGAGCAACGGAATCAGCCGCGAACAGCCGTATCCGCCTCTGAGCGCCATGACGGCGTGCACGGCCGGGTCTTCAAAGGCCGCCATAAGCTCCTCCGCCCTCGCTCTGTCGTCGCCCGCAAGATACCTGAAAGAATCGAAGATCCGTTCATCGTACTGCACGCGGAACCCCATTCTCTCCAGAGTGGAGATGCCGCGTTCGAGCGAACTCCGGTCTTCGATGGTTCCCCCGGGAGCCACGATCCGGATGATTCCCCCTGGGCCGATATTCGGCGGATGGATGCTCGGAAAATTCATGGCAGGTGATAAGATAGCGTACCTCAGCGGCAGGCGCAAAAGTAATCGGCAGCTGCAACAATCTAATGGACTAACGGAGACTCGAACTATGCTGAACTATATCTGGCTCGCCATGGTCGTTCTCGCCGTCGTACTGGGAGGAATCAACGGCAGAATCCAGGAAGTCACGAAAGCGGCGATCGATTCAGCGGCAGGCGCAGTGACGATTGCCATCGGGCTGATCGGAGTCATGGCGCTGTGGCTCGGGATCGTGAAAATCGCGGAGGATGCCGGACTGATGTCGCTGCTTGCGAGGATTCTCACTCCGGTGCTGCGTCGGCTGTTCCCGGGGGTTCCCGCAGGCCATCCCGCCATGGGGAGCATGACGATGAATATCGCCGCCAACATGCTGGGCCTGAGTAACGCCGCCACTCCACTGGGACTGAAGGCGATGGAGGATCTGGAGAAACTTAACAGCCATCCCGGAGTCGCAACGAATGCGATGTGCACGTTTCTCGTAATGAACACTTCAGGAGTTCAGCTGATTCCGGCCACCATGATCAGTATCATGGCTGCAGCCGGCTCCAAAGACCCGACCGTAATTATCGGGACATCCATTGCCGCGACCTTCACGGGTCTCGTTGTTGGAATTACAACGGTGAAAGTCCTGGAACGGCTTTCGGTGTTTTCAGTCGATCGTGCCGTCAAAAGGGGGGCGTGATGTTCCAGCAAATCATCGGCGCAATTTCGGTATGGGCTATTCCTGCATTCCTTCTTGGCATCCCGATCTACGCAGCGGCGAGAAAGGTGAAGGTGTACGAAAGCTTCGTGGAGGGTGCGAAGGGAGGCTTCCAGATGGCGATCCGGATCATTCCGTATCTGGTCGCTATCCTGGTTGCGATCGGGATGTTGCGGGCGGCGGGTGCCATCGACATTCTTGCTGCCGTGCTCGATCCGGTGCTTCGGTACGTCGGGTTTCCGGTTGAAATCCTTCCACTTGCGATCATGCGTCCGCTTTCGGGAAGCGGCTCGCTGGGCATGGTGACGGAACTGATCAACGTTCACGGCCCCGATTCCTTCCTTGGGCGCCTTGCCGCGACCGTGTATGGAAGCACTGAAACGACGTTTTACGTGCTGGCTGTGTATTTTGGTGCGGTCGGCATCAGAAAATCGCGCCATGCGGTAGCTTCCGGACTTGTTGCTGATTTTACAGCGATAGTCACGGCGGTGGTGCTGTGCCGGCTGCTGTTTATGTGATATGGCCCAGGTATTGCAATCACTTCCGGGGAGGTAGGTCTGCAGGAGACACCTGGATTTCAGGTCTGTTTCGCGTTTCGTGACATTTATTATATAATTTCGCGAAATTTCTGCTGGTGACCTGATATATAATCCCCCTTTTCTTTCAATCGTTGCAGCAATAGGAGTTGATTCGCGCCTCGTTTACCACTCAGGAGAACCCATAAATGGAAAGGAAAGTTTGTCGTTATCCGGAGAATATCATCGCCCGTGTCGGGGTGATGACTCTCATGGTTTTGTTGATCGGTGTGCTGGCAATCCCGTCGGCCGCCGCGGCTCAGAATACCGGGCAGGAGCAAGCAGCTGCATCTCATGGAGGCGGTGGTGAAGCCTCGCTTGTGCTTCCGGACCTTGGACAGGTTGATTTTGGCGGAATCAACGCCAGGACACTTCTGATGGTGGGGCTTGGTGTCTGTGTCCTGGGGCTCGTGTTCGGGCTGGTCATTTTCACCCAGCTCAGGAACCTTCCCGTCCATAAAGCCATGCGGGAGATTTCCGAGCTCATCTACGAGACCTGTAAGACCTATCTCATCACGCAGGGCAAGTTTATCCTCATTCTCGAGGTCTTCATCGGGATCATCATGCTCATCTACTTCGGCTTCCTCCTGCATTTTGAGCCGATGAAAGTTGCCATAATCCTGATCTTCAGTCTTATCGGTATCGGTGGGAGCTATGGCGTCGCCTGGTTCGGGATCCGGATCAATACATTCGCCAACTCCCGGACCGCGTTTGCGAGCCTCGAAGGGAAGCCTTTCCCCTGCTATGCCATTCCGTTGAAGGCGGGTATGAGCATCGGGATGGCCCTGATCAGCGTAGAGCTGTTCATGATGCTCTGCATCCTTCTGTTTGTCCCCGGCGACTATGCGGGACCTTGTTTCATCGGTTTCGCTATCGGCGAGTCTCTGGGTGCAGCTGCGCTCCGCATAGCCGGCGGCATCTTCACCAAAATCGCCGACATCGGGTCCGACCTCATGAAGATCGTCTTCAAGATTAAGGAAGATGACGCTCGGAACCCCGGGGTTATCGCGGACTGCACGGGCGACAACGCAGGCGATTCGATCGGGCCGACGGCAGACGGATTCGAAACCTACGGCGTCACCGGAGTTGCACTGGTGACATTCATACTGCTGGCGGTGTTTCAGGAATTGACCCAGGTGCAGCTGCTTGTGTGGATTTTCGTCATGCGTATCATGATGATCATCGCGAGCGGTCTTTCCTATCTAATCAACCAGGCCGTCGCCAAAGCCCGCTACAGCAAGGCCTCCGAGATGAACTTCGAATCTCCGCTCACGCATCTGGTCTGGCTGACTTCGATCGTATCGATCGTCATCACCTATGCGGTTTCCTACTTCCTGATTGCCGATCTCGGCGACGGGTCGCTGTGGTGGAAGCTGTCGACGATCATTTCATGCGGCACCCTGGCGGGAGCGATCATCCCTGAACTGGTGAAAGTCTTTACGTCAACAGAATCGCGCCACGTCCGGGAAGTGGTCACTTCCGCGCGAGAAGGCGGGGCGTCACTCGGCATTCTTTCAGGCTTTGTCGCCGGCAACTTCAGCTCTTACTGGCTGGGGATTACTATTGCCGCGCTTATGGCCGTCGCATACGTGGTCAGCACAATGGGCCTTGGAGCCCTGATGGTTGCGCCGCCCGTATTTGCGTTCGGTCTCGTCGCCTTCGGGTTTCTCGGTATGGGCCCGGTCACCATCGCAGTCGATTCGTACGGACCCGTAACCGACAATGCCCAGTCTGTGTTCGAGCTTTCCCTTATCGAACAGATCCCCAATGTGAAGCAGCAGGTCAAGAGCGACCACGGCTTTGAGGTCAACTTCGAAAGGGCCAAGGATCTGCTCGAGCAGAATGACGGCGCGGGCAACACGTTCAAGGCGACAGCGAAACCGGTGTTGATCGGGACCGCGGTCGTCGGTGCCACTACCATGATCTTTTCGATCATCGTCCTGCTCACCGATGGACTGACGACCAACATCGAGAAACTCTCGCTGCTGCATCCTGAGTTCCTGCTTGGACTTATCGTGGGTGGAGCGGTGATCTACTGGTTTACCGGCGCATCGACACAGGCCGTCACGACCGGCGCCTACCGGGCGGTCGAGTTCATCAAGGCCAACATCAAACTCGAAGGGGTCGAGAGGGCTTCGGTCAAAGACAGCAAGAAGGTTGTGGAAATCTGCACCCGCTATGCGCAGAAAGGAATGTTCAACATCTTTCTGACGGTATTCTTCTCGACGCTGGCGTTTGCATTTGTCGAACCTTTCTTCTTCATCGGCTATCTCATTTCGATTGCTCTGTTTGGGCTGTTCCAGGCCATATTCATGGCAAATGCGGGCGCCGCATGGGACAACGCCAAGAAGATAGTCGAGGTCGATTTGAAGGAGAAGGGGACGGCGCTTCATGCTGCCACGGTTATCGGTGATACCGTAGGCGATCCTTTCAAGGACACCTCATCGGTTGCAATGAACCCTGTGATCAAGTTCACGACGCTGTTCGGCCTGCTGGCCGTGGAACTCGCGGTTACCATGTCGGCTACCGCGGAGGGAATCAACCTGATCATAGCCGGCGTGTTCCTTGCCGTGTCGATGGTCTTCGTGTTCCGCTCTTTCTACGGCATGCGAATCCGTTCGGAAGTCCCGACTGCAGTAAGAGAAGCGTTATCCCGCTGATCCGCAATTCAGGCAGGGCACTGGCTGCCCTGCCTGAGCTTCTTCTCCCCCTCGCTTGAAAAAATTCTGCCACCGCTGTGCACTTTCTGGCGTATATTCAGAGTCGCGCAAGCCAGGTGCCCTCAAGCCTCAGTAAGCCATAGACTCAGGGCATTTTGTTTCTGGACGATAAAAAGATGCGATGGTACTATGGGGGGCGTTGGACCACGCGTCCGGCGAACGTAAATAAGGAAATCGGCATGGCTGAATTTCGTTTTCCAGCGAACATTCACTCCAAGGGCCTGCCTCCCCCGAATTTCAGTGAAACCATTACCACGAGTTCGTATCTAATTAGTCGACGGTATGTGACGTGCGATAGAATTGTCATGCGGCAACGATGGAAATGGGAAGGGAACCCTTCCACTATTTGGCGGAATGCATCATGACTGGAAGCAATAAAGGGATGAAATTCTTCAGAAGATCTAAAACTCAGCCCTCTCTTTTCCATTACATCAAAGAAACGGATGATTCGAGCGTATTCAGGGACACGGACTGGAGTTTCCTGCGCCATCCGATTCGCTCTTTTGTCGAAGCATGGAAGGCCCCCAGAACGAAGCCCTCGTTGTTTCACTACGTCGAAGAAGAACCGAAAACGCCTTTCAGCTGGAAGGAATTTTTCAGGGATCTGATCAGCTTCAAGAATCCGGTGTTCATCCCTTCGGTCTTCTCTGAACCGGAACAGCTTGAGCAGGACCAGGCCCTGGGACGCACCCGGAGAATGGAAGCCGGGATGATGTCGATTCTGGTTCATGCGATGGCGGTTGCGCTGGTCTGGGTGCTTATATACCAGGCTGAAGAGCCTCCTCCTGCGGAGGAAAACGTCGTCTTCATCAACAACCCGATCTATTCGCCCTTCGAAGGAGACGGCCGCGATGGCGGCGGTGGCGGCGGCGGTGGTAAGAACGAACAGGAACCGCCCGCGGCAGGACGGATGCCCGAGACTACTCCTGTCCAGATGCTTGCTCCCGATCCGGAGAGCCCAAAGCCGTTGATGCCGGCCGAAGACCTGCTGGCACAGGTCGCAAGCGTTCAGATGCCCATCGATATTCCTCAAGATACCTCGCTGCCCATAGGTGACATATTCGCTCCACCCAATACTTCCACGTCCTCAGGGCCCGGGAGCGGCGGCGGCATCGGTACAGGCCGCGGAACCGGTGTAGGTTCTGGAACCGGAGCCGGAGTCGGTCCTGGCAGCGGCGGTGGAATGGGAGGCGGCAGCGGCGGCGGAATCGGAAGCGGCCATGGTCCCTATGTGGTGGGCAATGGCGTCAAGTCTCCGGAGATCCTCTACCGGCCGGAACCGGCCTACACCGAAGAGGGTCGGAAAGCCCGAGTGGAGGGAATAGTCCTGCTGCAGGCCATCATTCGCAAAGACGGGACGGTGGACAGTTTCAAGGTCTTGCGCGGATTGGGCTATGGAATGGATGAATCCGTCATCCATACCGTCGCGACCAAATGGAGGTTCAAGCCCGGCACCTACAACGGGACCCCTGTGGACGTGCAGGCGACCATCGAAGTCACTTTCCGGCTTTATTAATACGATTCCAACGGCCTGCCCGGGCCTCAAAGGATCAGGAGCGTAAATTCAATGGCGATGAAGGTGGGGACAAAGGGAGTCAAGGCAGATATAAACATTACTCCCTATATAGACATTCTGCTGGTTCTGCTGATCATATTTATGACAACGGCACCGATGCGATCACACGATCATGAGGTAAGGGTCCCCCAGCCCGCTCCCAAGACCCAGCCCAAGGATGCAAAACCAGATTCCATTATAGTCGACATGGATCTGGACCATACTATCCGGCTGAACACCCAACCGATTACCCTCGATAAACTTGAATCCACCCTTACCGAGGTCTTCAAACGGCGGGCGGTCAAGCAGCTGTTCATCCGCGGAGATTCGTCACTTCCTTACGGGGATGTGTTCGTGCTGCTGGATATCGCACGGCGTTCCGGAGCCGCCGATGTCGCCCTGCTTGAAAAGAGGATCGCCAATCCTGCCACCGAAGCCGCCAAGGGAAGTCATTAGGAAACAGGTCTTCCCCGCCTTCTTGTTTCGCTTGCATTCCGGTCCATGTGAATGGACTCGGAGACGTCGGGAAACCGGAGCGAACTTCCGCAGGGACGACTGAAGTGAATATACCGGCTGTGAGGCGGGCGGAACCTGCTAGAATAAACGCCGGATATGAAACTTCCCTTCGTTCACAACACTCTGGCTACCATCGTCGCGATAGGTTTGATCGTCATCGCGACTGTCGCGTTGAGCTTCGTCAACTACTATTACACGGTGGGCAGGGAGAACCTTGTCGAGAACTCCCTCGTTCAGAGCAACATCAAACTCGCCCTTCATTACGTCGACCGCATCGAACAGAAAATTCTGGACAATGACCGGATACTCCTCGAGATGGTGGACGTCGATAACCCGGCCGGATGGCCTGCCATGGTCGACGCCATAAGAAAGGCTGACCTCAACGTTGACCAGGTGTACTTCCTCCGTCCCGACAGCAATTATCCCCTGTATCCCGAGTATTCATACGAAATCAGAAACGAGTGGGGAAGATTCCGCGCCAACTTCAAAGTCAACGAGCTCGATATCGGTAATCTGCTGCCGAATCAGCCGCACCACCTGCACAAGGAAAGGCCCGACAACTACTTCTTTGTCACCTATGTGCTTCGCCACACCATGGACGGTTCACCCATACTGGTCTGCTATCAGATGAATTTCGACAGGATCGTGAGTCTGCTCGACAAGCATCTGCGCGACCTGCAGGACAGATTCTACGTGAGCATCGTAGACTTCGAAAACAACGGGGTGTTCGGCCAGCCGATATCGCGCTCGTCCAAGTATTTTTTCGAGGCACGGTTTCCGACAACCATTTACAAGTGGATTCTCCAGATCGTGCCGCGCAATTACACCGAGCTGGAGCAGATGGAGAAGAGCCAACGCCTCACGAATTTGGTTTTTGTCGTGTTGAGCATGTCGACGATTTTCTTCAGCCTCGCGGTGATCTACGTGGCGTGGAGGCGTGACCGGCAGCTGATACAGCTCAAGGAGAATTTCATCAGTAACGTCAGTCATGAGCTGAAGACGCCTCTTTCACTCATCCGGATGTTCAGTGAAATCCTGATGACCGGGAGGGTGAAAAATGAAGCGAAGAAGTTGGAGTACTACCGGATACTGAACAATGAGAGCGACCGGATGTCCCGGCTGATAAACAACCTGCTCGATTTCGCCAATCTTGTCCGGGGCATTGAACACAAGCATTTCGAAAGAACCAATATCGCCCAGCTGGTCACGAAATCGCTTGAAGCCTATCGGCATGAGATGCAGAAGGAAGGTTTTCAGTTGAACCTGACCGTGACCGATGACATACCGGATTCCTTTTCGGATCCGAACGCGATCACCATGGCTCTATTCAATCTCCTGGACAATTCGGTAAAATACTCAACCGACAGGAAGCAGATCGACGTGCGGGTGGCCAGGAATAACGGGTTCATTGAGCTTTCGGTCACCGACTGGGGCATCGGCATTCCTGCTTCCGAGCAGCAGAAGATCTTCGATCAGTTCTATCGGGGGAGTGAACCGTCGGTTCGACGGATTCGCGGGAGCGGGATAGGACTTTCGATAACCAGGCATGTTGCAGGGATGCACGGCGGCGAGGTGCTCGTTGAAAGCGAACCCGGCCGCGGGAGTACGTTCATCCTGCGGATACCGGTGCAGGAACCTCCCGAAGATCGCCGGCAAAAGGATGAGGCGTCGCTTGAAGCGATGCCGGCAAACAGAAACGGCTGCTGAGCAGAAATTATGCAGAGAATCCTCATAGTTGAAGATGAAAAGGAAATGGCGAACGGACTCAAGGACATCCTTGAGTTCGAGGGGTATGAGGTCGTCACCGCCGAAAACGGGAAGGAAGGGCTTCAGGCGATCAGCCGGAAAGAGCCCGACTGCATTATTCTGGACCTGATGCTGCCGGATCTGAGCGGGTATGAAGTCTGCGAGCAGATCAGGCGGAAACTGACAACCCCGATTCTGATGCTGACGGCCAGGTCGCAGGACCACGACAAGATCCGCGGGTTCAAAGTGGGCGCAGACGACTACCTGACGAAGCCTTTCAGCGTAGGTGAACTGCTTGCAAGGGTAATGGCGCTCCTCCGCCGCCATACCAAGTACTCTCCGGAGGCGGATCTGGTCCGCGTCGGATCCAGTATCGTCGACGTGCAGCATTTCACCGTGCGCCGTGGCAGGAGAGAGCATTCGATGTCGCACTATGAAGCCGAACTGTTCAAGCTGCTCTATTCCCATGCCAATCAGCCGGTCACGCGCGACGAAATCCTGGACAGAGTCTGGGGAACGGACAAATTCCCTACCAACAGGACGGTGGACAATTTCATCGTGAAGCTCAGGAAAAAGATCGAGGACGATTACCGGAACCCGAAACACATTCTCACGATCTATGGCGTCGGATACAAGCTCAGCCCATGACCTTCTTCTCTTGCATTCCCGGTATGCTGGCAATGCGGACGCAGGCGCTGCGGTCGCTGGCCGAAAAGCAGGTTCCGGTCGTCTCGGCGCTGTGCTTCTGCGTCGGTTTTCTCATCTTCGCGGTTGTCAGGAGCAGGGTTTACTCGACCCTCCCTGATTTCGCTCCGGCAGCCACGGGACCGGTGGAATACTTCCTCAACCTGAACCTCATCCAGTTGCTGCTCTTTCTTCTTTTCATCTACATTCCTGCCCTCGCAGTTCTCGGCAATGCGATAGCCGGAGACGGTCTCGGACTGTCGGTTTCGGCACGGGAGTATCGTTCGCATGCGACAGTCCTGATGCCGTTGTGGGGAGCCCTGTTTCTGATCGATGCTCCTTTGCAGTACTTCTTCCCGCAGTTTCTTGTGGTAGGGCCTTTCGGTATCTCGATTGCAATGCTCGTGCTTCTGCTTCTGATCGCCGTGTATACCGTCTGGGCGATACAGAAGCTGAGTTACCTGTCCCTGGCGCAGGCGGTCGGGGTTTTCGCACTCTCGTGGTTTACATTTCCTGTGTACGCCGTCTTGATGTCGTTCGTCGCCGCCCTCCCGCTGCTGGTGCTGCTCCTGCTCGCTTACCTTGGATTTCAGTGGATCCGTGGGCATCTTGCCGGCCGCGAAACCGAGCGCGCCTTCAAGAAGCATTTCCACGCCCTGACGGCGAATCCGCAGGATGCCGACGCACACTATCAGTTGGGCCTGATACACCTGAAGAAGCGCAATCTCGCCGCCGCGCGGGAGTACCTTCACACCGCGGTGCGAATAAGGCCGGAAGAACCGGAATACCATTACTCGCTGGGCCAGGCCTTTGAGCAGGGTGGCGAATGGTCGGACGCTCTGGCGGAATATGAAGAGACCTACCGGCTCGATCCTGAGCATGGTCATGGAGACATAATCCGTGAGGTCGGAAAGGGCTACCTGCACGCCGGCAGCCTCGAGAAGGCGATCGAATTCCTCAACGCGTTTCTCTCCCGGCGCAACTCAGACCCGGAAGGACGATACTGGCTGGCGGTCGCGTTGGCGGAATCGGGAGATCAGGAACAGTCCAGGGTCCAGCTGGCGCTGGTTCTCGAGCAAGCCCGGGTGAATCCCCGCTTTTTCCGGAAGGAGCACCGGCAGTGGATTTTCAGGGCCCGGACCATGCTTAGAAGCTCCCGTTCGCCACGGCAGTGAAGGCGAGAAGGCGCCGCTCGATTCTTCCGGAGTTTTGTGCTAGTTTGTGCTGATGCGAGGATACACTGAAGTACATGCCAAATCGGGCATCAATGCCCAACTCCCGGCCATAGAATGCTGGGAAAACCAGTTCCCGAACTACGAGATCGAAATCGTCGTTCCTGAATACACCGCAATCTGTCCCAAAACAGGTTTGCCTGACTTTGGCACCGTCTACATAAGGTACGTTCCCGACCAGTGGTGCCTGGAGCTGAAATCGCTGAAGGAGTACTTCAACTCGTACCGCAACCTTGGAATTTTCTATGAGAATGCGGTCAACCGGATCCTCCGGGATCTGGTTGAAGCCTGCAAGCCCGTTTCGATGAAGATCCGCGGCGAATTCACCCCCCGTGGCGGCATCCAGAGCCGCGTCGAGGCAAGCTACACCCGCTGACGAGGACAGCAGGTTGACCGGAGGCGGGAGGGGGCCTACTCTGGTCTTATGTCGGAACCCAAATACACCAATTCGCTCGTCAATGAAACCAGCCCTTACCTTCTCCAGCATGCCCACAATCCGGTGCACTGGTATCCCTGGGGTGAAGAAGCGCTGTTAAAGGCCAGGCGGGAAGACAAGCCGATCCTGCTGAGCATCGGCTACTCGGCCTGCCACTGGTGCCACGTCATGGCGCACGAGTCGTTCGAAGATGAAGAGACGGCCCGGCTCATGAACGAGCACTTCATTAACATCAAGGTAGACCGCGAGGAGCGCCCGGATCTCGATACGATCTACATGACGGCGGTTCAACTCACGACCGGAAGCGGCGGCTGGCCGATGACGGTATTTCTCACTCCCGATCAGATGCCGTTTTACTGCGGCACCTATTTCCCTCCGGAGGAGAAATACGGCATGCCGTCATTCCGCCAGGTCCTTCTCGCTGTCGCGAAAGCATATCGGGAGAAGCGGGAGGTCATCAGTCAGGATGGCGCTTCGATCGTCACAGAGATTCGCAGGCCGTTCATTTCGGAAGCAGTCCGGGCGGATCCGAACGAAGAGATTCTGAGGAGGGCTGCGTCCGGGTTGAGCGCCAACTATGATCCGCAATACGGGGGCTTCGGCCGGGCGCCGAAATTCCCGCCGTCGATGGCCCTGAGCTACCTCATGCGTTCATGGCTGCGCGAGCGCGAGAAGCGTTACCTCGAAATGGTGGACCAGACCCTGACGAATATGGCATGCGGAGGCATCTACGATCAGATCGGGGGCGGATTCCACCGGTACTCTGTTGATGCTCAATGGCTGGTGCCGCATTTCGAGAAAATGCTTTATGACAACGCTCTCCTGAGCAGGGCCTATCTTGAAGGTTACCTGCTGACGAAGAATGACCTGTACAGAAGAGTCTGCTTCGAGACGCTCGATTATGTAATCCGTGAAATGCGGACTCCGGAGGGCGGTTTCTATTCGTCTCAGGATGCCGACAGCGAAGGGAAGGAAGGATTGTTCTTCCTGTGGACTGTCGGGGAAATCAAGTCTCTCCTTGGAGAGGAAGACGGCGACCTGTTCTGCAGCTACTTCAACGTTACCCCGCAGGGCAATTTCGAAGGCAGGAATATCCTCCACGTCACCAAATCGGTCGGTGAGGTTGCGCGGCTTAACCAGACCGATACATCGTCTCTGCTTGCAATAATCGAGAGAGGACGGCAGTTGCTCTTTGATGCCAGGGAGAAGCGGGTCAGGCCGGGGCGCGACGAAAAGATACTGACGGCATGGAACGGCTTGATGCTGCGGAGCTTCGCCGAAGCTTCCAGTTCATTCGTCCGGGAAGACTATCGGGACGTTGCGGTAAGCAATGCCGAATTCCTCCTCGGCCGGATGTTTCAGAACGGACGCCTTTTCCGCAGCCACAAGGACGGCCGGACAGGAGCAGGCGGTTATCTTGAGGACTATGCCTTCCTTGTGGATGGATTGATTTCGCTCTATGAAGCGACGTTTGACCCGCGCTGGGTCCGGCAGGCGGAAGATCTGTCGGATCTCATGATCCGCGGATTCTGGGATGACCAGGAGGATAACGGTTTCTACTTCACTTCAGGAGATCACGAGACCCTGATTCACCGTCCCAAGGAGTTTCTCGACAACGCCACTCCGGCCGGCAACTCCGTCGCGGCACACGCCCTGCTCCGTCTTGCGGAACTGACCGGGGACCACCGGTGGCGAAAGTATCCGGAAGCGATTCTGAAAAGCCTGTCCGGAATCATGGCGCAGCATCCGTCGGCCTTCCCGAATATGCTGTGTGCACTGGATTTTTATGTCGGCCGTCCCAGAGAAGTCGCCGTAATCGGCCGTCCGGAGGAAGAAAAAACCAGGAAGCTTCTTGACCGGATATTTGGGGAGTACCTCCCAAACAAGGTGGTCGCATGCGGACTGGATGGCGGCATTTCTCTCCTCGAAGGGAAGCCCCAGATTGATGGGGATCCGACGGTCTACGTATGCGAGAACTTCGCATGCAGCGCGCCTGTGACCGATCCCGAGGCGCTTGCGCAGGCCCTACACCTGGATGCTCTGAAACAGGATTGAGGAGTGATAGCGGTCGCCCGCGTCAGGTAGAATGACGACGATGATTTTGCCCTTGTTCTCGGGACGCGCCGCCACTTTCGCCGCGGCCGCCATTGCGGCTCCGGAGGAGATGCCGGCCGTTATCCCCTCTTCCTTGTGCAGGCGGTGAGTCATTTCCAGCGACTCTTCGCTGCTGACCGCGATCACTTCATCCACAATACTGAGGTCGAGCACCTTTGGGATGAATCCCGCCCCGATACCCTGGATCTTGTGCGGACCGGGTTTGAGCGGCTCACCTTTTCTGGCGGCGGTGATAACCGGGGATTCAACCGGTTCAACGGCGATGCTCCACAACGGTTTCTTCTTTGCCTGCTTAAAGTACCTGCTGACCCCGGTGATGGTGCCGCCGGTTCCGATCCCCGAAACCAGGATGTCGGCTTTGCCGTCCGTGTCGTTCCAGATTTCGGGACCGGTTGTCTGGAAGTGGATCTCCGGATTCGCCGGATTGTTGAACTGCTGCGGCATCCAGTACCTGTCCTTGTCAGATGCCACGATCTCTTCAGCCTTTGCAATGGCTCCGGGCATTCCCTTGGTCCCCTCGGTCAAGACCAGGCTGGCTCCGAAAGCCTTCAACATGCGGCGCCTCTCGAGAGACATCGTATCGGGCATCGTCAGGATAAGGGGATAGCCGCGGGAAGCCGCTACGAACGCCAGTGCAATCCCGGTGTTGCCACTGGTGGGCTCCACGATTGTGACACTGGCCGATCCCGGCTTCAGAATTCCCTCCCGCTCGGCAGCCCAGATCATCGATGCGCCTATGCGGCACTTGACCGAATACGATGGATTGCGCCCCTCGATCTTGGCTGCTACGGTTCCGGGCAAGCCTGACGTGATGCGGTTGATCCGAACCAGGGGAGTATTGCCGATGGAAAGCGAGTTGTCGTCATAGATTCTTGCCATATTGGTCTCCCGGCGGTCTGGAGGGCTGGGTGCAGCAAGGTGGGCCGCTGAAATACATTATTACTGGTATTTACCAGCTGCCCCCCGCCAAGTCAACTGCCGGCCGGCGTCGGCGATTTTCCACCTTGAGCACCGGTCGGCCCAAATGGTAGCATTTTTGATTCATTGCAAGCGAAATTCAAACAGGTGTGTGCTATGACGAAAGAACAGGAAGAACAGGGGTTCAGAGTTACGGACAAACGAGGGTTCAGCGAGGAGGGCGAGCCGCGTAACCCGGACGTTTCCGGAAAGCCTGAGGAAAAGCCTGACCAGACCGGCTCTTCACAGCAGCAAGCCTCTCCACGGCCACCTATCGATTTCCCTTCCTATATTCTGTCCTATTACACCCAAGGGCTTGTTCTCCTTGGGGAGGTTCCCAATCCCTACACCAACAAGAAGGAAGAGGATGTCGAGGCGGCGAGGCATACTATAGATATCCTCTCGATGCTCGAGGAGAAGACCAAGGGGAATCTGGGCCAGGAGGAGCAGCAGCTGCTCGAAAGCGTCCTTTATGAGCTCCGGATGAAGTACATGGCCAAGACAAACCGGATCAAGATTTAAGGACGCCATGAAGGTAGTCAATCGGCTGGAGGACCTTGCTCCTGAATACCCGGCTCCGGTTGTTACAATAGGGAACTTTGACGGAGTCCATCTGGGTCACCAGAGCCTGATGCGCGACCTGGTCGAGCGTGCCGCCGAGCTCGGCGGCACCCCGACCGTCATCACCTTCTATCCTCATCCGCTGCAGGTCCTTGCGCCCAACAATGCGCCGCTTCAAATCCAGACACTGGACCAGAAGATCGAAACCATCGGCTCATTCGGCATCGAGCTGCTGGTCGTGATACCGTTCAATACGGAGCTTGCCCAGACAAGTGCGATCGATTTTGCCACAAAGATACTGTGGGACAGGCTTCATCCCAAGGAGATCTACGTGGGTCCGAACTTCGCGTTCGGGCACAGAAGGCAGGGGAGTTTCAGCCTTTTGAAGGAAATCGGCGAGGAAAAAGGATTCCTCGCGGCCAAGATCCACCAGGTGCAGTTCAGGGGGAACCGGGTGTCGAGCACCGCGGTAAGGCAGGCGCTCCTTTCCGGCCAGATCGGACTGGCACGGCGTCTGCTGGGACGCCCTTTTGCCTTGAAGGGAGTGGTGACGCGCGGGAGCGGACTGGGAACCAGGCTCGGCATTCCGACCGCGAACCTCCATACTCCGAACGAGTTGATTCCGAGGAGAGGTGTTTACGTAACATTCTTCAGCGTCGAGGGACGCAGACACAAAGCCGTCACCAACATCGGCTTTCGCCCCACCGTCAATCCTGACGTTTCCTCTCTCAGTATCGAGACGCATCTGCTGGACTTCAACCAGGATATCTACGGGAAGGAAGGCGTTCTGGAGTTCCTGGTGCGGTTGCGTGATGAACGACGCTTTTCGGGCAGCGAAGACCTGGTCGCGCATATCCGAAGTGACAAGGAAAACGCATTGCGCTATTTCCGGTGGCTGGACCGGAAGTGCGGTTCCGGTGGAGATTAGATCAATGGCAATAACACGTGAAGAGGTTCTGAAGATCGCCGATTTGGCAAAGCTCCGCTTCAGCGAAGAAGAGCTGGATACCTTCGTCGTTCAGTTTCAGCACATCCTCGACTACATCGAACAGCTGAAACAGGTGGATGTGGAGAATGTGCCGCCGACAAGTCACGTCTCACTCACGCCCGATTTCGAGAAACACATGTTCCGGGAAGACGAAGTTCAACCGTCGCTCCCGGTTGAAGAGAGTCTTGCAGATGCCCCGGACCACGGTTCGGGACACTTTCGCGTACCCAAAGTTATCTGATCTGGACGGTCGGCATGAATCTCAGAGATGCTCATCAAATACGGGATGCAGTCAATTCAGGCGAGATCACAGCAAAGGAAGTCGCCGCGATGGCGTTGCGGCGCATCGAGGAGGCAAACCGGAAGCTGGGCGCATTCATTACATGCGATTCGGAAAAGGTTCTGGAACGCTCCGGCGAAATAGACCGCAAGGTGAAGAACGGACGATTACCGCTTGCAGGAGTTCCGGTGGCGGTAAAGGACAACATCTGCACGCGGAACCTGAGAACCACCTGCGGTTCCCGGATCCTGGAGAACTACGTTCCGCCGTACAATGCCACCGTTATCGAGCGGCTCGAGGAAGCCGGAGCCGTAATCATAGGAAAAGCGAATTGCGACGAATTCGCCATGGGCTCCTCCACCGAGAATTCGGCGTTTCATCCGACTCGGAATCCGTATGATCTCGACCGGGTTTCAGGAGGGAGCAGCGGCGGGAGTGCTGTGGCCGTGGCCGCCGAGATGGCCCCTCTTGCGCTCGGGTCCGAGACCGGAGGCTCCGTCCGGCAGCCGGCATCGTTCTGCAATGTCGTGGGCTTAAAGCCCAGCTACGGAAGGGTTTCGCGTTACGGCCTGGTGGCCTTCGCTTCTTCTCTCGACTGCATATCTCCGATAGCGCGGAATCCTCGTGACGTGGCACTGCTTCTGACCTACATCGCAGGCCGCGACCGGCGCGATTCCACCTCCGTCCCTCTCCCGGTGCCCGATTACTTTGCCGAAATGAGCAAGCCGGTCAGAGGAATGCGCCTCGGAATTCCACGAGAGTTTTTCGGCGAGGGCCTCGATCCGGAAGTAAAATCGATCATCGAAACGGGAATCCGGAATACGGAATCCCTTGGCTGCGAGCTGGTCGAGATCTCTCTGCCTCATACAAAATATGCGATCGCGGATTACTACATAATCGCTCCGGCCGAAGCCAGCTCAAATCTGGCCCGGTACGACGGTGTTAAGTACGGTTTCCGGGTTCCTGATCCTGCGGACTTGCAGGATATGTACCGGCGCACGCGCAGCATGGGATTCGGCGCCGAGGTCAAGCGGCGCATCATGATCGGTACCTATGCACTTTCATCAGGCTATTACGAAGCGTATTACGGCCGTGCCATGCGCGTCAGGACGCTCATAAAACAGGACTACGACCGCGCCTTTGAGAAGGTCGATGCCCTGCTGAGCCCTGTCAGCCCGACGCCGGCCTTCAGGCTGGGGGAAAAGATGTCGGATCCGCTGGCGATGTATCTGTCCGATATCTACACCGTGACGGCGAATCTGGCGGGAATCCCCTCTCTTTCGGTCCCCTGCGGATTTACCAAAGGCGGCCTTCCTGTCGGGCTTCAGATGCTCGCCAACCAGTTTGAAGAAGGAACCCTCCTGAGACTGGCCGATGCGTATGCCCGTGCCTGTCCTGTGGATGCTCCCCCACTGAAGATCTGATTCTTCCGACGGATCTGCACTTTCTTTGGCTCAAAAACGGAAAACGCCGTTAAGTAAGCATGAGCATCTCGGCGAAATGTCTTGCCGTGATCTGTGCGGCGTTCCTGCTGCAGTCTCTGGCGGATTTTGCGCGGGAGGAAGCGGCGCGGAGGAAACGGCTGGAGCAGGAGGGAATCGAGGCGAAGGTGATTACTGAAGCGGCAGAGGATTCGCAGGGCAACCTGAGCACATCGGAAGAACGACCGCGGCAGTCTTCCAATTCTGCCAAGTCCGTGTCAAAGAGCGAATCTTCCGTACGCAGCTTCAGACGCGCCATTCAAAAACTGGACAGGAGAATCAGGCAGGAGGAGAACCGCCTCAAGCTTCGTCGGGCACGGCTGCAGTCGTTGCACCGGGAATCGAGAAAGAAAGGAGAAGCGCCCGGGAGCGGCAAGGGCGCTGATGCGCAGAGCCGCCTGACCGAGGAGATCGAAGAACTCGAGATGAACCTGAAACAGCTGCGGCGGGAGCGTGCCGAAGTTTACGACGAGGGGAGAAAAGCCGGATTTCTGCCGGGCGAGCTCGATGGGAAGGGAATCATCCCATGAACTGGACTGCGGCGGAGAATCACTCCGGCTCCTCGCGGTTCGCTTCCTGTTCCCTGAGCAGTTCCTGATACGCCTCTCGACGAGAGAGCCCTCGCTGCCTTGCGACCGATTTCAAAGCCTCGTTGCGTGGCAGACCGGTTTTCTGAATCTCTTCCGCGAGGTGCTCCCTGATTGATGTCGGCCATTCGGCAGGTTCCGGCGTGTCCCCGCCGCGGTCGATCACCAGGGTAATTTCTCCTTGAACCGTGGCGCGGGAGCGGAATTCCTCCAGAAGTTCGGGAAGCGTTCCCTGGGCGAATTCTTCGTGGATTTTGCTGATCTCCCGCGCAATACAGGCGCGCCGTGATCCGAGCACCCCGATCATGTCCTCAAGGGATGCCAGGAGCCTGTGCGGCGCTTCATACAGAACGAGAGTTGCTGGAATTCCGGAGAGTTGCTCGAGCCTGCGTTTGCGCAGCGTGGACTTAGACGGAAGAAAGCCGCCGAAGAAGAAGCTGTCGGCGGGAAGGCCCGAACCTGTTAACGCTGCGATCGCCGCGGAAGGTCCCGGAATGGGAATTACGTCTATTCCTTCGCGGCGGCAGGATGAGACGAGTTCGTATCCCGGATCCGAGATCAGGGGCGTTCCCGAATCGCTTACCAGTGCGATATTCCTGCCTTCGCGCAGCATCTGGATGAACCGCGGCGTGCGGCTTTCCTCGTTGAAGTCGTGATAGCTCGCCCTGGGGGTGGCGATTTCGTATCTGCTGAGGAGCCTGGCTGTATACCGGGTGTCTTCGCACGCAATCAGGTCCGCTTCCTTCAGGATCCTCAGCGCACGGAGCGTGATATCCTCGAGATTTCCCACCGGAGTGGCAACCAGATAGAGTTTTCCCCGGGGCACCATGGCCGCGCGATTCCGGGGCGGGCTCATCTCCCCATCGCTTGAAGCATTTCCCTGACTGCTCGCTCCATTCCGACGAGGGCGGCCCGCGCAATGATGTTGTGGCCTATGTTAAGCTCTTCGATTTCGGGAATGTCGGAGATCACGCGCACGTTCCGGTATGTGAGACCGTGGCCGGCAAGAACCTTGAGCCCCTTCTTTCTGCCGCGCTCCGATGCCTGGACTATCTTGGTCAGTTCGCGGGACAACGCCGGTCCTGCCAGATCCGGACTCTTGGGAGACGCTTCCGAGAAGGCGCGCGTGTTCAGTTCGATCATGAGAGCTCCGAGATCGGCTGCGGCGTCAACCTGCTCCTGCTCGGGATCGATGAACAGGCTTACCTGAATACCTCCGTTTGTGAGGGTTTCAATCGCCTTGAAGACCGATTCCGGAGTTCCGATTACGTTCAGTCCACCTTCGGTGGTGATTTCACTTTCCCGTTCGGCGACGAGCGTGGCCTGATCGGGTTTCAGCTCAAGCGCCATCTGGATCATCTCTGCCGTTGCCGCCATTTCGACGTTCAACCGGGTTGTCACGGATTCGCGCAGCCGCAGCACATCGCTGTACTGTATATGTCTGCGGTCGCCGCGCAGATGTACCGTGATACCGTCGGCTCCCGCAAGTTCGGCAAGTACGGCAGCCGCGACCGGATCAGGTTCGATGGCTCTGCGAGCCTGCCGGATGGTAGCGATATGATCGATGTTTACCCCTAGCTTGGTCATGGAAGCCCCTTTTGAACCGTCATTGGTCCTGGAGATATTCTGCGAGACGTTCGATCCGGGAGAGGGTTTTTTCCCGGCCTAGAACCTGCATGATTTCGAACAAACCGGGAGCAACTCCCTGCCCGGTGAGTGCGACTCGCAATGCGTTAATGAGCAGTCCTGCCTTGACACCCTTGTCTTCGGCGAAACGGCGCAGCGTTTCTTCGGTCGACTCGAGGGCGAACGCGGCATCCTGCCGGTATCTCGACAGCAATTCCGGAATGAGGTTCCTGAGCGCCGGTTCCTTCAGAAACCTGGCTGCGGCAGCCTCATCGTATGGGTAATCGTCGGCAAAGAAAGCCCTGAAGACCGTGCTGAAGTCTTTCACCTTGCGGATACGGCTCTTCAGAAGCGCAAGCGCCGCATCAATCCGGCCGGGGGAAAACGGCATAATACCTTCGGCCTGCAATTCCTCCATAGCAATCCGGCGCAGGACCTCCGGTGATGCATTCCGGAGATACTGGCTGTTGAACCAGTCGAGTTTATCGAGACCGAATACGGCATCGGCTTTCCCGACTCCCTCGAGAGAGAAGAGTCGTATCAGCTCCTCACGTGTGAGCATTTCACGATCGTCTCCCGGCGACCAGCCGAGCAGCGCCAGGAAGTTGAAGAACGCATCGGGGAGGTAGCCGGCTTCTGCATACGCCATGACAGACGTGGCACCGTGCCGTTTGGAGAGGCGCTGTTTATCCGGACCGAGAATGAGCGGGAGATGCGCGAACTCAGGGGTCGGGCAGCCGGCGGCCAGGTACAGCAGGATCTGCTTCGGTGTATTGGAAATATGGTCGGCGCCGCGGATCACGTGCGTGATACCCATATCGACATCGTCCACCACGACTCCGAGATGATAGGTGGGAATTCCGTCCGACCTGAGCAGGACGAAATCCTCGAGGACCGAGTTGTCGACTTCAATGCTTCCGAAGACATGGTCCTGAAATGTCGTTTTGTCTCCGGGAACTTTGAAGCGGACGGCAAATGCTTCGCCTGAGTTCGCCCTTGCCGCCGACTCGGCCGGTGTCAGGGATCGGCAGGGGTGCCCGAGGCCTCCGGCGCTGTTGTTTTCAACTCTGCAGAAACAGCGGTAGGCGCTGCCGCCCTGGAGTAGCTTGTCGGCGAATTCTCGGTAGCGTTCGATCCGTTGCGACTGGAAGTAAGGACCCTCGTCCCAGTCAAGTCCGAGCCAGCGCATGCCCTCCAGGATTCCTTCCACCATCTCTTCTGACGAGCGGGTAAAATCGGTGTCCTCGATGCGGAGGATGAATCTGCCGTTGTGATGGCGTGCGAAAAGCCAGTTGAAGAGCGCCGTGCGGGCTCCTCCGACATGAAGGTATCCGGTGGGACTCGGGGCAAAACGGACTCGAACCTCTTTGTGCTTTAGCATTTAGTTCCCTTAAAGATTGCAAGCTTACCATATCCTGGCCGCGATAGTCAGGGTCGATCAGATGTGTCTTCCCTATGAGCGCTTTTCTGCTTTCAGGGTAGATTTTGAGGTATGAATCAGATACTATGAGTCCGCTCAAGCAAAGGCTGCGGAGAGGTGCTGGAGTGGCCGAACAGGGCTGCCTGCTAAGCAGTTACACTGGCGAAACCGGTGTCGAGGGTTCGAATCCCTCCCTCTCCGCCACGTTTTAGATCCTGCTTTAGATTCACCAATGTCATCCATGTTGCATAGCTGGAATGCTCCGCTTGATTTGGGCAATGAAGGCCAACCGCTTCTTGTCAGCACAGGATCGCGGACATCAGGTCATGGGAGCGCAAAATCGGTTCGGTAGCTTCACCAGGATGGCACCGCCACAATGCCTCTTTCCTTTACTCTCAACTCCACCTCGAGATGAAGATTTAGTCGCAAGGCCGGAATCAGTTCCCACATCTTTTCTATCAGCTCGGGGGATGTATCGCCTTCCCTCGGATAGTAGTTCCTGACTGTCTTTGCTTTAATCGTGATGAAATCAGGTGAAAGCAGCCGGAAGTAGTGGATCAGCTCCCGCTTACTGTACTCTCGCCAATGATGACCGTAAGTTCGCATGTTAATGATATCATCGACCGAAATACCACCCCCACATCCACTGATAAATCGCCACAGATTCCAGGCCCGACCCTTCCAGGAATAGTAATTGGGTGTCGTAACGACGATTCTTCCTCCAGGTGCCAGGAGGCGGTATATTCTTTTCCAGAACTCGACCGGATTGAAGGTGAAGTGCTCGATTACTTCAGTCAGTAGAACGACATGAAAATGGCTCTCCGGCAGTTCGCCGAGAATTGTGGCTTGCTCCAAATCGGGACAACAAAGAAGCTTGATACCTTCTTCGCGCGCCAGAGCTTGTACGCTCGAGAGCTCAAAAGTTGAGGGAAGATCTACCGCAGTGACGTCAAACCCGGCCCGGCGCCAGAGAATACTCTGATGCAGCCAATGCGCTCCGATGTCCAGTACGTTCTTTCCTTGATTCGTGTCCCAAGTCGAGTTGAATTCATGCAGCGTCGACAGGAATCTGCCATAGTGGTGGCGCAGATAACCTACATCAGTTTCTCCATGGCTGGAAGCAATCTCTATGATCTCTTCTAGCGAAACCACAGGTTCTCCTTGTCAGTCTTTGCACCGACTTTTTGTTACATAGAACCAGCTGCCCCTCGAGGCCCAGCGAGAACCTTACTCGTTTTGATAGGAACTAGAATACAATCAAAAGCAGCTCATTTCAGTTGAATAAAAGAGACCGCTGGAATTCGCGGGAGGATGGGGGCTGAACTCTTTCTACTCAAGAAAGGTTTGCGCAAAGATGTGATTTCTCCGCCACCGGAGGATCCTCACTCTCGTCATCTGGTTTTCAGCCGGTCTTTGAAAACCGACTCGAACTTTTCAATCTTCGGAGTGATGACCACGGAGCAGTAGGGTTTCGTGGGATTGTTATCGTAGTAGCCCTGATGGTAGTCTTCCGCCGGCCAGAACCTAGTGAACGGGACGATCTCACTGACGATCGGGCGATCCCAGATACCTTCCGCCTCGAGCTTGTCCTTGTATGACTGCGCCAGCTTCCTTTGTTCCTCGTCGTGATAGAAAATGACGGAGCGGTACTGCGGACCTATGTCGTTCCCCTGGCGGTTTCTGGTGGTCGGGTCGTGAGTTTTCCAGAAGACCTCGAGGAGCTGATCGTAGGACACCTCTGCCGGATTATAGGTAATCTGGACCGATTCGGCGTGTCCGGTGGTACCGGAGCACACCTGTTCGTAAGTGGGGTTGTCGACATGGCCGCCGGAGTATCCTGAGACGACTTCCTTGACGCCTGCGAGCCTTTCGAACACGGCTTCCGTGCACCAGAAGCACCCGCTCCCGAACGTCGCGACCATTGTTGTCATCGTGGCCTCCCGATCGTTTGCTCCGCAGCCCCGACACAGCACGACTGCCAGCAAGATCCCGATTCCATTTAATCCTGTTCTCGTCATTTCCGGACTTCTGGATAAATGTTACCAATCCTGGCAATAAATGCCAGGATGCGCGCAAAGCTTGAGACAGGCATGACATGACTCTGATTTTCATAAGGGGAATGGCCTCCTTGGACAGTGAAGGAGTAGATGCGTGAAGGCAAGGATTTATCTTTGAGAGACTCGAAACATCCTGTATGCTAGGCGTTGCAAATTGCCCGTTGCTCGCGAAAACGGGAAAAGTCACAGCTAAGTTATCACAGGAGTCTCTCAAACAAGGTTTGTTAGGGCGAAAGAACATGAAGAGCAGCAGGTATTTCCCGGTGTTTCTTGCGTTGGTAGTTACCCTCACCGTATCTGTTCCGGCATATGCGTATCTGGATCCCGGAACAGGAAGTGTGATTTATCAGGCTCTGATCGTCGCCTTTTTGGCGGCTGCGGCGGCCGGAAGATTCTGGTGGGCCAAGGTGAAGGGATTGTTCGGCCGCGGCTCATCACAGAGTACCGATGAAACCGAAGTCGAATAATGGCTGGGATGACGATCGTAGCAAGTTCGTTTCGCGATCCTGATGGATTTGTGTTCCTGCACGATGGGGTGTTGTATCGCCAGGTTAATGATCGTTGCAGGGCGGATTACACCAGGTTGATGGACTCCGGGTTGTATGGCGCTCTCACGACAGCCGGCTTGATGGTAGCCCACGAAGACGCCGACGTTCCTTCACCACAACCCGATAAAGCCTTCAGGATTATCAAACCAGAACGTATTCCGTTTATTTCCTTTCCTTATGAATGGAGTTTCAGTCAACTGAAGGCGGCGGCACGCGCAACGCTTCGGATACAGGAGATTGCATTGCGCCATGGCATGACCCTGAAGGATGCCAGCGCCTACAACATTCAGTTTCGGAACAGCAAGCCGCTTCTGATAGATACCCTGTCGTTTGAAGAGTACAAGGAAGGCGAACCCTGGATTCCATATCGCCAGTTCTGCCAGCATTTCCTGGCGCCGCTGGCTTTAATGGCTTTTGTCGACATTCGGCTTGGTTTGATGTTGCGCGACTTTATCGACGGCATACCCCTGGACTTTGCGTCAAAGTTGCTTCCAGTCAGATCAAGGTTGAAAATGTCGCTTCTCATTCATATTCACCTTCACGCTCGGAGCCTGACAAAGTACGGCGATTCTCGGCCGGACACCGAGCTTGCTGCAAAGAAGAAGAAGATGTCTGGCAGGAAGGTGAAGTTGCAGGCGTTGCGGGCATTGCTTTCGAGCCTCTCTTCTGCGATAGGCGGGCTCAGCTATAAGCCCGAGGGGACGGAGTGGGCGGATTACTATGACAACACCAACTACTCCGACGGCGCGTTTCAAGACAAAGCCGCACTGGTAAAGGAATTCATTGCACGAATGGCACCGGATTCCCTGTGGGATTTCGGGGGCAATACGGGGGTCTTCAGCCGCATTGCCAGCGAGCAGGGGATCCCAACAGTCTCGTTTGACATAGATCCCGCGGCGGTAGAGAAGAATTATCGTGATTGCGTTGCACGGCGGGAAAGCAATCTTCTGCCTCTTGTGTTGGACCTGACCAATCCGAGTCCCGCTTTGGGATGGCAAAATGAAGAACGGGAGTCTGTGGTCCAAAGAGGGCCTGTGGATGCCGCAATGGCGCTTGCGCTGATTCATCATCTGGCGATATCGAACAATGTGCCGCTGGAAAAAATCGCCCGCTTTTTCGCCTCTGTCTGCCGCTCCCTCATAATCGAATTCGTTCCGAAGAATGATTCGCAGGTACAGCGTCTTCTCTCTTCACGGGAAGACATTTTTCCCGACTACACGAGAGAAGGCTTTGAACGCGCTTTTGGCGCCCTTTTCTCGATCATTGATTCCCGAGAAGTGAGTGGATCAGACCGGGTACTGTATCTTATGGCAAAAGCCGGAACGTGAGAAGGCCTGATGAAACGCTGATCAAGAGTGCGTTTTTCGGAGCTGCTCGATATCTGGAATAGATCAATACACATGGAGAAAAACAATCATCCTTTCTTCTTGGACAAGCTCATATCAGCGCTGCTTTTGCCGCTCATTTTAACGCTCGTTGCGCCATTCACCTTCTGCTTCGGCAACTCAAACGAGCTGTCATTCTCGCTGTCCGACGTTGTGCTTCCCGCAGTCGGTGTTTTCATCGCACTTTCGATTGTCTTCTTTTCGGTTCTGTCTGTCCTGTCGAGGTATCCAACAGCGTATCGAGTCGCGAGAGGCTTGTCATTGGGGGTGGCCGCCTGTCTGTGGATTCAAAGTCAGGTTTTAATTTGGCCATTCGGCCCTCTCGATGGGCGAGGAATGGACTGGGCTCGCTGGCGGCTGCATATGTGGATGGAGGCGGTCATATGGATCGCTCTTCTGATTGTCGCCATATACATTGCGATCCGAAGCACGAGAACCATTCGTCATGTGGAGCGAGTCACTGGGCTTTTGGCCGTCCTCTCGTTGGCAAGCGGCTATTGGTTTGATTATCAACCCCAACCCAAGAAGGATACGGTCCAATTCGATAATTTGTTCGAGTTCGGGAAGGAACACAATATTCTGGTGATTATCCTCGACTCGTTTCAGTCGGACTATTTTGACCATATAGCTAATCTGTATCCTCGTGAGGTTGAATTTCTGGACGGCTTCACTTATTTTCAGAACACCATAAGCGGTTA
>JAAYAM010000137.1 GCA_012719355.1 Acidobacteriota bacterium
CGTGTCCCGCAGGCAGAAGCCGATTGGCCTCACGATACTTCAAACTCAGGTTCAGAAAATACTCCACGCCGGGAGCAGCGTCAGGAAGCCGATATCCGAGCCGCACCGACACCGTCTCACCAGGAGCCCCGCGCAGATCATCAACGATGCCGGATTCAACACGCACGCCGTCGGCCGTTATTTCCCACTCAAGGCGGAATGCCGAAAGATCCGTGAAGCTGTAATCGTTCCGTACCTTGATGCGGCCGTCCTTCAAGTCCTCAGGTTCAAAGAACACGTAGCGATAGACCTTCTTCACTTCGCTGAGTGCAGGCTTCGGAGTCACGTCGGGCCAGACGAGTCCATTAATCATGAAGTTCGCATCGCTGGGCACGTCGGGTGGTCCCCAATCGCCGCCATAAGCCCAGAACCATTCCCCGTCGGCATTCTTCTTGACGATGCCCTGGTCCTTCCAATCCCAGATGAAACCTCCTATAAGCCGCGGATACCGCTGCACCAGGTCCCAGTACTCCTGCAGGTTGCCCGTTGAGTTTCCCATCGAGTGCGCGTACTCGATCAGGACGAACGGTCGCGTTTCGCCCTCCTGCGTCGCCAGCCGTACCGTGTCTTCGAGCGATGGATACATGCGGCTCACAAAATCGGCATACTCATAGTCGAGCACACGGTCGCCCCGCCCGCCCGCAGCACCGGCGTAGTGGATGGGGCGCGCGGGATCAAAGTCGCGGATCCATCCGGCCATGGCCGCGTGGTTGGGACCGGTCCCGGACTCATTGCCCAGCGACCAGATGATGACGGAAGGATGGTTCTTGTCACGCTCCACCATCCGCAGTCCGCGTTCCTGAAATGCGTGTGCCCACTCCTGCTGGTTTGAGAACCAGCCGCCCAGCGCGTGTGTCTCCAGGTTCGCTTCATCCATTACGTACATGCCGTAACGGTCGCACAGCTCGTAGAGCTCAGGAGGATTCGGATAATGCGCCGTCCGCACCGCGTTGATGTTGTGTTTCTGCATCACTTCGAGATCCCGCTTCATGACCTCGACCGTGATTGCCTTGCCTTCGTACTGATCGTGATCGTGGCGGTTCACACCCCGCAGAATCACAGGCCGCCCGTTCACCCAAAGCTGTCCGTCAGCGACCTTCACTTCGCGGAAGCCGACGTTCGTCGCTACCGCCTCAACAGTTGCGCCGCTCGCGTTCTTGAGCGTGAGCACGAGCCGGTAGAGGTACGGGTCTTCGTTGCTCCACTTGCGCACGTTCGGCACCTGGAGAGTCATCAGGACAAACGGTACGGTACCGTGGATCGGGTAACTCTGGCGGACGATGCGTCGCACGTCGATTGAAGCCGGCGTGTCAAGCACAGGCTTGAGTCCGGCATCGTACAGCTGCGCCTCGACTCGCCAGTTGTCGATCGGCTCGCCTGAGTAGTTCTGGATTTCCGGCCGGATATCGAGTGTCCCGTTGACGAACGCATCATCGAGCGAGGGCCGGGCAAAGAAATCGTAGAGCTGCACACGCGGACGGGCCACAAGGTAGACGTCACGGTGGATGCCGGAGAGGCGCCAGTGGTCCTGATCCTCAAGGTAGGAGGCGTCAGGCCAGCGCATGACCTGCACCGCCAGCCTGTTTTCGCCGACCCGGATGAAAGGCGTGATATCAAACTCGGCCGGCAATGCCATATCCTCGCTGTATCCTACCCGTCGGCCGTTGACCCAAACGAAGAACGATGAGGTCACACCGCCGAAGTGCAGCGTAACCTGCCGTCCCTGCCATTCGGCCGGCACAGTGAAAGTGCGGACGTAGGACCCAATCGGGTTGTCAGGTTCAGGGGCCAGCGGCGGGCGCACGGGCGAAAACGGGTACTTGCTGTTGGTGTAGATCGGGATTCCGAAGCCATGCAACTCCCAGTTCGACGGCACCTTGATTTCGCTCCACCCCTGCAGGCTCGCCTCATCTCGATAAAAACCGTCCGGGGCCTCAGCCAAATTCTTTGCGAGGTGAAACCGCCAGGTCCCGTTCAGCGAGCTAATCCACGGCGACTCTGCCTTCCCGCCCGTCAGCGCCCCCTGCAGATCCGGGAACGGATACATGGTGGCGTGCGCCGGCAGACGGTTGATCGAGACTATCTGCGGGTCTTCCCAGGGTTTGGGCTCATCTGCGGGCCAGTTCTTCGTAAACTGAGCCGAAGCGGTTGCTGACCAAGTCAGCAACCAGCCGGAAGCCATCAACGCAATGCACAGTCTTCTCATGGCTGACACTCTTCCCTTTCCGCGCACTCGAGATTGATCAGAGTTGCCCGGGCCGACTACTTCTTTTCCTTTTTCGCCACAGAGGCCGCGGACCTGCGCAGCGAGCGGCGCAGTGCGTGCATCTGCCGCCTGACTTTCTTCAATTGGGCGCGATCGTGAGTCTCGAGTGCGGCGTCGCGCTCTTTCTTCAGCGCTTTCATCTGCGACTTCACATTAGCTTTATCGATCCCTGTGACCTTGTGCCTGGTGTGGGTGTCGAGATTCAGGGCCTTTGCCAACGCCGCCAGAAGATGCTCCTTGTTCAGCTGCGTATATCCCTGAACTGCTTCGTGCTCAATTCCTGCGGCGATTTCGCGCAGTTCCGCAACAGTCTTGCCTTTCAATTCGTCATAGGTGTATGGCATACCGGCGTCTCCTTCCACTTCGGGAATATTGATGATCCCTATTCTTCCCCAATTCCTTCAGGCGAGCAAAGCAAATTAGCGTGGCAGACGAACAAGCGGCTTACGCGCAGTACCCTAGCGGGACACCTGTTTTCCTATACGGCTCCAGCGAATGCCTTCAGGGCCGCCGTCTCTTCCGGTGTCCTCTGCCCGTCTCTGAAATCAGTCGTCTCACCGATAGGGATAAGCGGAAGGCTCCTTCTCCTGAATTCGCTGATGCACCGGTTTCGCGCAGTGATGAAAAGCCAGGCAGAAAAAGGGACGCCCCGCTCGATGTCAAACTTCCTTATCGATTTGTAGACGCGGAGGAAGACGTCCTGGCCGATATCCTCGACGAGCTGCTCGTCACCCGTGAGGCGGAAGATGAAGTTCAGAAGGTGCCGGTGATACTTCTCCACCAGAATCGAGAAGGCTTCAACGTCTCCTGCTTGAACCCTGTTTATTACGTCAAAATCATCCACGAGCTTTCCTTTGTCTTATCCACGAGCTCCCCAATGCAGTCAATACGCACAGCCGCGGATCCGGTTCCCGCATCTCGTGGAAACGAGACAAAGGTTTAGCCAGGTGGTTTACTTCAGATGAACGGTCTTTTTGAGTTTTATGTCGCCGGCCGAAGCACCTACCAGGAGCTCGATGTCACAGAGATCGTCATTCCACGCGTGCAGTTTTTCGTCCCAATACTGCAGGCTTTTTACCGGGATCTGCAGCGTGACCGTTTTACTTTCCCCGCGATTGAGGGCCACGCGTGAGAATGCCTTGAGCTCCTTGTACGGCCATTCAACCGACGGATTTATGCGGCGGACGTAAACCTGCACGACCTCTTCGGCCGCCACGGCTCCGGTATTTTTCAGGTTAAAGGAAACATTTATCGTATCGCTTTTGCCGTACAAGTTCCTGTCGATGGAAAGCGTCTTGTACTCGAATTTGCTGTAGGTAAGACCATGTCCGAACGGGTACATAACCGGCGTTTTCCGGGTATCGAACCAGCGATAGCCTACCAGGGATTCTTCTGAATAGACGGCGGTATTGGGATCGCCGCCTGCCGGTCTGGCGGTGGTTTCCTTTTCCGGTTTGGCGCCCGGAGTGATCTGTGAAACCAGGTTGGCAAAAACATCGGTACCTCTTCTTCCCTGCGGATAGTTGCCCAGGGCATAGGCGGGCGAATCCGCGAGCTTTACCGGAAGAGTAAACGGCAAACGTCCACTCGGCGAAATCTTTCCGATAAGCACGTCGGCAAGCGCATTGCCCCCTTCGGAGCCGTTGAACCAGGAGATAACCAGGGCCCTGGAAACGCCCTGCACGACATTAAGGTCATTGGGGGCGCCGCTTGCCAACACGGTGACGATGTTCCGGTTCACTTCAGCGATTTTGCGCATCAAGTCGTCCTGCCCGAAAGGCAGCGATATATCGTCCCGATCACGGCCTTCGGTTTCGACCTGCCGGTTATTCCCTCCAATGAAGAGAACGATGTCCGCCTTTGCCGCCGCAGCTACGGCTTCTTTCGCCAGCTTCTCAGCAGTCTGCTGCCTTTCCCGATTCTCCTTTTCTATTTCTTCCGGCGATCTCTTTCTGAAAGGGCTGCCCAAACCGGGCGCAGCCGGTTCGTATCCTTTGGCAAAGATGATTTCGGCCCTGTCGCCGATCCTGTTCTTTAATCCTTCAAGCGGCGTGACTTCATACAACGTCTTGACGCCTGCGCCCAGGCCGCCGGTTGCCATAGTCTGAACGGTGTTGGCACCGATGACGGCGATTCTCGGTTTGCCTTTCAGCTGCAACGGCAGCACGCCGTCATTCTTCAGAAGAACGATGGATTTGGATGCAACCTTGTATGCCGTTTGCTGCTGCGGCGGCTGAGAAGTGATTTCCTTGTTGGCGTCTTCCGCGGGAACCGGCTTGATTGCCAGCCTGACCCTCAGAATTTCGCGGACCCGCTGATTGATGATGTCTTCAGAAACCAATCCGGATTTCACTGCATCGAGCAAAGCCTGACCGAAAAACCGTTTATCAGGCATTTCAACATTCAAGCCGTTCTTTATTGCATCCACCGTGCTGTGGGTCCCGCCCCAGTCGGAAATAACCATGCCGGCAAATCCCCACTCATCGCGAAGGATTTTGTTGAGCAGCACGTCATTTTCCGCGCACCATCGGCCGTTTACCTTGTTGTAAGCCGCCATGACTCCAAAGGCGTCCGCCTCGGTCACCGCCGCTTTGAAGGGAGCAAGATAGATCTCCCTCATGGCGCGTTCACCGATAATGACATTGACCGTTCCCCGATTGTTCTCCTGGCTGTTCAGCGCGTAGTGCTTCAGGCAGACCGCGACGCCGTTGTCCTGCACGCCTTTGGTGTAGCCGACTGACAGCCGTGAGCTCAGGAATGGATCTTCACTCAGATACTCATAGGTGCGTCCGCCTGTCGGGATTCGCTGGATGTTGATGGCCGGGCCAAGGAGCATATCCTTCCCCCGAAACCGTGCTTCACGCGCCATGGCAACGCCATATTCGTACGCCAGTTCCTCGCTCCAGGTGGCGGCCAGCGCTGAACCCGTCGGGAAAAGCGTCGCCTTGTCATTCTCCAGGCCCAATGGGTTCCAACTGTTCGGCTGCAATTCTTCGCGAATGCCGAAAGGCCCGTCAGTGTATTTCATGTCGGCGATTCCCAGACGTTCCACCCCGGCGGAAACGAACATGTGTTTTCCATGCAGCATCGCCACTTTTTCTTCGAGTGTCATTTGTTTGATGAGGGCATCGATTTCCTTCTCATGGCGAAGCAATGCCGAGTCGCGTGGGGTTTGCGCCGAGCCTGCGGTCAGAAGGAGAATCACCATCGCTAAGAACACGGTGGTCTTCTTGAGGATCATCATCTTTGAACTCTCTCATTCGTTAAAGTTTTGCACTCGAAGCGGACAGCCGATTATGCCACAGATCAAGGCTCGCACAGCCGCAAGATTCTGCCGCTACAACGACGCAGAGCGCAACATTGTTCGGTCGTCCCGATGGGACTTGATCTTTCTTTTGCGGTTTGACGGTCCCGGCACTCACGTGCCGGGCTATTCTCGTCTCGTCCCTAACGGGACTCGATGCTGTGGTTTGCGATCCGCTCCGTTACCTGCGTTGGAACCTTCTCTGCACCACGGTCCCTGTGACTCATCGGGATGGGGCCTTGATGCGCATGCGTGACACAACGGAACATTTTCGCGATGCGGGAACCAAAACCATGCTGGAACTGCTGGAGGACTGCAAGCAGGCGATGGGTGTGCGGACGATTGTGGGGCTGGCCTTCACCGGCCAGGTGCAAAGCCCGTCGCTGTTCGGCTGTCTCCGTCCGCGAATACTACTGCCGGAGCATCTGGCGGACCGGATTCCGCTTGAGGAATTGCGCTGCATCTTCCTGCACGAGCTGGCCCATCTGAAGCGGGGCGACCTCTGGCTCAGTTGGCTGGTCGCAGTCCTGCAGGCTTTGCACTGGTTCAATCCCCTCATCTGGTGGGCGTTTGCACGCATGCGCGCCGACCGCGACGCTGCCTCGGACGCGCTGGCGCTCCGCCGCATGCCGGACGGCGGCAGTGAACGCTACGCCGATACCATTGTCAATCTGCTGGAGAGTTACATACGGAGCCGTCGCCTCCCCGTCGTCGCTGCCATCGTGGAAAACAGAACCCAAATTGAAAGGAGACTGACCAGGATTACGCAATTCAAACCTCCCAGCCGGATTGCATCACTACTTGCCGCTGCGCTTGTGACGCTTCTGGCGACGGCAACTCTCACCGATGCACAGGAAATCGCGGTTGTGCCGGCGCAGAAACAGATTGCCGGCTCGCCCCCCGCTTACATTCCAAGAGACCCGCTCAGAGTGGGCGCCGCCGTACAGGCATCGAGACTGGTGTCCACGACTGAGCCGGTCTATCCTGAAAACGGCAGAAGAGCCGGAATAGCGGGGGAAACCGAATTTGAAGTGACGGTTGACGGGGAAGGAAAAGTCATCGATATATGGTCGGTCGCAGGGCATCCTCTGCTGGCAGATGCTGCCGCCGAAGCCATCCGGCAGTGGCGCTACCTCCCTACTCTTCTGAACGACACCCCTGTTGCGGTTACCTTCACGGTAGTTGTGGATTTCCTGCCGGACGGAACCGTGGCCACAGCCTTCAAGTCGAGAACACAACCGCCGCGGAACCAGTTCCTGAATATTGTAGTCCCCTCGAGCCTCGACAACGCCGAACGGCACACTTCCGGTGTTCTTGTACAGGCCAGCACCGGATTTAGGACGTTCGAAGGACGGCGGTATCTGCTCATGGGGGAGGGGATGACTGCCGCCGTTGTTGATGTCGACATTGGTAGATTGCGGGAGTTGGCGGATGCCGAAGGAAGCCCGATGCTGATTCGTGTGTTTATCAACAAGAACGGCGGCATTGATGGTATCGCACAGGAGTACGGACCGAAGATTCCTGCCATTGACGACATGCTGATGCACATGCATGTTCAGTCTCCCGCCATGTTCGGCACGGAACCGGTTCCATCCCACGTCCGGATCGATATTCATCCCGCCGACATGAGAGAGCTCCAGTTTGTTCGCCCCTTCGTCATTGGGAGATGAGTTTCTGTGCGGCAGCTGGGCCTGGCACCCAGCTGCCGCACAGAAACCTGGTGTCGATTATTTCTTCTCTTTGAAATTGGCCGGAATGGCCACGTCTGAATCGGGAACGGAGGTCTCGACCTTCAACAGCTCGTTTCTGGTCGTAAAGATGAGCGAGCGGTTCGCTGATTTTCCCTCATCGGCAGAATCTTTCTTGCGTGAAAGCCTGCGGCCGATCATGCCTCCGAGCCCCCGGGCAGGTGAAGCGCTGGAGGCTTCGCTCTCCTCTTTCTTTTCTCGCGACATCTCTGCCGCACTCTTCACAATTTCCATGGTCGTTTCAATAAGGACCTGGACCCCCTGAGTGTTCATGCTTTCGGCCTGCATTCTCTCGATCATTTCTTTCATTCCGGGGTACAGTGCCGTAGCTGCCGCCATCTGTTCCGCCGAGCCGAATCCATAGGCGACATCCATTGCTTTAGCATAGCGAGCGTTAAAGTCGGCGAATTCCTTCATGGCGGGGACTTCGGGACCGATCCAGATGTTGGACGTCAGCACCATTCCGCCCCCTTCTTCCAGCGATTTGCCTTTTTCATGGCCGGTGACGGTCATTATGACTTCACGACAATCATAGCCATTGATCGTACGTTTCTGTCCTGACTCCTTAAGCGAGAAATCAAACTCCAGCTGTTTCTCGCCGGATTCTTCCTTATCTTCATCCTTTGCGGACCTGGCGGCATCCTCGCGGGCTTTCTGCAGGCGCTGACGCATTTCCTCGAAAGTCGTAACCTTATAAGTCCTTTTCTTCAGATCGATCTCATAGACTTTCTCCTCGGCGAGATCGATGATTTCGCTCCGGTTTTCGCTTACCGTTACCTTCCTGTCCCCTTTCACCGCGGTCGTGCTGACGACGCCGTCTTTGGCAGCCTTGCCGCCAAACATGCCCATCACACGCCCCATCATTCCTTCCATTTTGAACTGGTTCTTCTCTTCGGTCTTTATCTCAGCTTTCAAAACTGCGCTCATACCAACGAAGCACCACATCATCACTGAAACTGCAGCTATTGCGCGTACCACGACTGTGTCCTCCTCGTAGAACAATGAATCACACGGCCTCTCCGATGATAGCGGCTGGCTACGATCATGGGAAGGCCCGACGATTGCCGCTTATGCATCCAGTCTTCGAATATATGCTATAAGATTCTGCAAATACTGATCGTCTTTCTCCTGCTCGAGAGCGTCAAGATTGATGATATCGTAGATCCTGCCCCATTCCTCTCCAGTTTCGACCTCGATCCTCGGGTTGGGCAGATAGAATCCACGGGAAACCCTCACAAACAGTCTTCGGCTTGCAGGATCTTCCCGAAACATCTCATTTCGGCTGAGAACACTCGTGATGTATGTCCTGGTTCGGCGCTTTTGTGGAATGACGCCTTCCGGGAAATGCTCCAGGGCGAAGACGAAATCGGCGGTCTCGAACGCCGGGATCCGCCACTCGATCTTCTGCCTCAGAATCTCCTGAAAGACAGAGAGCATCGACTGCAACAGAAAGAACTCCATCATGCGGCGGTCGAGCTTGATCAGCCGCCCTTCAACTTTGACCTTCATGCTGGAAGGAGCAGTCAGGTCGTACACCGGCCCGATCTTGTCACGCGCGTAACTCGGATCGAGGTATGCCTGGCGCAGTGCGATTTGAAACGCCGTTCGCCCCCAATTGTCACGCAGTTCCGGATTAGCTCCTCCGGCCAGCAGAGCTTTCACAAGGTCTGCGATACCCATCTCGGCCGCGACCATCAGCGGAGTCTGATTTAGAGGATTGCGGAAATCTATCCCGTATGCCTGGATCTTGCGCTTCAGGTTCGGATAGCTCCGCTCGTGATAGTCTTGCCGGTATTTACGGGCGACGGCGTCCCTCTCCTCCTTTCCCGGCAAGACTGCCCGGTGATACTTCAGCCGTGCAAGTTCCAGGAAGAGCGGCTTGACGCTGTAGACCATCGCGTACTCGAAAAGCTGGTTCTTGGCCTGCTTGTTGTAGCGCTCCGGGTTGAGAGCTTCCTTTTTGAGCGCATCCAGGTTTTCCTTTGTGAGCACCGTCCATGGGACAGGCTTGTTCCCCAGCAGATCCTTGCGGATCAGCTCCGCCTGCTCCTGTTTACCCTGAAGCTCGAGCCGCCGTGCTTCGCGTTCCCAGTCTTCCTTCGACGATTCCTGTCTTGCCAGTCTAACCTGCTCGGAAGCCCCTTTCAGTTTCAGGAGTTCAATCATCCTGTGCCGGTGGTCCCGCTCAACGATGTACAGATTCCGCACCGCGCGCGTTACCGCCACATAGAAGGCGTTGATGAAAAACTTGTACGCTTCGGCCGATTTGTCACTCTTGTCCCTGGCTCGGGCGTACTTCAGCTCGTCCTGCAAAAGCTGATCGCGTGTGACATCCTCGACAATTTCCTGAAATTGCCTGCCATTCCCGGACACGAAATTGAACAGAATGATACTCTCGTATTCGAGCCCCTTGGCTTCCTGGATCGAAAACAACAGTGGAGTATTGAAATACTCCCGGGCCGCCGGTTTGTCCTCATCACGCAGCACGATGACAGCAAACCGGGTTGACTTGCCCGTTTTGCTGTTGAGCGAGCGCAGGACTTCGGGAGCAGCCGTAAGCAGCGTCACCTCACCTTCGTTTTCCGATATGCTTTGAACGAGGTAATTGCTCTCCCGGTCAATTGACCCGAAGCGCGCGTTTTTAATCCGCAGTATACGGTTTGCCATGTCCGTGACCTGCGGTGAATTACGGTAGTTCGTATGCAGGATCCGGATGATCTCTTTCCGTTCCTTCTCGCGGCTCTGGTAGAAGAGCGTCTTTATCTGAGACCAGTGGAAGAAATTCGGATGCACGATCTGGTTGGCGTCACCGCCGAGAATGAACGAGTCACGGTTGCGCAGGTGCTTCACGATCAGACAAAGCTGGATGTTCGTCAGGTCCTGCACCTCGTCGATAACCGCAAAATCATACGTGGGCCTGACTTTCGGCAGATAGCGCCACGAAAGGATGTTGTTGTCGTACAGATCGGACCCGTTCAGAAAGGCGAGATACCTTTCAAAGATCGCATAGGCTTCGGATCGTTCTTTCTCGAGGAAAATCGATTGTCTCACGCCGAGCTGCATGTACTCGTCGCGCGACAAATAGGGACGGTCCACAGGCGAACCGGTCAGCACACCGCGAAACTCTTCAAAGAGCTGATGTGCATCCTTGATGCCTGAAGCCTGCCGGTGCCTTGCAAACCACTGTTCGAAATGCCGGAAAGTCAATTCGCACCCATGCGGAACCAGCACCGTCTGCAAGAGTTCGCGGTACGACAGAAAGTTCACCGAAACCCGGTCGTTTCCATAATGGTTCGCGTAGTAAAGGTTCCGGGCGTTCTCCACGAGAAAAGGTGAGAGAGTCACATACAGCGCATCTCCCTGCAGCATCTTGAGCTTCTCGATCATCAGCGCCGTCTTGCCGCTGCCGGCGGATCCTATGATGATCAAAGGCGGTGACAGTCGGAGCACCTCTTCCTGGATCTCGTCAAAGGAAAGCACCCTATCGAGGAGGTGAAAGCGCGGGCTGCGCGCGTTGACGTAATTGAGTTTGATCGCGTCGGTGCCGGCGGCCTTTGCATCTGACAGAAGATCGGCGACTGAGGCGAGCTTGTCGTCGTCAATCCGGGCGCCGTTAAGGAACCGCGATTTGTCATAGGCGTGGTTGTAAATGACTTCGAGCAGGAGCAGGAACGTACGTTCCCCGTGCCGGCCGAACCGGAAAAGAAGGCGGTCGGCGCGGTTGAGCTTTGCCCGGTAAAACGGGGTTCCGACAAGCTTTTTCACATCAGCCGCGCGGAAATCTCCGTCGCGCAGACTGGCCGTCGTGCGCTCGAACGCTTCGCGCACACGCGAATAGTCGAGGTCGCTGTAGTGCAGTATATCCATAGGGGGACGATGATACTCTCTTGACCGAGTTGAGGAAAACAACTTCCTTCGTAAGGCGGCAGGCGTTCAGCGGCTGTGGGATAATACCTTTAACTGAGAATCCGGCGGCCGGTGACGCGCGAGGTTTCTGCAGAAAGGAGCTCAAGCAATGTCCACATCAAAAGGTACTGTTCGCTTGCATCGGGTGCTGGCCGTACCTGCCGAGCGTGTTTACCGCGCTTTTACCGATCCGGCCGCCATGGCCAAGTGGTTCCCGCCTTATGGCTTTACCTGTACGGTCCACGAAATTGACGTCCGAGTCGGCGGTGGATACAGAATATCGTTTACCAATTTCACGACGGGCAAGAGCCATTCCTTCACCGGAACATATTCCGAACTCCATCAAAACGAACGGATCAGATACACGGACAAGTTCGATGATCCTAACCTGCCCGGAGAGATGCAGGTTACGATAACGTTCCGCCCGCTCAGTTGCGGCACTGATCTCGAGATCGTCCAGGAGGGACTCCCGGAACTGATTCCCGTTGAGGAATGCTACCTGGGTTGGCAACAATCGTTGAATCAGCTCGCCCAGCTGGTCGAACCGAACATTCCGGACTAAAGCCACAGGTTTTGGTCAATTGAGGACTTCGAGCAACTCGGCGACCACCTGGAGTCGATCCTCGTCTTCCGCCACAAGGCGAATTGGTTCGAAATCCGGATTCACCGGGTGAAGCACAATCTTCGTGTGCCTCCAGCCGCGCCACGGTCGCAATCTCAACCCGGGCCTCGTGCAGACAGGGCGTCATACGTTACTCCCGTCGACCCAGTTCTTAACCTTGGAGATGCAGTAATCCAGGTCGTCTCGCACCTGGTAAACCCAGAACCGCATTACATCCCAACCCAGCTCGATAAGCCTCATGTTCCTGATCTGGTCCCTGCGGCACAACTCACCGTCCCAATTTCCGATGGTAGCGCTCGCCGTCAATTTCGATATTCAGCCGTCTGTCTCCCTGGATCACGGCAAAATCGAGGTCGTACTTCTCCACGGTGTATTGCGGGATCGGACGAATCCCAGCTGTGTACAGTGCGCGGTAGAAATGTCGTTCCCAGTCAGACACCCGTTCAGGATGCGATACTGTTGGATACTCAAGACCGTAGTCTGTTTTTATCACTGGCGCTGATGGATGGCTCCGATGACTGACCGTCTCAACATACCTGGCAAATCGCGACAGATAGAAACGTGCTTGCCGCACCAACGGCCAGGCGATCTTCGTAAGCAATCCTTGCTTGGCCCTGTTTGCCGGCTCAATCGCCGCTTGAAGTTGAAAAAAGGAAAAGGGGTTCTACCATGAAGCCTTCCCAATTCGACCTTCGACACCGTACTAGCTTGAGCCGAACTGGGTAGCCCAGGAAGAGCGTCTGTCGGTTGCGATCACGTCTGACTCTGCCAAGCAATTGGCGCGCAGTGTCGGAATCGAAAGGATTACCGCCGTTTTCGTCGAATATGGGCAACGATGACAGCTCGACATAGCTCGGCGCGCCGTACATGGATGATGCAAATTCGCTGACGCCGCCAAGGTCATCATGACTCAAGCAGTCCAGGTAGTAGCGGCACAGCTTGGCCAGTGGCGTATCGAGATGCTGCTGCGCATCATCCTCTCGCCTGCGAACGCCACCTACCGCATCTCTTACGTACCATCGATACGTTCTGTCCTGCTCGACCTTACCTTTGAGCTGGCCGTAGAGTACAGAATTGACCGACGGCCTATCAACTCCCAACTGCGTAGCAATGTCCCTGGCCTTCTGTCCAGGTTTAGCCTTCACCGATTCGAAAATCCTATCCGCTAGCTTACTCACAGGACACCACCCATAGATATGCAGATGCTTTTAAACAGTATTGTATTCCAATAAGCCGGTACCCTGGCGGCTCCTCACGATAGCAGGGGGAAGACTGCACGAGAGCGCGGCTCGCCGCATCCGGCGCACTTTACGTCATACCAGCTCGTGGGCCCGCCGCAGCGTGGGCAACGCCAGCGTTGTTCTTCCATCGTTGCCCAATCCTTAACGCCCATCTCGCGCATTTCCTTGAGATTGGGCAGGTATTCCCCACGGTGCAGATATTCACCCATCCGGATCAGGCCCGTGATCCGATGACAAGGCAGCTCCGGGCATTCGGTACAACGCGCATCCTTCTGCGTCCTTTTTGAGCAGAGCCTGATCTGGCAATGTTCGCAGTGAGGGGCAAGCTGCCCGCCGCTCAGGCAGCCGTCGCAGAGAAGTCCGTCCATCCATTTCGGGTCCGGCACCCCCTTCTGCGCCTTCGCCGTTACTGATGCTCTTTTCTCAGGCGCCGTCTGCCCGTGTTTGGCCAGGTAAGCCGGGCAGGCTCCGCACCACGTACCGCACGCGGCGGCCAGATGCTCCTTGCCGTCCGCCGCAGAACCCGAACCGGTCCGAACCGCCGACACGAGACTGCCGCAACAGAAAGCCGTACATGTCACGTCTTTGCAGAATTCTCTTCGGGTCATGCTCTCTTGCTTGAAGGAAGTCATATCCACTCTCCCCTTTTCCGCGAGGACCGCCTGCCGATAGTAATATTGAAATCCCGAATACCGCAGTTACGAAAGAATATACTCAAATTGCGGATTACGCGACTCGATTCTGAACCTATCGAACTCGATGATGAATTCTCTGGTCTTGCTGCAACCTGCCGCCTATTATGGGAGCGATCAGTGACAGAAGAGCAGGAGCATGACATGACCTTGAAACACCGCATTTTTCCACCAGAAATGTCATCAGCGAACTCAGGATGCTGCAACAGAAGGCAATTCATAGCAGCCGCAGCGGTTGTCAGTGGCAGCGCCTTTCTGACTGCTTCAGATTCAGCGCCTGTCCACATTCCGCATGCGGTAATCCGGATGAGATCGCCGAATTCCGCCCTCTTCGGAATTACATCGAGCGAGATTATCGAGATTACATATGCCGAAGTGCTCAAGTTCCATGGCTACTGTGGCGGCGGCGCAGCCTTCGCGTTCCGGATGGCGCAGGAGGCATTCAAAGTGCTGTATGGAGACCGACTGCCGGTCCGACAGCAGATCAAGGTCCAAACCTCCCATCATTGCTGCCAGGCTGCGGCCCTCGCGTATATCACGGGTGCCCGCAGCAACTTCGGCGCATTCCGATCCCAGGGAGATCTCGTGCTTATCCCGGAGAACGAAAAGAAGACTGTTTTCACGGACAAGCCGAGCGGCAGGACCGTTACTCTCGGAATGCACTTCAATCCTCATCACACATTTGAACCGCTCTTCCAGCAGGCAATGAAAAGCGCGGATTTCTCTCCACAGGTCCACAAGGCGCTGAACGAGAAGATAGACGAGTACCTGACGGCGCCTGTCGAGAAGCTCTTTACCGTTACCGCAACCGGCTGAACAGGAGGTGAATCGCATGACGGATCTGAGTGAAATCAACAAATACGGAGAAGAACTCGAAAACATCCTGATGCTGCGAACTTCACCGATCGCGGTCAAGATGCTCGAGAAGGAAGCCGACATTCCAAAGGGAGCGATACGGCCTCTGCGAGACCGGAAGTATCACCTGGCCCAATGCCAGGCCTTCGCCATGTCACGGCGCGAAGGCACCACGGTAGCAATGCTGAAGGAAGATCACTGGTGTCCGACCGCCCTCATTGCCTATGGAATGGTGCCGAAGCCGGACTCGCTGGCGCAGTGGAGCCACCCCTATGACTGCTTCGAACAGGGCAAATACCTCGGGATCGTCTCCGCTCCATTGAAGAGCGCCGGCTTTGTCCCTGACGTTGTGGTGATCTATGCGAAGCCCGCGCAACTGCGCGGCCTCTTGCTGTCGATGAAAATCGAAGACGTCCCGCTGGTGAACACCCACTGTTTTCCCCCTTCCTGCGGCTGGGCTGTCGTCAACCCGATCAAGACAGAGAAGTACTGGATGGTAATTCCGGATCCCGGCGAGTATCAGCGCGCTCTCACCGATGAAGGGGACATGATGTTCTCAGTCCCGCAAAGCAGGCTGCAGGCAATGATGGCCGCGTTGAAAGCGGCCGAGAAGGGGCCCTTTGCGTACAGGGAACACGCGATGTTCATGCAGCCCGACTTCGAGCGCCCGCAATTCTACAAAGATCTGTTCCAGAGCTGGGGCCTTGAATAATTGACGGCTCGACCCCCCGCAACCGGAGACATTACGTAAAAAAATGCTTGTCTTCAATTTTGGATGTGTGACATACTGCCGGCAATCATGAGCATGATCGTCCTATTTATCTTCTCCGGTTTTACCTGAGCACGTTAAGAACGTCGGTCCGTCGTCATTTTTGTTTTCCTGCAAAGATACGTTTTTGGTAAACGGCACAACTGGTCCAACTCCCTGCTTGTGCCCGCATACTCGGATACCGCGAAACCATTTTCAAGGAGGACCAGCCGTGGCAAACGAAGAGACTGTCAACAATGAAGGATACGGACTTAACCGCCGGAATTTTCTCAAGAATGCGGGCGTAGCTGTCGCCGGAGGTGCATTGGCCGCCGGGTTGACGCCCCCTGCCGAGAGGGCCCTTGCTGCAGAAAGTGCGATTCCGTCAGCGCTCACCAGTTTCAGATGTCCTATCTGTGCCAAGGATTTTGATACCTTTGCGGCACTGAAGAACCATTCCGCGTCCGAGCATCCGGGGAGGGTTCCTCCCGTGACAACTACGCTTAACGTCAACGGCAAGGACTATGAGGTTTTGATTGAACCGCATTGGACTCTGCAGCGCGTTCTTCAGTTTAGGTTGGGGTTAACGGGCGCGAAACAGATGTGCGGCCGCGGAGTCTGTGGTTCCTGTACCGTGATTATTGATGGCAGAGCTGTCTTATCCTGTACCACGCTCGCCGTCGAGTGCGAAGGGAAAGCCATCGAGACAGTGGAAGGCATAGCCGCAAATCCAAAATGGAAAGCGCTGATCAACTCCTACTGCAAATGGGATGCCATGCAATGCGGCTACTGCACACCGGGATTTGTGGTTTCTGCCAAGGTGCTCCTTGAAAAGAACCCCAATCCCACCGAGGATCAGTGCAGGGAGGCGCTTGCCGGCAACATCTGCTGTTGCGGAACCTATCCTCGGCATCCCACCGCCATCATGGAAGCGGCGAAGGCAATCAATGCAAGCACATAGCCACGGCTGATTCTGTCGGAAGCCACGGGACATCTGGAACATGAAATGAATCCACAGGGAGATCGGACATGAAAGCCTTCAATCACACAAACGCGAAAAATCTGGCGGAGGCTAAAACCGCCCTTGCCAAAGGTGAAGCTGAACTCATTGCCGGCGGCACAGATCTTATCGGCCGACTCAAAGACAACATTCTGCCGTTGCATCCTACTGCTCTGATAAACATCAAGACTATCGACGGCCTCGATTACATTAAGGAAGAAGCCGGCGTCCTGAAGATCGGGGCCACCACTCGTTTGGCCGACATTGCGGCCAACTCGGTCATCAGTCAGAAATACACTGCCCTGGCGCAGGCTGCCGGTCGTGTCGCCACACCTCATGTGCGCGACATGGGCACCATAGGCGGCAACCTTGCACAACTGCACCGCTGCTGGTATTTCCGCAAGCCGGAGAACCGTTTCCCATGCGTGCGCAAGAACGGGACAACGTGCTATGCCATGACAGGCGACAATCGCTATCATTCCATTTTCGGAGCGGTCAACAGGTGCATCGCGGTGAATATCAGCGATACCGCACCTGCGCTGATTGCGCTCAATGCCAAAATTCTCACGACTTCGCGCACCATTGATGCCGACAGTTTCTTTGATGTGAAGAATCCCGGCAACACAGTCCTTGCTGCGGGAGAAATCATAAAAGAAATCCAGATACCTGCGCCGCCGGCCGGCGCCAGAAGCGCTTTCCTGAAATTTGCGATCCGCAAATCCATCGACTTCCCGATCGTGAACTGTGCGGTCCTGGTGGGTGGCGGACCTGCGCGCATCGCGCTTAACGCGGTTGCGCCAAAACCCTATCGCGCAACCAAGGCGGAAGCCGTTATCGCCGGCAAGCCGATAAATGACGCCAACGCAGAAGCAGCAGCGGCCGCTGCACTGGAAGATGCCAAGCCGCTCACTGCAACCAGGTATAAATTGCAAATCGCCAGGACCCTTGTCAAACGGGCGCTCCTGCGAACGAGAACGTTATGAGCAAACAGTCACAATGGAAGCGACAATATGGAATCTTGAGAGACTTTATCTCATCAAATCCCGAGATTCATATCAGTCAAAGCGACATCTGCATACCTGGAAGCGTTCGCGACGGCTTCCATCAATGTTTCGATTCAGTCAGAGGAGCCTTCGTCGATGCATGGAATCATCCCCTTTGTTTTGATGTCTATTCACTTTCGAAATATTTCCGAGAAAGTGAACGCAAGTTGTCCGAACTGAATCTCACCATCAAGTTGCCGTCTGATCTGTCGAGCTTCCTGCGCAACCCTCGGGAAGGCATGATGCGCATGATCTACAGCCGTTTGTTCGAACTCGTTCAGGGAAAAACGACGGAGGATGATTTTGAATGGACGGCAAGGAACGATCTTGTGTCAGGGGCAACCGACTTGTTTCGGATCGGGTATGAAACCTGGAGCGCACTTTCCCTTATCATCCTGCTGGAACCGGATGCGTTCTATGGCCTTGCACTCGACGGCGCGGATCGATTCGTCGCCACTGATATTGAGGAGATCTCCTTCGGGCGGCAGTTCCATCACCCTGCCAAACGCATCCCGGAGTTCATTCTTCATTCAAAAAGAATGGACAGACTTATCGCCTTCAAAATGCCTCTGACGCGCGAGGTGAATTCCTATTATGTCCCGGTGGAGGTTCCCACCCAGAGACTGCTGCGGAATCGCAACGGCGATTCGTCGGACGCGCTTGATCGCAGAATGATCTTTCTTTCTGTTGTACCGGATCTGGAAAAGACGCCGGTTTTTGCAGACATCCATAAACGGACGGTCAACGGACCGGATCTCACGGTTGAGTGTTTGTCAGAGCAAGACCTCTCTTCCGCCGAGACTATCGGGCAGATTCAGAATCGCCTGGAAATCATGAAACCGCGTCTGGGAGCAGCGATGGTTCTCACGGATTCCAAGCCAAAATCTGAATCCCTTCCGATGATTCAAAGTGTAGACATTTTTTCGGTCGGGCTGAAGCAGTCAGGATTTCAGTTAATCCTGGATAAACTGGCTTAGCGACCGATTGGCACGACACGATCAACTATCGTATTGCAGGCGGTTTCCTCAAAGGAGTGACTGTTATGGCTGATTTGACAGGAGTCAACGGACAAAGAGAAGATTTCAGAGTGCTGGGGAAGGCAGATCTCCCCGGCAAACTCTCGTGGGCGGTTGCCTCGGGCCTCGCCAGATTTGGAGTCGACTATGTCGTTCCCAATATGCTTGAAGCCAAGTTTCTGCGCAGCCCGCACGCACACGCAAGGATAAAGAATTACAATCTGGAAAAAGCCAAGGCTGTTGCAGGAGTTGTGGATATCATCACATGGAAGGATGAGGATCTGAAGAAGCTGGCGCGCGGCGGCATGGGCGGTCCGCCCCAGCCATTCATTTCCGATGTCGCGGAAGAAGAAAATGTGGAAGTGGGATTTATCGTCGTCGCAGAGAATGGGGATATCTGTGACGAGGCTTTAAGAGCGCTGGATGTGGAATGGGAAATACTTCCGCATGTCGTGGACATAAAGGCGGGCAGGGAGCCCGAGGCTCCGGTAATCCGTCCGGAAGACAGAAGCGGCCCCGGCAACCCCTTCGGGGGAGGAGGCGGCAACAATCCTCCGAAAAAAGGGAACGTTTCCTTTTCCAACCAGAATCAGGGTGACGTGGAGAAAGGTTTCAGTGAAGCCGACTATATCATCGAGTACGATCTGAATATGCCTACCTACGCGTCCGCTTCCCCCAATCCCCATGGATCTGTGGCGTGGTGGTTCGACGATCCCTACCTGGGAAGAGACAATCTACACATAGAAGGTGCAGTCTGGCACGCCAGCGGCGGCAAGAACGCTATCGGACAACTGTATGGACTGCCGCCGGAAAAGACCGTACAGGAAGGACTCTTCCAGGGGGGCAAGTACTGCGACTGGACACTGCGCCGGTCTCAGCAGATCACCCCGCTGCTTGCGAAAAGAACAGGAAGGCCCGTGCGCTGCGTCAACACCCGCAGGGACACATTCGATTTCATGGTACAGCAGCGCTTCATTCACATGAGGGTAGGGTTCAAGAAAAACGGCTTGATTACGGCCTTCGACGATTTCTCCATCGCCGACGGCGGCACATCAGGCAATTCATTCTTCGGGACTATCGGCGATCAGGGTTACGGACCTTACATAGGAACCAAATGCCTGAACATCCGGCAGAGAATGGAAATCGTCGACAGCAACCGCGGCCTCATGCCTTTCAGCTCTCAATTCTGTCCTTTCAACTGGGATTCGGTAACGATGGCGATTCATATCATAGCCGAGAAACTGGGAATGGATCCGATTGATGTTGCGCGGCTGAATCTCCATGGACCTGACGGCCAGCAAGACACCAGACCGGTTCCCAGCTTTGACGCCTGCATCGAAGCCGGTAAGAAGATGATGAACTGGAACTGGCACAAGAACGGTGCGAGGAAACTTCCTGACGGCCGCATGCACGGCGCCGCCTTCAGGTACCAGATGTGTCCCAGGCATGCAATGGGTACTGATTTCAACGCCGTGCTCGAGCTTCGAAACGGAGTGGTACACATGCCGATACAGGGTCCGCATGCCGGTGTATTCTCTGTTGAGGGTGTTGCCATGATTGCCGCAGAAGAACTCGGCCTTGAACCCACAGATATCAGCATCGATTACGATCCCAACGCGATGTTCGTGTCCATCAGCGGAGGAGCGGACGGACTCGTGGCAACAGGTTGGGTAATGAAGGAATGCTGCCACATATTCAGGCAGCGCATCTTTGAAGCGGCGATTGCCGAGGCGGAAAAGGCGGCGCCCGGAGGATTCGGTTTCGGTCCGCCGCGGAAGATGCCGCCCAACCCGCTGAAGGGAAAGAAGCCGGAAGACCTGGATATCGTTGGTGGGAAAATAGTACTCAAGTCGGACAAGAGTGCCGGGGTACCGATCAAGAGTCTCACGTCGCATGTATTCGCGACCTTTGCCGGGCATCCTCCTGCGCCCTTGTGGCCCGCCAGGTACGACACGATGAACACTCTGTACTGCGAAGTGGCGGTGGATACCGAGACCGGGCAGGTGGAAATCCTGAGGTACGGAGCCGCGGTTGACTCGGGCAAGGTTATCAGACGCATTTCTCTCGAGAGCCAGCTCGACCAGGTGGCGTTCTTCAGCCAAGGATGCCAGATGTTTGAAGACTATTATTACGACAGGAATACCGGCGTAAAACTCAATATGGACATGTTTGAGTACAAGAAGCCGGGCATCCTGGATGTGCCGAAGCTGGATACGAGTTTGATCGAAACACGCGCAGGCAACGGGGCTTACGGAGCAAACGGCATCAGCCATTCCATGGCCAATACGCACCTGATTATCTGCGCCGTCTACAACGCGATCGACAAATGGGTGGATCCGCCCGCTACACCTGACAAAGTTCTTAAGGCACTTGGCAAGGCTTAAGAGTCTCCTGTCTTCAGTTCCCCGTTTCCCGCTCATGGAGCGGGAAACGGGGACCGTGGCGGTTCACAGTCCCAACTCCAAGCAGGTTTTCCCTCTATAGGTGTCATTCTTATTGGCGGGCCGCAAATATCCTGTATATTGTTGATATCACGAGGGTAGGCATGATGCGTCAGGCCGCTCCGGCGGCAGCGGTGTAAGGATGTCTTACAACTCAAATGTTTTCGTTAATCGTATCTCTGATTGGCGCTCAGATTTTGATCCGTTTTAATGCAATAACTTATAGGACTCTAACGTCCTGTGATCCGGATATTGGTTATTGACCTGCTTGTAGCAGGGAGAGTCTTAGTGCGAATTCCTTTTCGATGAAACGTGAGGAGATACAAGATGAGACACGGAAAGGCTGTTCCTGGGCTTCTACTGGTGATCATGTTGTCGACTTGCGGATTTTGCCTGGCTGACCAGGTAGTTGTAAATTTTACGGGATCATACAGTTTTAGTTTTGGCGATTTCAATGATTTAGGAGATATCACGGGATCTCTCAGTTATGACACGGCCGCAGCTTCTATGCCGGGTGGTGCCGTTCACTACACGAGTTATCCGGCGTTAAGCTTTACCTGGACCACCTCGAACGGATTCACTATTGAATCGTCTTCTACTTACATCCAGGTTGGAAACGATGTTCCAGTCTACAATGGTGTACTGGATAGTTCCGGGTCAATGGGAATTTTGCAGGTGCATATGCGGCGGGGGTTACGCTGACAACGGGTACTATCGATTTCATCCATCCGGCCACAACCTTTGACTCTGAACTTTTGCCGGATTCACTACTACAATATCAGGACCCATTGGCAGTCGTATCCGGCACTGCGCAAGACCAAACGGATGTTTCTGTATTCTACACTCTGGATTCTGTGAGTATAGAGCCTGCCACTGCTGTTCCTGAACCCGCCTCATTTCTCCTGATTGGCTCCGGATTAGGGATTTGGGGACTGGTTGCTTTAAGACGGAAGAGGAATTCGCCGGCGGCGGCCAAGCTCGAGCTTTTGCAGAGACTGGCGCGAAGGCCCGGTCAAACAGACTACGGACAGGTTGCGTCGACGGTATCACCATCGACTACTTCATAGTTTCGGCCTGTTTCTCCTGTCAGGCCGGCAGGCAACATGTCATCGAGGACACACCGACCCTGACGATCCGAACGACAATCCATCCCGATTCAGCACGGTTTCAGTAGCGCCGGTCTGGCGTTTTACGCAACAGCCTGAGGAGGTGAAAGCTCCGCGCAAACGACCTTCACGAATTTCCCGTTCTCGAGATGGTAGTGGATGAACTGGGGAATCACAAACGCCTGTCCCACTTTGAGGGGCGTGAGTTTCGGATAGTCCGAGGCCGCTATCGTCTCGGCCGATAATTCCCTAGCTCCCTCAATCCGCACCCTGGCTTCAAGCGCTATGGTCTTTTCATCAGAAACAAAGCGATCAATGATCACACTCTCTCTGATGTATGTGTGAAGGAAGCCGTAGAATTTCATCACTTCTTCCCGGGATTTAAGCGAACCCCCGACATGTACCATCTCGAATTTGTCGGCGAAATACTTGAGGAATCCCTCGTAATCCCTGCTGTTGAACTTACTCAGGTAAGCATCAAATTCTTCACGGGTCATATAGCCTCTCTATTTCAGTATAAGTATGTTCTTCACTCGCCTAAATGGCGCGCCCAATACGTGAACCGTCACCAATAGCATCTATGATCAGAGCAGGATTTCCACAGTCGCCGACCGGATAGACTTCAGGAGCTGCCCCCTCCAGGCTCTTGACGAATTCAGTGTCCGGAGCCATGGGCAGAGCAGGCAATATGGTATCTGCCGCCAAAATCCTCTTCTCTCCTTCCCTGGTTGTGATCGTCAGCCCTTTTTCTGTTATTTCGCCATACTTCACGCCGGGCAGCAACAGCACTCCCTTTCGCTCCAGCCATCCGAGCAGGCTGAAGCGATAGCTCATCACTACCTCTTTTCCCAATTCCTCAGCTGTATCAACAACTGTTACCTTTCGTTTGCGCTTCACCAGAAATGCGGCGAGTTGCAGGCCATGGATGCCGCCGCCGATAATGACAGTATTCTTACCGATGGGCATCCAGAACTTCGTCGCCCACGCCAGCAACCCAGGCCCCGCAAATCTCAGATAGGTTTTCAGCCGGCGGTTAAGGACTGCGGGCCTGAGTACCTTGCCCGAATCGATTCCGGGTATTTCCGGAGTGGAACACAGCCCTCCTGTAGCGATTACAAGTGCATCAGGCCTAACCTGTTCCACAAACGCCTTGTCAACTTCCTTGCCAAGATTGATCTTGACGCCCAGCTTGACAAGTTGAGTTTTGAGATAGCGCACCAGATCCGGGAGGTTTTCAATCTCGAGTCCCTTGATCGTGGCCGCTACGGGCAAGGATCCTCCAAGGCGATGCTCTCTCTCGAACAGCGTTACTTCATGTCCGCGCAACGCCGCTACCCTCGCCGCTTCCATTCCCGCCGGCCCGCCGCCGACGATCATGACTTTTTTCTTCCTGAGCGCCGGCTTGATCTCAAACTCCCGTTCTCTTGTCAGGGCCGCATTGACGCGGCAGCATGAATGCCCCGGAGTAGTGTTCTCGAATATTGCATCGATACATGAAAGGCAGCGCGTGCATGGCGCGATATCCTCCAGTCTTCCCGCGGCTACTTTGTTGGGAAGTTCCGGATCCGCCAACAGGCGTCTGGTCATGCCGATGAAATCAGCTTTGCCTTCCCGCAGAATCTTCTCTCCAAGTTCGGCATAGATTCCTGCGGTGGCAATAACCGGTATCGAGACGGCGTTCTTGACTGATGCAATTAGAGGCACCCACAATCCGGCACCATGGCGACTTCCATCAAGCCCTTCCGGCAGGAGATCAGGAGGTTCCGGATAGCAGACGGCATCCGGCCAGTTGATCAAACCATAGATAGGACCTAACCCGTCGGCTTTCGGATGCAGGTTGTCAGCACCGGCAGCTTCGAATATCCGACCAAATTCCCGGCCCTCGGCGGGAGTGATACCGTCCTCTATCCCATATTCGGCGGCATTGTAGAGGACACCGATCGGGAAGTCCTTCCCCAGCCGTATCTTCATTTCCTTCAGGATTTCAACCATAAACCTGGACCTGTTTTCCAGGCTCTGAGGGCCATACTCGTCCTCGCGCCTGTTCCAGTGACGGGACATGAAAGTGTTGCCCAGGTGTTGTGTGCCGCAGTGTATCTCGAGATGATCGACCCCGGCCTTCTTGTAACGTTCCGCCGCGTTTACAAATTTTTCCTGGATCTCCTTAATCTCGGAGATTGTTGCTGCAACCGTCTCGTCACTCCAGTCTCCATACACGTCCACTTTCATCACCGAAGCCGCAATTGGCGGGCGCCCGGCAAGTGACGCGGGGCACCAGGGTCCGGCATGCATCATCTGCACCGATAATCTGCAATCGTATTTGTGGACGGCATCCGCCAGTTTGCGAAAGCCAGGAATATACTCGTCGGCGTCGATGCGCAATCCGTCGGGCATCCTTGCGCCTAAAGGATAATCGACGTAGGCATTCCAGAGAATAATCATGCCGACGCCACCTTTGGCCAGTGTCTCGATATTGTCGATGGTCTTCTGGTTCACATGGAAATCGTGGAGGTCATGGGTGTTCATCTCCGCGGCGGTTTTGACTATGCGGTTTTTAACCCGCATCTTCCCAATACTGTATGGTGAAAGCAGCTTTTCAAACCGGGCGTTCACGCTCATCTGCACTCCTCCTTCCGGATTTCGCTCGAGACAGTGACTGCAATTATTCATTTGCCCCGGACAGCTTGTCAATCGGTTCTCCCGCGGTATTGGTCCGGCACAACATTTTGGTCACAGACGCGTCCAAGGTCGGTCGTCCCGATGGGACTTAACTCTTTCTATGTTCCTATCGAATCCCGGCACTTACGTGCCGGGAACCCGCGAAACCGCAAAAAAAAATCAAGTCCCATAGGGACGTCCGAACAATCCATGCGCACATGGTTCCGTCACCGCTTCGTGAAAAACGTTTCGGATTGATTTTGATTGGCTTTAATGAGGATGGGAATGAGCCGTGCTGGACTCGAACCAGCGACCCTCTGCTTAAAAGGCA
>JAAYAM010000138.1 GCA_012719355.1 Acidobacteriota bacterium
CTTGACAATACGCTTGGAACGAAACTATAGTCGGGTCCTTTGATTGGAATTCCTGATGAAAAGATCCCAGCTGTTCGGTTTGTGTCTCGCAGTCCTGGCGGGGGCGATTGTATTGGTCTTACCTACTCCCTCAGGGATGTCTGACCCCGCAAAATCAATGCTTGCCGTTGCGGCCTTTACCATCACCGTCTGGTTGTTTCAGGTGATGAACAACGCCGTCGCTTCTGTCCTTATGATGGGGCTGATGGTTTTGCTGGGCGCAGAACCGCAGCTCGTACTAAGTGGATTCTCCAGCCCTTCATTCTGGATCCTGCTATGCGTGCTCTACTATGGATGCGCCATGGACAGAACCGGTCTGGCACATCGGCTCTCCTATTACGTCCTGTCGCTCTTTCCCGGCACCTACATGGGGATACTTTCCGCCTTTTTCGTGATCGGCCTGGTGCTGGCATTCGGAATCCCTTCCATGACAGTGCGTACCGCCATCATGGTACCGATCGCCTGGGCACTGGTGAAATCGCTGGGAATCCCGCCGCGCAGCCGAGGGTCCGCCCTCATCGTGGTGACTTCCATCGAAATGGCGGTCCTGCCGGGATGCGCCATCCTCTATGGCTCACTGTTTGGTCCGGTCGTGGCTTCAGTATTCCAGACGAAGCAACTCCCTCTGAGCTGGATTGGATATGCACAGGCCATGTCAATTCCCACTCTCGTTCTTTGCGGGTTTATCCTGTTCATAAACCCGCTCCTGATGCGGCCTGAAAAGCGGCTGAAATCATCGCCGACCTTTGCCAAAGAAAAGCTGAAGGCGCTTGGTCCCATCAAGCGGCAAGAACTGATCACGATGGCCATAGTTGCTGTTTCCATCCTCTATTGGGCGACCGATCGAGTCCATCACATGCCCAGTTTTTTGATCGGCATGTTCGGACTGGCGGTGTTCGCCCTGACCGGAATCATCAAGGATGCTGACATAGGAGGGGGCGTTTCCTGGACGCTGCTCATTTTCATCGGCGGAGTCTTCGGACTGGCGAATGTAATACAGGATTACCAGATTACGGAGTGGCTCTCTGCGACTTTTCTGCCACTGGCTCAAAAGCTGGCGTTCAGCCCGGTTCTGCTGTTTATCGCGATGGCTTTTGCGTTCCTGCTGATGCGGCTTCTGGATCCGACCGGGTTCATCGCGATTCCCGTAGTGTTCCTGCCTGTATCAGACATGATGACGGCTGCAGGAATACCGCCGCTTGTCCTGATTGCGCCGCTGATGCTTTCGATCGCCCCCTTCTGGCTTTCGCACCAGAATTTCTGGGTGGCGATGGGAGAGGGAATGACGTCCAATCAGGGATTCAGTGCGGGACAGCGCGCCAGCCTTGCAAACGTGTACTGCCTTGCGGCTTTGCTCTCGATCGTTGTGAGTGTCGGGTACTGGAAGCTGATCGGCCTTCTGTAATGCCGGCAAAGCAGAACCGCCCCCATTTTCTGAAGCTCTTCTCTGCCTCTCAGGTTCCTGCAAGAGCAGAAATCATGATTTACTCAGGTTAGCTGCATCCGATTGCTACCCATTTTGCGTCTTTGTCAGGTGAAAGGTGTAATCGGGCACATGCTCCAGGACGTCGAGCGACAGGATACAATCGAGACTGTTGTCCGGAAATGAAAGATTCTGTAGGTCTTCATGCCGGAACCCGGCCACGAGGGTTCCGGGTTCAAGTTCTGA
>JAAYAM010000139.1 GCA_012719355.1 Acidobacteriota bacterium
GAAATCGTCAAGAACGAATTCCGGAGACTGGTCGTAGACGAAGCCCTGCCGGGCTTCCCCGGGCTCGGAGGAAAGATGCTGTCCCTGCTTCGCAGCCCGTGGCCTGCCGATGTTCCTTACTGGAAGAACCGCTGGCAGGGTGCGTCGCAGAGTCTGTTCTTCATCGCACGGCCCGAGAACTCGTCGCGTTTTCTCGAAATCGTCGAGACCATCGCGCCGAAACACGGCTATCCCGTGGCGGACATCGGCAGCTACATTCAGCCGATCGAACACAATCGTGCCTGCCAGATCGAGTTCACCTTCTTCTATGACGGGAAGGATGCCGCGAACAAAGCACGTATCGCAGCACTCTACCGCGATGCGGCAAAGGCTTTGATGAACGAGGGTGCACTGTTTACCAGGCCGTACGGCGAACTGGCGCCGATGGTCTATGAACGGGCGGCCGGTTATGTGATGGGGCTCAAACGGGTGAAGAAGATTTTCGATCCCAACAACATTATGAATCCGGGCAATTTGTGCTTCTAGGGAGGCGATGATGCCAACGACGAAAGTAAACTTGGAAACAACAGATCTGAGCAATTACAGATACGACATGAGCCGGTGCATCAAATGCAAAGGCTGCTACTGGGTCGAACACACCTATATGCCCGGCGTCAAATTCAGCACCAGGTGCCCCAGCAACGTGTGGAATGATTTCGATTCCTACGGCGCATTCGGGAAGATGAGAATCGGCACGGCCCTGGTCGAAGGGAAACTCGACTGGACTCCTAAGCTTCTTGAGATCGTCTACGCCGATCCTCTGTGTGGCGCCTGCGACGTCGGATGCAAACGCAATCTGGATCTGGAGATCGGCTTGTCGCTCGAAGCTATGCGCGTTAAGGCGGTAAAGGACGGCGCAGGCCCAATGCCGGCTCACAAGAAGATAGCCGAAAACATAGCGGCCACACACAACGTCTTCGGCTCGGCGCACAACGACAGAAAGAAATGGCTGACAAAAGATATCCAGGTAGCTGAAAAGGCGGATGTCCTCTATTTTGTCGGCTGTACGGCTTCGTATACAAACAACGAAATTGCACAAGCCACAGCGAAGATCCTCAACGCGACAAAAACGCCTTTCATGCTGATGCCGGATGAATGGTGTTGCGGCAACACGCTCCAGTCCGTCGGAATGCTCGACGAGGCCAGGGAGCTGGCAAAGCGCAATATCGAGATGGTCAAGAGCACCGGCGCAAAGACGGTTCTGCTTTCCTGCGCCGAGGGCTACCGGATGTGGAAAGTCGAATATCCGAAGCTGCTGAACATCGCGACGGCTGATTTGCCGTTTACGGTGGTTCACTTGACCGAATTCGCCGACAGCGCCCTCAAGCAGGGTTCTTTGCGACCGACCAAGCCGGTCAATGTGCGGCTGACCTACCATGATTCGTGCAGCATCAGCCGCCTGGCTGATCCCTGGACGCCATGGAGCGGAGAGCGAGGCTGGATGGGAACCGTCAGCCCGCGTTTGAAACGTCGGCGGGGAACCCAGGGGCTGTATGGACAGCCGAGGAATGTGATCTCGTCGATCCCTGGAGTCGAGTTTGTCGAAATGATCCGGGCCCGGGAAAACGCCTTCTGCTGCGGCGCCGGACGCGGAACGAAAGAAGCCTTCCCAACACTCGCTTCCTCCTCAGCAAAACACCGGCTGGAAGAAGTGAAGGAAATAGGAGCCGAGGTCCTGGTTTCTGCATGCCCCTGGTGCAAGAACAACTTCGCGCAGGCCGTCAAGGAAGACGGCAATCACGTGAAGGTGATGGACTTCTCTGAACTTGTTCTCGCTTCATTGGACGCATAAGGAGGAAGTCATGGCCATTGTGAAAGAAGCATACAAAGCATTAGAGGATGTCGTAGGTGCTGCGTATCTGTCCGACGACCCAGTCATATGTGAAGGCTACCGTTCCGGGCCGGCAGGTTATGAAGCGGGGCTCGGATACGAGCGGGTGATGACGAAGATTCCGGGCGCGGTCGTCATGCCGAAAACCACCGAAGAAGTGCAGAAGATCGTGAAGATCTGCAACCGGTACTGTGTTCCCTACGTCCCTTACAGCACCGGGTTCTATGGGCCGAGATCTCACTGCCACATGGAAAATGAACTCCTCGTTGATCTGAAGCGGCTCAATGACTTCGAATTCGATGAGAAGCACTGGTACGCAGTGGTAGGCAGCGGAGTAGTCTACTCGCAGTTCCAGGAGGAGTGTCTGCGGCGCGGCGGATATGTGGTCATCGGCGGCGGCGGTGCCCAGGCATCGGTTATTGCAAACCTTATCGGTGACGGCTGGTCACCGCTCAGCCACAGGATCGGACTTCCTCACCGTCGCATCCTCGGTACCGAGATGGTTCTGCCCGATGGCGAGATCCTGCGAATGGGCTCTCTGGCTGTCGGAGACGACTGGTTCTGGGGCGACGGCATCGGTCCCGACCTGCGCGGACTGCTGCGCGGTTATACGGGATTGCGAGGCTGTCTCGGCATCGTCACCAAAATGGCGGTGAAGGTGCTGCCGTTCCAGCCTGAACGGCTGCAGCCCAAAGGAATCTCCCCGAATACGGCACTGGCTCTTCCGGAGAAGCGCGTCAAGTGGATCAACTACATCATGCCGAGCAAAGAAACCCAGGTGAAGGCGATGTATGAAATCGGCAAGGCCGAAATCGCCGGCGCCGTCACCAAAGTGCCGCTCTTCTGGCGCGCAATCGCCAAGGCGGAATGCAAAGAGGAATTCTGGGATATCTGGTTGAAGGAAACGCCCGAGACTATCGCCAACTTTCACATCGTCCGGGTGCTGCTCATCGGATTCACTTCTGAAGAGCAGTTGGAATACGATGAAAATGTCCTCAACGATATCATGATGGAACTGGGCGGCCAGCCGAGACCCACCAAGCCGAGTGACGAATCCTGGATCAAGAACGCGGATTCCGCTGGCATGTGGCTGATGTGCGGTTCCTATGTCTCGGTCGACTACGTAATAGAAACCTTGAAACAGGCGACGGAGCATGGTCCGGTCTATGCCGAACTGAAAAAGAAGTATACGCCTCCGCTCATGCCCGATCACGGTGACCCCGGGTGGTTCCAGAGCTTCGAACTGGGCTACCAGGGATATTCTGAGTTCCTCATCTACTGGGATCAGGATGAAGATACGACCGGAGTTGACCACTTCTACCTCGAAACATCGAAGATGAACATCAATCACCGGTTCTACACATCCCTGATCGGTCCGCACCAGCCCATGTACCTTACCGGGCCCAAATACGGACCGAACTACCATGAGTGGATGCTGAAGATTAAGAATGAATTCGATCCGCTCTGGACGTGCCATCCTCCGGTACCTTTCGCTCACGACGAATTCGTGGAACGCGCTCCATGGATGCACGAGCTCAAGACGTGGGAAACCCCGAAGGAGTTCCCGTATCCACAATGGGTCAAAGAGCGGCTTGCCGCCGAAGCGGCAACGTTCCGAGCCGGACTCAAGTCTGAGGCTAAAGTAAAGAAATAAAATAAGTTGTAGTACATTGTCCGTACTCCTGGCCGCGGGAGTCGCCCGCGGTCAGGAGGTATCTCCATAGTCCCGCCGTACCACCTTTTTCCACATTCTGTGCGTGGCAAAGCTCATACTCCGTTCCCTGTGGCTGGTAAGCATGATTCCGCAGAATGAAAACCGTTGACGCACTGTGGAAACGGAACTATTATTGGATCGCACATTTTTAGGAGGTCGCCATGAAATTGTTGCGCGTCAATATGACTGACTCGCAGATCCGCTGGGAGGACGTTCCGCCTCAATACGAACGTCTCGGCGGCAGAGCTCTTATTGCAAAGGTTCTACTTAACGAGGTGCCACCCACCTGTGACGCGCTCGGTCCGCATAACAAGCTTATTTTCTCGCCGGGATTGCTTGGAGGAGCGATGGTAGCTACCGCCGGGCGGTTGTCCGTGGGAGGGAAAAGCCCCCTGACCGGCGGCACAAAAGAGGCAAACGCGGGAGGTATCGCCGGCGATACGCTGGGTAAAGCCGGAATCAAAGCCATAATCGTGGAGGGTCTTGGAAAACCGAAGCAGTTCCAGGTTCTGGTGATCGACGGAGACAAGGCCGAACTCGTTCCCGCAGAAGACGTTACGGGCCTTGGAACATATGCGACTGCAGACCGTCTGCAGGAGAAATACGGAACCGATGCATCCGTAAGCTGCATCGGGCAGGCTGGAGAGTATCTCATGACCGGAGCCGGGATATCGACGACCGGCGAACGGGATCAGCGCAGCAACCATGCTGCGCGGGGCGGCCTGGGGGCCGTCATGGGCAGCAAAGGACTGAAAGCCGTGGTTATCAAGAAGGTGACCGGCAAGACAGTCAAGTTTCAGGATGAACAGCTGTTCCGTACCGCCGCGAAAGAGTATGCGCAGAAACTGATCAACGATCCGAAACTCGGAACGAAGGGGACGCAGCATCTCTACGGCACGGCCTCAATCGTGGGAGCGGTCAACGAGATGGGGTCCCTCCCTACGCGGAACTTCTCCGTAGGCCAGTTCCCCCCGTCAGTCGAGCTGCGCGGCGAGAAACTGCGCGAGCTCATCCTTGCGCGCGAAGGCAAGGTCGGGACTCGCTGTATGCCCGGTTGCGTGATCGCGTGCCGCAACCTGTTTTCTGACGAGACGGGCAAGCCGGTGGTGGGTTCGATCCAGTATGAAACGATTGCTCTGGTCGGATCGAATCTGGGGATCGAAAATCTGGATGATGTTGCAACTCTCAACTACATGTGCAATGACTTCGGTCTCGATACCATAGAAACCGGGGCTGCTCTCGGGGTCGCTCTCGAGGCGGGTCTTGCCGAGTTCGGCGACATCAACGGGATTGTCGGGCTGCTGAAACAGGTGGGGGAAGGGACCCCGCTCGGCCGGATTATCGGGTGCGGAGCAGTGACGACCGGGCGTGTGCTTGGAATCCGCAGGGTTCCCGCCTGCCTCGGCCAGGCGATGCCCGGCTACGATCCGCGATCCCTCAAAGGAAACGGGGTTACGTATGCAACGTCTCCGCAGGGGGCCGATCATACGGCGGGTAACGCATTTGGCGCGCGCAAAGAGGTGCCGCCACTCGGTACCGAAGGACAGAAGGCTCTCTCGCTGCGGCTGCAGATTATCGCCGCCATGCTCGACAGCACCGGGCTCTGTCTCTTCTCGCGTCCTCCGATCATCGCGAACCCTCAGCTGATGGTGGACATGCTCAACGGCATCTACGGCTGGGGATGGACGAAGGACGATTTCGATCAGTTCAACCGTCAGGTGCTGCGCGACGAGCTCGAGTTCAACAGGCTGGCCGGGAAGACCAGGAATGATTACCGGATTCCCGAGTACATGCGCGAAGAGCCCCTGCCGCCGCACAACACGGTATTCGATGTGCCTGACTCGGACCTCGATACTGTATTTGACACTCTGTAGGGAAACGCCTTGGCTGTCGACATAGAGACATTCGGACAACTCCTTCCCGGCCAGCCGCGCAGGCGGACACTGGAGATCAAAGCTCCGGCCACAGCACGCGATCTGGCGGTGCAAATCGGTCTGGATCCTTCGGAAATCGGGCTGATTACAATCGACGGGGTGCAGAGCGATCTGGACGATGAGGTGCCACCCGGCTCCAGGCTCTGTTTTTTTCCGTACGTGTCAGGAGGCTAGTCAACGGCTTCTTTTCACCTGAACCAAAAAAAGCGGTTCGGCGCCATTTCCGAACCGCTTTTTTTTTGTAGTGCGCCCAGGAAAGCCGGGAAGGGAAATGTTCCCCGGTCAGGGAAAAAGCTCCTACAAAATTCCTTTGAACTTCACCGCGAAAACCATGAAAACACTGTAAAATGCGGGGTATCTACTCTGGCACACTTCGTGCTTCTAATATTGTCGTTCCACCAATAGGTTGTTGTTCGCATTTTTTTGCTGGTGTTAACCCTGCATTCAAGGATGAATCGCATGAGCATAGGAACTCCGTTGCCCTTTATCACGCGGTCCACCGAAACGCTCGATCAACCTCCAGCTGCAGTCCTGTTTGACTATATGGAGCAGCGTTTCGGGAATACATGTACGCAGTTGAAAGTGAAGAGAAACACGATTATCTGCAATCAGGGAGCAAAGCTCTCATACCTATACCTGATCCAACACGGAGAAGTACTGCTGACACGACTGTCGCCTGACGGGAGAGAGACCCTGATCTCCATCCTGGGGCCGGGCGAGTTTTTTGGAGAAAGTTCGCTTCTGAGCGGCACGCCGGTCACATTCAGCGCCAGCGCCACCCGGAGGACGACGCTGCTGCAGCTTCCTGAACGAAAGTTCAAGCTTCTGTTGGAAGATCCCAACGTCTGCCGTACTCTTCTCGAGTCGATAGCCCGGCGCTGTGATGATGCCTGGACGCAGATGGAAGTTCTCGGGTGCACCCACGTTCGTGACAAAGTCAGGTCAGGACTCCTGTGGCTGTCGGGCCGCATCGGAGTGGAGACATGTGAAGGGGTCCGTATCGATCTCAACCAGACGCAGCTGGCCAGGATGGTCGGCTGTGCCCGTGAGACCCTCAGCAGGGAAGTGAGCGAGCTGAGGCGGTTGCGAACCGTGGATGTACGTAACAGCAATGGGCGCAAGTCGCTTTTCGTCGTTGATCCCGAAGGACTAAGTCAACCTGCATAGCTACATGCTCCGCATGGCGCACCCTGAAATCACCACTGGGGTGCGCCGGCGAGTGTCTCCCACTGTCTTCACCTCTTGCTTCCGGAATCAATAAAGCCTTATTGTAGGAGTTCAGGAGGTCTCATGGGAAAAGAGACGCACCCGGTAACCTGTCCCCTTTGCGGGCGCAGGAACGAGCCCCCGCTGGAAAGCCTTAAGGAAGGGGGAACATTCGTCTGTTCTTTCTGCGGATTGAAACTCACCCTGCATGGTCATATGTGGGAAGAGATCCGGAACGAAATTACCGGAATGCAGAAAGAACCCTGAAACGACACAGATTGCGCGGAGTCCTGCTGCTTCTCCGCGCAATCTGGGCCGTTTCATGCGCTCTCAGACTACGCTGCGCCCCTGAATCAACCGGATCACCAGTATCACCACCGCCGCCACGAGCAGGATGTGCAGAAAGCCGCCCAGAGTGTACGAAGTCGCCAATCCGAGAATCCACGCAATTAGCAGTATCACGAAGATCGTCCAAAGCATAACTGACCTCCCCTTCTGATCCTCGTCTGCAAGATTCGTGCCCGGTGAGTTTAGTTGCTTGCCTTATCGCTGCCGGCGAGGTCTGGTAAAAAAATTGCAGCCGCAGGGATTAGCAGAACTCTTGGTGAGTGGATCCCCCCGGAGTAATCACTAAGTTACGGAAGGAGTACCAGACGTTTATGACGTGCGGCGAGATTCTAACCAGAAACGTTGTCTGCCGTGTGCCTGAAGATATGCTCGAGCATGCGGCAATACTGATGAAAACCGAAAATATCGACCATCACCGACCGGGAAGATCTCTGAGTAAAGTGGGTGAGGAGGTGAAACAATGAATGCTTTGGATATCCTGAAACAGGATCATGAAAGGGTGAAGGATCTCTTTGCCGAATACGATACTCTCTCGGGCGACGGCAGCAAGCGGAACGACATCGCACAGACGGTGCTCAAAGAACTCGAGATTCACTCACGGGTCGAAGAGGATATTTTCTATCCGGCTATGAGGGCCAGAAGCGGAAAGGACGGTAAGGAGCTCGTGCGGCACAGCATGAGCGAGCATGAAGCGATAGATGAGCTGGTCGCCGAATTGAAGGAGACCGATCCGTCGGATCCCGATTTCGACGACAGGTTCCTTGAGCTGATGGAGGATGTTGAAGAGCACTTCGAAGAAGAGGAAGCTGAGATGTTTCCAAAAGCCCGGATCCTGGGGAAGGAACTTGACGTCATTGGAAGGCAGATTCAGGAGGAGAAAGACAGCCTGCGGACGTAGGGTGGTGAGCAATTGCAGGAGAGCCGCGGCTCTCCTGCAACCTCCTTGTGAGAGTTACTGGGCGGGGGTGCTTTGCTGCTGTCCGCCTGCCTCCAGTTCGTTGTTTACCTGCATGACCCCTTCGACCTGTTGTACTGCCGTCTGGGCCTGGTTCTTCTGGTTTTCATCCCTGACGTTTCCGCGCAGCGTGACTACTCCATCCTGGACGTCAAGGTTGATACTTTGGAAGGGAAGATCGGACGTCGAGAGTCTCCCTACTACCTGGGAGTAGATGCGTGCATCTTCCGGAGAGTCTCCCACGTTATCGCCGCGGTTCTTCGCGGCTTCCCGCTCCTGCTTCCCCTCCTGCTGCTGTTCTTCGGTGCGAGCCATCTCCCGAGGTTCGACTTCAATCGAGTCGCTCACCGAGAACCCTGGAGCGGCGGATTGGGCCATCTGGACCGCCTTGTCTCGGATTTCCTGCGAACCTGCGGTCCCGGAAAGCCGAATTTCACGTTTTTGAAGATCTGTGCTCACGTCAATATCAGTGCCGCTGAGCTGAGGATCTGAATTGAACCTGTCTCTGATGGCCTGTTCGATATCCGTCGTTCCCATGCCGGTTTGAGATCTCTCGCCGGCGGGCCGGTCACACGCGGAAAGAACAAAGATGAAGCTGACGGCTATTACGGCCGCCATCGATGGAATCAGTTTACGCATTCAAACCTCCTAATCAGTTCTTTATTCTTATGCAATCGTTATTCCATCGGCATCGGGCGCAGCTCAAAGCGTTGCACTCAACTGGCTTGCACCTGCGGCCCCAATCGTCGTCCGGAGACCATGGTGGGAAATATTCCCTCCGGACCCGATGGTTGCCGCGGTTAAAATCGGATTTAGGAAGGGGGAGCCATGATACTGACGAAGAATAAAATACTCGAAGCGGTACGTTCAGGTGAAATCAGGATCGATCCGTTCGATGAGACTGCTCTCGATGCAGCTTCCTATGACATGACTCTCCATGGCCAGATCAGGGTATTCATAGAGGGTCTCAATGAAATAGACTTGGCGGATATGGCGCAGGATGCACATGCGCTTATGGCGATTACCCGCATCGTAAATATCCCGGCCGACAGCTATTATCTGCTGAAGCCGGGAGAACTGGTGCTCGGCATGACTGTGGAGAAACTCACACTGGCGCAGGATATTGCCGGTACTCTCGAGGGCAGAAGCCGTTTCGCGCGTATGGGACTCATGGTGCACGTGACCGCGAGCTTCCTTCAGCCCGGGATCAGGAACATGCGGCAGGTGTTTGAAATCTTCAATGCAAGCCGCAACGCCATACGGCTTCGATCCGGAATCCGGATGGCGCAGGTAATCTTCGAACGTTGTGAGGGAAGAGCCGCCTATGATGGTGTCTTTGCGAATCAGCGCCGGCTCTGATCAGGGTGTGAGTGTATCGGTATCGGGCCTGTCTTTTCCCGATACCGATACCGGTGTGTCTACTTTCGAAGCAGACGGAACACCAGACCTGCGCCGATCAGCAGCAGACCCGACAGGCCGACAAGCGGTATCGGACTGGCGGTTCGAGGCAGGTGCATCTGCTGCTGGGTCTCCTGTTCTGTCGTTGTCGTAGTTGTCCTCGTCTCTTCCTGCCTTGTCATGGATTCCTCTGTCTGCTGTTGCTCGCCTGAGGTTACAGCCCTCCCCTGGCGCTGCGGGCTCGCACTGAGACTCGACATCAACGTGTTGGCTTTGTTTTCGTGTTCCCTGAGACTGCTGAGCTGGTTGGATGCAAAGGCTTTGAGCTCGGGATCCTGCCCCTGGCTTGCCTGTTGTTCATACATCGAAATTGCCTGTCGGTGAGCATCCTGCTGGTGCTGCAGATACTGGCGATCAAACTCCGCCCCGGAGAGGCCCGAGAACTGTTCCTGCTCAGTACTCTGGATATCTGACGGCAGATCTACACCCTTGGTGTTTGCAATCTGCTGAAGTTCGTCGTTGGCCCTGGTGTGATCGGCGACCACGTCGCGGGCGTACTGTTTCACTTCATCGCTCGAGGCCTGTTGTTCCGCAAACTGGCCCAGCTGGATCTCCGTGAGGTTGGACTGATAGGCGTTTGTCACAAATTCCCTGTCGGTATCAGACATCTGCTGCTGCTGGCCCATCTCCTGGGATGCAGGCATGTCCTCCGACTGCGCCTGGAGCCCGAAAGCCCCCAGCACAAGAAAAGAGACGCCTACTAAGAGTCGTTTTAACATGTTTCCAAAACTCCTTTTTTCTTTATCGAGGCCTTCGGGATTCCTGGAGTCCCGTCTACCTTCTCTCGTGAGAAACTGCAATCGCCATGCCAGCCGGTCATTCGCGATACAGGTACATGCGTCGCCGAAACTTAAAGGTTTTCAGCGCGTGCGGGAAAAGGGGCGGGCCGGGTAGTATTTCCCCGACAACGGGAGGGCGCGCGTGCCGACTTATCTGCGGAATCCGTCGCGGTAGCCTGCAACAAATCCTTCAAAATAATCCGGGTCGCCGGACCGTTCGTACTGACGCGGGTTGTAGAGGTTTCCCTGTACCCGGTCAATCAAACCGGAGTCGTATCCTTCGGCATAACCCAGCTTGTATAGGCTCCCCTCGTAATTGGAAGGTCTGGGAGACTGCTGGCCGTAGTTGAGATAAATATAAGGATAGAGTTCCGACAGCGGTATTCCGGGGACGGTTTCCTGCCGGCCGCCGGGGAGAGCCTCCTTCTTGTCGGGCTGCGGCTCCGGTTGCGGTTCCTGTTGCACGGCCGAATTCTCCGCGCTCTCTTCCGGTATGTACTGCATCACGATGGATCCCTTCGCCTTCCGATCGGGATCATCGTCGGCGGGGAAAGCCGCGCATGCAAACGCCAACGCCGCGGCCATCAAAAAAGAGATTCGTTTCAGAAATGTCATGTTCTCCTCCGAAATTACTTATATAGACGATTCGAAACAGCGAATGGTTTCTGTACAAACAAGGGCTCCATAGGCAAACGGCATCCCCCACCGCTTTAGGCCTATTGTTGACTTGAGGATGTCACCGGTCTAAATTGGCATAAAGCCCCCCGAAACTGGCTCAACATCTCCGACATCAGGAAAGACGGTATGGTGATTACTGCCGGTGATCTACTGAAGACCAAAGGATCCGAAATCCTGTTTATCTCCCCCGAAGCTCAGGTGTATGAAGCCCTTCAGTTGATGGCTGAAAGAAATGTGGGAGCGCTGCTCGTTCTGGAATCAGGGAATCTCGTCGGCATATTCTCGGAACGGGACTATGCCCGCAAACTCGTGCTCAAGGGGAAGTTCTCCAAGGAAACCCGTGTCAGGGAAGTGATGACCGAAGAAGTTGTCACCGTCGAACCGTCCGACAATATCGAACGATGCATGGCGGCGATGACCAATAAACGCGTGCGTCACCTTCCCGTGCTGGACCGGGGACGCCTTCTTGGCGTGATATCGATCGGCGATATTGTCAAAGCCATTATATCGGAACAGCAGTCGACGATAGGGATTCTTGAAGATTACATCACGGGCGGGCGCTAGGGTTTTCGTTTTGTTGGGTATAATTACGTAATTGTGGATGCGCAGTTCTACGCATTGATAGATCGATGAGTGGTCGCTTAAATCCTTGTAGTGTGAAAAAATCCGGTTCAGGGATTATCAGTCTGTCAAATGATAGATCGTATTGTGCGGCCGTGGGCAGATTCTTGCAGGTTCCTCCTGAGACTGGGAGGCAATAATCGGGAGAAGTGACATGGGACCGACAACGACTGGAAATTCGTTCAACAGCGTAAAGCAGAGCATTGCAGAAAAACTTGAGCGGGCGGCAAGTTCGCTTGGCAGGCAGTCTGAGGAGGGGAGCGTTCTGGGCCCATACGGCCGGCAGGCTTCCGAGTGGCTGCATCAATCCGCTGAATACGTGAGAGATTTCGATATTCAACGCGCGGATGCGGAACTGCGCAATCAGATCCGGACGCATCCAGGACGGACGATTCTTGCAGGTTTTGGAGTAGGAGTGCTTGTCGGGCTCCTGATTCGCAGGCGGTAAAGGGACGGCTCGAGATCCAAAGGTGGGACGAATGCTTCGTCCCTCAGGGGAGGATGCGATGGCTGACAAAAGAGACATGAAAGAAGGAGCAGTTGGCTCGGAACGAAGTGCCGACGAAATAAGAAATGATATAGTCGCCCGGCGTGAATCTATCGCAAGGACTGTCGACAAACTGGGTGAGAGGATACACGAAACGCTGGACTGGAAGGGGTATATTGGAAGAAACCCGTACCTTTCCATCGGGATAGCGGTTGGCGCCGGCGTGATTGCGGGGGCGATCCTTGGCCGCAGACGCACGCCTTCGGAGAGAATAGTGGATGCACTGGTCGACAAGGTGAGCGAACTGGGTGATGATCTCCGCGAATCGGCCCGGAAGGTATTTGTACGGACGGCCGCTCCCGGGCTGTTCAAAGGCACCATTTACGGGATCGCGGGTAAAGCGCTGATGCAGTACCTGCAGAGCCGCGCGGCACATGCCGAGGGAGACGGCCTTGTTCCCGAATCAGGATGGCGCGATACGAGGTCGGCCCCCACAAACACCCTCTAATTCTGCTTAATAGTGTCCAGGAGGATAAACATGGAAAGTCAGATGAATAGACCGAACGAGCCGGAGGCGTCCGGTCATGGGAGCCGGGCCTACGAAGAGACCAGGCATGCCATGCGTGAAGCCTACGAGCGTTCGGCCGGGGCCATCGGTCAGAGTTACGATCACGCACTCGAGTATGGACGAAACCATCCCGGAAAAGCCGCCCTTATCGCTTTCGGGATCGGAGTGGGAGTCGGGGTGCTTCTGGTCAGTTCCGGTCGGCGCAGCAGAATGAGCCGGTACGGTGAACCCATCGTCAACGCTCTCTCAAACATGGCGACGGAGTTCATCAGAGGATTGTAAGTGATCTGTGTCAATAGCACACGGATTTTGTCCTTAGCTTCCGTGTGCTATCCTCCCTCTCCCGGCTTCCGGTCTGGCATGGAGTTTGCTGCATAAACAGTGAGACTACGAAGAAGGAGAATTGCAGAACATGCGTCAGGAAGCTCCTAAAGAGAGAGAAGTCGAGGTGGGACGCGAGAAACTGGGCGATCTTCTCGCCCGGCTGGCCAGTGCGTCGGCCGGTCTTGTCCGGGATGAGATCGATCTTGCCAAGCAGGAAGTACGCGAGAAGGTGCAGTCACTTCGCACCGGCAGCATCATACTCGCGATAGGCGTTTTGTTCGCGATTATCGCGATCTTAACACTCACCGCCGCACTCGTCATCGGCATCGGCAACGCAATCGGATATGGCTGGGCTTCCCTGGCAGTGGGGATAGCCGCAGCTATCATCGGCGGTATTCTGGCCCTTATCGGGCTTTCCAAGCTCAAGAAGACGAATCTGAAACCCGTGCAGACGATCAACAGCCTGAAAGAAGACCGTGAATGGCTTAAACGGATGACTTAGCTCATCCGGACCATGAGCTAACTCGCTCCCGGCCGCGAAACCCTTGCCTGCGCGGATACAGTATAGTAAGTTTGAACAGGCCCCTCCTGCACAAAACCCTTACTAAGCATCTCAGCATGGATTGCCAAAGGAGTACAAAATGTTCTTGCGCAAACGAATGCTTCTGAAGCTGGCTGCTTTTTATCTGGCAAGAAAGCGAAAGACTCTCTGGCGGGGGGCTGTGGCCGGAGCCATAGGCGGGCTGGCCGGGGCGGGCATCATGCAACTGGGGCAGGTGGCGATGACTCGCAGGAATGGCGGAGGTTCCCCCCAAGAAGTCCGGGAGCAGAATATGGAAGAGGATCCCGCCTCAAAGCTCGTGACAACAGTGACCCGGAAGGTAGTGCATCATGAGCCTGCTTCGATCACAAAGAAGGTCGGCGGATCTCTTGTTCACTACGCGTTCGGCTCCGGGGTCGGCGCCATGTACGGTGCTGTCTCGGAATTAGTGCCGGTCGCCCGCTATGCCCGTGGGGCACCGTTCGGCGCGGCCCTCTGGGTAGCGGCCGATCTCGCCGCCGTCCCGGCTTTCCGGCTGTCCAGTCCTCCACAGCGCATACCTTTGAAACAGCACGCGCAGATGCTCGGAATGCATGTAGCGTATGGCTTGACGACCGATACAGTCAGACGTTACATGCGTGAGGTGCTGTAATCCGCTCGGATTTGGCTGGCGCGGCACAAACTGGCGCGATTCAAGCCGGTTTGTGCCCGCTCCGCCATCTGTCTGTTTGCCCCTGTTCTTAACCCACTCAGGCTGCTACTATTCATCATGTATTCAATCCGCCTGGTTTAGGACTGCAATCGCTTACGGTCCAAGACCATTCTGGATTCTCTAATGAAGCAGCATTTTCAACAGAACCTGCCGAGTCCACCGTCGGGCAGCTGGATTTCCTCCCGGCCCAGGAGGGTAGCTCGTCCCCTGGTCGGACGCCCCCCGGATGAATTGGAAAATCGCCCATGAACACACCCTATGATATGCAACCAATAGAAATATTGCTCGTAGAAGATAATCCGGGGGACGTGGAACTGACCCGGGAAGCACTCGATGCAGCCAAGGTGTCCAACAAACTTCATGTAGTGGAAGATGGGGCCGACGCCGTCGATTTCCTGTTCCGGCGTGGAAGATTCACCGACGTGCCGCGGCCGGACATAATCCTACTCGATCTCAATCTGCCCGGGAAGGACGGGCGCGAGGTGCTTTCGGAAATAAAGGTGGAGCCGGATCTGTCACAGATTCCTGTTGTTGTCCTCACTACTTCGCAGGCCGATGAGGACATCATCCGCGCCTATCAGCTCCACGCCAACTGCTATGTGACAAAACCTGTGGATTTCAACCAGTTCATGCATATCGTCTCGACAATCGAGGAGTTCTGGCTGACGGTGGTCAAGTTGCCGAAGAAGACCGGCTAAGATTTCAGGAGATTTTCGTATGGATGAGACTCTCCATATTCTGTTGGTTGAAGACAACCCCGCCGAAGCCTTCCTGCTGCAGGAATCGATCGCCCTGGTTCACAATCCTCCTGAGCTGATCCATGCCGAGCGGCTTGAAGCTGCTCTGGAATGTCTGAGAAACAGGAAAGTCGATGCCATCCTGCTGGATCTGGCGCTGCCGGACAGTGAAGGACTGTCGACCCTCGAACGTGCCAATGCCGTAGCGGATCATCTGCCTATCATTATCCTGACCGGCTTGGAAGATGAGGGGGTCGCGAGAGAGGCTGTCCGGAAAGGAGCCCAGGATTACCTGCTCAAAGGCCAGACCGGTGCTCGGCAGCTCGTCCAGACCGTCCGCCATGCCGTCGAACGCAAAAGACTCCAGCGGGAGTTGAGGCAATCCGCACAACGGAACCTGCTGCTTGCCGAAATCTCTGCAACAGTTGTAGCGCAGACCGAATTCCAGGGATTGCTCGAGACGGTTGTCAAGTCGGCCCGACGTCTCACCGGAGCACGCGTCTGTTTCGCGGGTGCCGGTTTTGCCGACGGCGCTTTTCAAGTGCGTGCCGGCTCTCAGGGAGACTCGACCGGCGCCGTCGATGACGGGTTTTTTAAGCGGGGCGCATTTCTCAATCTCTTCGAGGGCAGAGAGTCAGTGCGGCTATCGGATCAACAGCTGCAAAATAATGAGGAGTACCGGAGTTCTGCGGGACTGCTGAAAGGCCTCATGTGTGCCAGGCTTGTTGACGTGCATGGTGGCACGAGCGGTACGATTGTGGTAAGCGACAAGGAAGACGGAGGAGAATTCGACGGACAGGATGAAGCATTGCTGCGTCAGCTGGCGCTCATCACGTCGCTGGCGATGCAACATATCGAATCCCGGACTGCTGCCGAGGCTGCGAGTGTGGCGAAAAGCCGCTTCCTCGCCAATATGAGTCACGAGCTTCGTACCCCCATGAATGCGATCCTCGGCATGACCGATCTGGCCCTTACCGAAGAGATCTCCCCTGCCGTCCGTGAGTATCTGCAGACCGCCAGGGAATCGGCCGAGATCCTCCTGAATCTTCTGAACGAGATTCTTGATCTTTCAAGAATCGAAGCCGGCCGTTTCGAACTCGAATCGACCACGTTCAGCCTGAGGAGTGCAGTGGAGCAGGTAGTTAAGACGCTGCGGATCAGGGCGCAGGAAAAGGGACTGGGGCTGATCTACAATATTCCTGACGCTGTCCCCGACGTGGTCACGGGTGATCCTCTCCGCTTCAGACAGGTTCTGATGAACCTCGTCGATAATGCAATCAAGTTCACCAGGACGGGCAGAATCGCCATCAATGTCCGGGCCATCGAGAAGACCGCCGAATCGGTTCGGCTCGAATTCGCGGTCTCGGACACCGGCGTCGGGATCTCTCCCGAAGACCAGGAGAAGATCTTCATCCCGTTTACGCAGGCCGACTCATCGACTACCAGGAATTACGGGGGCACCGGTCTGGGACTGACGATCTCGCGCAAGCTCGTCGAGATGATGAACGGCGAAATATGGGTCCAGAGCCGGCCCCATCAGGGGAGTACATTCCACTTCACGGCCCTTCTGAAACTGGGCCGGGGCGCGGTGGCGCAGCAGGCTCCCAAACCTGCCGCAAGTGCCGTTCGACAGGGAAGATCGCTGAATGTTCTTCTTGCCGAAGACACCCCCACCAATCAGAAGGTCGCCGAGTATCTCCTGAAGAAGCGCGGTCACAAAGTGCATATTGCGCATAATGGAAGACAGGCTGTCGAGATGCTCAAGAGAAGGGATTATGACGTCGTTTTGATGGATGTGCAGATGCCGGTGATGGACGGTTTTCAGGCGACGGCGGAAATCCGCGCACTGTCCGATCAGGCGAAAGCGCATGTTCCGATAGTTGCCATGACCGCCCATGCCTTGAAGGGCGATGCTGAACGTTGTCTCGCGCACGGCATGGACGCATATGTCAGCAAGCCTGTGCAGGCGGAGAAGCTTATCGAGATCGTTGAACTGCTTGGTGGTGGCGACCATGCCGGCAGCACGGAAAGTCATGAGAAATCGGAGCCCGTACCGGTGACTGCCGGTGATCCTGCCTTCAACCTGAATGAAGCTGTCAGCAGGTGTTTCGGCAAATACGAGTTCTTCCTTGAAATGGTCAACTGCTTCTTCAACGAAGTGGACGAGACGATCGCAGCCCTGCATGAGGCGCGCAGCCGCGAGAAGACCGAGGACGTGCGAACCATTGCACACCGGCTGAAGAATACTGTGGTGTATCTTGGTGCGCAGCGGTCGACGGATGCGATACTGGAGCTTGAGAAAGCAGCGAAAGAAGGGTCGCCCGACCGCATCGATGCATGCCTCGGCCGGCTGGAACACTCGCTGGATGAACTGAAGAAAGCCCTGGCCCCATACGCGAAGAGGGACGCCGCAAGATTCTCGCAGATTTCTCAGAGAGAAGTCTCGTGATTCGCCGGCAGTTCCGGGGAGCAGGATTCATGCCGGCTGCGACTGATCCACACCCCCAGTCTGCGCGAGAAGTCAAAAATATCGGACAGCTTCAGGAAACCGCCCAGCTTGAACTTTCCTATGGCGCTGAACCCCGCAGCCGCGATACAGCCGCACTCACTGCATTCCGGGCGGCCTCCTATCTGGCACGGAGTGACTGTCGTGGAAAGATCAGCGGAGAAGCTCTGCGTCACCTGTGCGAATATGCACGTGGCCGGTGACGGCGGAGGATTGCGGTAACCATCTATCAGCACCTGTGATGCATACACTTTCGGGAACCGCGCCCGCAGTGCGGTGATGCGGTCTATGGCGATGTTGCGCATCGCGGGCGAGAGCCGTTCCGGCGGCGACTGCCCTTTCTGCGGCGTAAACAGGCTGAACCAGATCCTGTAAACCCCCTCCTGTTGGGACCAGTATCCGGCGAACTCCTCCAGGTAGTCTTCTCTCTCCAGAAACTGCGACACGATCGTACAGTGCACGATCACCCTGTGACCGGC
>JAAYAM010000140.1 GCA_012719355.1 Acidobacteriota bacterium
ACAAGCAAAACGGTAGACGGGGAGATAAAATCGAACAGCCCACGACGTTGCAGGACGGCCTTGCGCTTCGGTTCCCGCAACAAGCGCCTGTGTACCTTGTTGAACCTGTGTGTGAACCAGGCAATCAAGATGAATGGAAAATTCTGCAGCATGACGTAGGCGGTGCCCATGCCGCTCACCGCGCCTAGATCCCAGTTCGGACGTTGCATGTAGCTGATGAACCACCCCAGCAGCAACAAGCCGAGTCCCGCGACGACCGTGTTCACTACGCGATATCTGGCGAGAAAGCGCTCATGAGCTTGACCGACGTCAACACCCGGGTACAGCTCGGCAAGGCGTTCGGCGGGAATGTTCTTCCACCCCGTTCGAATAAGCCGGGCAAATCGGGACGGGACCAACACGGACATTCCGAGTATCTGCGCCGTGAACGCTGCAAGAAACAAATAGATTTCAATCATGACAACCTCACTTTGCCGATCGTTGCCGGTTGATGGCGTCGGCGAACGCATTACGGATCTCGGAATCGGTCACGCCCGCTTCGCGCAACTCGTCGATCAATTCGCTGAGCTTGCGCAGCGTCCATTCCTGCAGGTTGAACTTGCAGTTTGCCTTGGCCTTCGGATGAATATAGGTGCCGCGGTAGCCCTTCGTTTCGATGATCGAGTCGCGTGCCAATAGCTGGTAAGCCTTCGCGACGGTTTTGCTGTTGAGATCAAGATCGTTTGCGAGCTGACGAATCGAAGGCAGCGCATCACCCGGCTTCAAAACGCCGGCAGTCACCGCGGCCTTGATCTGTTCGATGAGCTGCTCGAACTGCGGCACTGGGCCGTCAATGTCGATGGTAACTTCCACGACCGTTACCCTCATATGTACCAGTTGTACCCATGGTACATATGGTCCGTTATGATTGCAAGCTAAGAATTACACTCCTCTCTTGCAGGGGTCTTCCAACGACTCTGATCGGGGCGAGAATTATTGGGCTGGTTCGACTGGTCCCGTTGCTCCCATCCATAATGCCGCAATCAGCATCACCAAGAGTGGCAGGGATATTACGAGGGACAGGATGCCATTTGCCCTGTTAACGGGACTACGTAGCGCCAGGATTCCACCTGTTGTTCCGACCAGCGAGAGAATGAGAACGAGGAACACGCCGGCGAAGGCCACGAAGGGCGTAATGAGCGGCAGAATCCATGTCGGTGCTGCAAACGGGATAACAACCGGAAAAAGCCATATCAGAAATTCAAGCAAGACTATCTGACAGATAAATGCCGCCCAGCCGAGGACTCCATATAGCCACGGAATCGAACGCCAGCTGAAGCGGTGCAGAATAGACATCTGTGATACTGGTTGAGTTGTCTGACTGGGGCTGGGCGAAATATCGATTGTAATATCGGGTGAAGACGTCGTGGAGAGCTTCACCATTCGATGCCAGGCAATCGTGCCTCTGACAGCGTTCAGCAGCAGGAATGCCGCTATTATCACGAGAATTCCCCAGCTGCCACGACCCTCTGAATAAGCCAGTACCTGCTCTGCCACATACAGAAGCAATGCAAGCACGGCGCACACTCTGGATTTTCTGCCGACTCCGTAACCAAACGCTGCAAACACGGCGCTGTCGACCAAAGCCTCAAGAGGTATCAGCCGGAATATTGAAGCCAGGCAGCTTAGCCCTGCAATTACATATAGGGTGATCTTGCCGGTATCTATCACGCTTTCAATGTTTGACTTTGTGCTTACGTCCGGCCAAAACAATCTCTTAAATCTCGATTCTTCTTGCGGCAGTTCCCTGGTGGACAGGTTTAGCTTTTCCATGATTACTCCATGGCTATCGAGTGGATGCCCTATCTTGATTGGAAAGAGGTGCCGAGGCAAGTCCAAAAGAGATCACGAGCCATCAGTATATACAATTTCTTTTGACCATCCTCGGCCCAAAAACCCGCGTCAATAGCGCTTCCGTCCGACAGTATGGATGATTCAGATACCGGAACGGTAGTGCCTTACAGGTCGCTCATGATAGGATGGCGGGCTATGATTCTGCTGATATGGCTTCTCTCGATCGTTCACGGCGGCCTGTTCATCCTTTCCACTCCGCAGTGGGAGGGCATTGATGAGGCGTTCCACT
>JAAYAM010000141.1 GCA_012719355.1 Acidobacteriota bacterium
ATACCAAGAGTTCGGTGGCCAGAAAGCTGGCGACGGTGCGGGCATTCATGAAATACCTCTCGCGCCTGGGTGTGATTCCCACAAATCCTGCCCTCTCTGTCGCCACCCCGAAACAGGACATCCGCCTTCCGGACTTCATGACTCTGGAGAGTGTCACGGAGCTGATCGAGTCGGTCGCTATGGATTCCGATTCCGGCGCGCGCGACCGGGCCATACTCGAATTGCTCTATGGGTCCGGGCTCAGGGTCGGCGAACTAGTAGCGCTGAATGTTTCCGATATCAGCTTGACGGAGCGCCTTGTACGAGTGCTTGGAAAAGGGCGCAAGGAGAGAATTGTGCCGTTTGGAAGAAAAGCGGCTGAAGCGCTCGACAACTATCTGGAAGTCCGTCTGAGACTGCTCGCAAAAGCGAAGACAGGAGCGGGGGACGCGCTGTTTCTCAACCTGCGTGGAGGGCGGTTGACGAGCCGGAGTGTGTGGAATATCGTCACGAGGCATGTGGCACATCTTGCTCAGAGGCTGAACGTCCATCCCCATACACTCCGCCATACCTTTGCAACCCACATGCTGAATGCCGGCGCCGACCTCAGGGCGATACAGGAACTCCTCGGACATGAGAGCCTTTCGACGACACAAAAATACACCCATGTCTCGATGGAGCACCTGATGCGCGTGTATCGGTCATGTCATCCCCGGGCCGACAAACGGTCTTCCGGCGAGTGAGGTGCCGGCAAGATGAGTACGATCCGGGTCGAATGCTACGCGGGATACCGGGGTGATCAGTATCCCCTGCGCTTCATCCTGGGACAGCAGGTTCTGGAGGTGGAGGAAGTGGAGGACCAGTGGTATGGTCCCACGTCCCAATTCTTTCGGGTACGTGCGGCAGATGGTAATATCTACATTCTGCGTCATGACCAGGAGCGCGATATCTGGACGCTCGAGGCTTTCAGGGGAAAGCAAGTGTCGGACTGAGTCCGAATTGCACGCCACATCGCCCGCAGGATGCCGGGCCTGGTCGCTCGGTCAATCAAGAGGACAAGGTGAATCAGAAAAGGCTTTTTCTTATCGACGGCATGTCCCACATATACAGGGCCTACTATGCAATCCGAGGGCTGAGCAGCACCAAGGGAATGCCTACGAACGCCATCTACGGCTTTACGTCAATGCTCCGGAAACTGATCGAGGAACAGAAACCGGAATACATAGGTGTCGCTCTCGATCTGGAAGGCCCCACGGTGCGGCACGAACAATACGAGAAATACAAGGCGACGCGCAAACCGATGCCTCCCGATCTCGTGCAGCAGATCCCCTATATCAGGAGAGTCTGCGAAGTCTTCTGCGTGCCGGTGATAGGCCATACCGGATATGAAGCGGACGATGTGATCGGCACTCTTGCGTTAAAGGCGACCCGGTGTGGGCTCAAATCGATCATCGTGACCAGCGACAAGGACATGCTGCAGCTGGTTTCGAAAGATGTCCTGGTGCTCGACGCGATGAAGGACAACCTGATCATCGATGAGCAGGGGGTTGAGAAGAAGCTGGGAGTCAGGCCGGATCAGGTGCCGGATCTGCTCGGGCTTTGGGGAGACACTGTGGACAATATCCCCGGCGCTCCCGGAATAGGGGAGAAGGGGGCGAGAGAGCTGATACGGACCTACGGGAATCTGGAAAATCTTTTCGCGAATTGGGAGAAAGTGAAAAGGCGCACGTACCAGGAGAGCCTTCGCGACAACGCCGATCTTATCCGGATGAGCCGGGAACTGGTTACGATCAGGTGCGACCTGCCGATCGAACTCGATCTGTCGTCCCTGGTCCTGTGTGAACCGGACCGCAAAGCCGCTTTTGCGCTGTTTTCCGAACTCGAATTCAAGTCCCTGATGCGCGAATTCCACGATGAGGAAAAACGTGAGCCTCTGACGGGGAAATGGCTTACAGATGAGAAGAGAGACAAGGTAATTGGTGTTCTGGCCGACCGGCAGCGTCTTTTTGTTGAATTCGGCCACGCCCAGGGGATGTTTGGACGCAAGACTGCCGACGTCTGTTGCATCCGCGGAGATTCGGGAGATGCGGTTCTGATAGACCTGAAGAAGCCCGACCATGAGCAGCAGTGGAAGCGACTCCTTCAAATCGAGTCCCAGCGAAAGATCTGCTGGGATGCAAAGCTCTATCTCCTATCTCAGGACAGATTGGGAATCGAGACCCGACAGATACCGGATGACGTGATGCTGATGGCCTTTCTAACGGCCCCGAATGTCGGCGACTACAGCTTGAAGCATTGGGCGCTGAACCAGTTGCACATCTCGCTTGAGAACGCGACTCCCTCCTCCAGGCAGGGATCGCTCCTTCCCGAGGAGCCCAACCATACGGTGGAAGGGCTTTGCGGTCGGCTGGAGGCCGTGAGCAGGCTGTACGAGCGGCTGAATCCCCTTTTGGACCAGATGGGGCTGCGCAGGCTCTACGAAGAGATTGAACTCCCGCTGGTCCCCGTGCTCGCAGATATGGAGCGGACGGGAATCAAGGTGGACCGTGGAATCCTCAAGGAAATGTCCTCGAAAATGGAGAAGACGCTTGGGGATCTGACTGAACGGATCTACCGGGCCGCCGGTACGGAGTTCAACATCAATTCGCCGAGACAGCTGGGAGAGGTTCTTTTCGAGCGGCTAAACCTTCCCACCGTCAAGAAGACGAGAAAGACCGGCGGATACAGCACTGACCAGAGCGTGCTTGAGGAATTGGCCAAGACGTATGAACTGCCCAAGCTCATCCTGGAATACCGGCAGGTGGCCAAGCTCAAATCGACGTACGTTGATGCCCTTCCGGCATTGATCAATCCGGATACGGGGAGGGTCCATACCTCGTTCAACCAGACGGGCGCCGCTACGGGTCGGCTCTCGAGTTCCGACCCCAATCTCCAGAACATCCCCATAAGGTCGGAGATGGGAAAGTTGATTCGTGCGGCATTCGTTCCGGAAGAAGGAAACGTGCTGCTGTCGGCAGACTATTCACAGGTCGAACTCCGGGTTCTGGCTCATCTTTCCCAGGATGAAGTTCTGGTCCAGGCGTTCAGGTCGGGTGAAGACATACACGAGCGGACCGCAAGTGAAGTCTTTACCGAGGCGCAGCTGCTGGACCGGGCGGAGTGCCGACGAATGGCAAAAGTAATCAATTTTGGAATAGTTTACGGTCTTTCTGCATTCGGCCTCTCTCAGAGACTCGGGATTTCGAGAGAAGACGCTCAACAGTTCATCGACGCGTATTTCAGGCGCTACTGCGGTGTCCGCGCCTGGCTTGACCGCACATTGGAGGAGGTGCGGCGGTCGGGGAGCGTGAAAACGCTTTTCGGAAGAATCAGGCCGATTCCCGATATCAACAGCAAAGACTTCAACTTACGTCATTTTGCCGAGCGGACTGCTGTCAACAGTCCAATCCAAGGGACGGCAGCCGACATAGTCAAGATCGCGATGATCCGGATACATCGGGCTTTGCAGAAAAAAGGTTTATCGGCTAGAATCTTGCTCCAGGTCCATGATGAATTAGTTATCGAAGCGCCTGAAAGCCAGGCTGAAGAGACTCGAGTCCTTGTTCAGGAAGAAATGGAAGGGGCGGCTACGCTCCTGGTACCGCTGAAAGTCGATCTGAATGTAGCTCGGAATTGGATGGACATGAAATAATGCGGAACCTACGTTTCGCGTTTACGTGTAGAACAATGCAGTTGGCATCTGGGCCGGGTGGTGCAGATGCTGGAGGAAATGAGATTGACTTCCGAATTGCGGGAAGAAGCTTTAGCGATACAGGAACTCGAACTTGCACAGAATGCGCCCGATACGGACAACAGTCTGGTAAGGGAGTTCATTGCGGGAAACGACGCGGCGTTTACAGGACTGGTCTCCCGTTATAAAGATTCGATTACGAATTACCTGAGTATGATGGTCGGTGACTATGACACGGCCGTTGATCTGTGCCAGGAGACTTTTCTCCGTGTTTACCGGAACATTCACCGGTACAGCAACA
>JAAYAM010000142.1 GCA_012719355.1 Acidobacteriota bacterium
CCGCCGTCTAAGATTCGTCGTGCCGGTGCAGATCCACCGCCGGAGGACTACATACGGAAATTACATAGTATGAGAGAGCGCAAAATGTCTGGCCGCGGAATGTGGCCATGGTACACCTGTTGCCCACAAGAAGATGCTCTTTATATGCTATTTAGGTATCTCTCTGGAGAACTCGAAGATCCTGACGGTTATGAGTTAAGAAGACGCACAGGGCTGAATAGAACGGAAGCGCAAATCGGGCTTTCTCAAATCAATGGTATCTGGCAAATTGACTTTCACGTACAAACCGTGCATGGCGCAGCCAACCTCATGCTAATTAACAATCTCACCTCCGGCAAGGACCAGATAAGGAAGTGTGCGCTTGACGATTGTCCCAAATTCTTCCTCGTGCGAAACCCGCGTGCGACTTATTGCTGTGCGAAACACTCACAACTAGGACGTGTCCGAAAGTATCGAGCGAGCCGAAACAATGAAGCAGCCCCCAAACCCGCCAGGACTCGGCGGAAATCCGGGAAGGCGTAAGACTACGCCTCCCGGCTGATGCTTACCACCTTCTGCTTCGGAGCTGTCGTGACGTATGCGGCCCAGGATTCCATCAGCCGCCGACGCTTCTCGAACAGGTCTGTCCGCAGATACGCCGCCTCGACTTTGTCGCCCACGACGTGAGCCAGCGCCGCCTCAACCACGCTGCGTTGTGTGTTGGTTCGCTCTTCCGCCCAAGTCCTGAATGAGGTACGGAAACCGTGAACCACTATGTCCCTGCGGTCCATACGTTCGAGCAATTGCAGGAAAACCATGTTCGACAACGGCCGGTCAGGATCAGAGGAAGGAAATACGTATTTGCCGAGTCGCAGCCCTTCAGCCGCTCTCAGGATCTCCAGGCAGCGATCAGACAAAGGAACTCGGTGTTCCCGTCTCATCTTCATCCGCTCTGCCGGAACCGTCCAGGTCCGCGCCTTAAAGTCGATCTCTGACCATTCGGCCAGCAATACCTCGGAAGTTCGCGCCGCCGTCAAGACAATGAATTCCAGCCCCAGTTTCGTGGCCTCCATCGCGTTTGTTTCCCGCATGTTCTCGATGAACTCCGGGATTTCAACATAGGGCATGAATGCATAATGCCTTTTTACCTTCGCTCCGATTCGTGGCAGAACCTTCTCGATCCCTTCAACCGGATTGTCGCCGGATCGCCAGCCCTTGGCCTTTGTGTAATCGAAGATAGTCTTTAACCGCTGTTTCACCCTCCGAGCCGTATCAATCTTCTCCGTCCAGATCGGCGTCAGCACCTCCAGAACTTCCTTTGTGTCAATCCTGTCCACTTGAAGATCCTTCATTACCGGGAAGGCGTATCTTTCTATGGAAGAAATCCAGTCCTGCTTGTGCTTTTCGTTGGTGAGCCCTCGGACGTGGTGCAGATGAAACTCGCGCGCTACGTTCTCAAACGTTGGCGTTATTCTTCGTTCCCGGCTGAGCGCCTCAAGCGGGTCTCCGTTTTTCCGTGCGATCGCGCGGAGTCTTGCAGCCTCTTCTCTGGCATGAGCAAGAGACACCACGGAACAGCCGCCCAAACCGATTTCCCGCCGTTTCCCCTGTACCACGGTTCTGAGCACCCAGCGCCGCGCTCCTGATTTGTCCACTACCAGATAAAGCCCGTTGCCGTCCGCGTACTTGCCCGGTTTGGCGTTGCGGACGTGAGAGACTGACAGCGCTTTGCTCGGGTGCTTTCCGTGCCGTCTGCCTTCAGAAGGATCGGACTTTTTCTTCATTTCAGCCCTCCAGATTTCAGTTCGATCCCCACAGGAGGGATCGAACTGAAGCCGTGTTTCCATCCACCATTCCATCCACCAGTTGTTCTGAGATGCCAGCATATACCACTAGACGATTATAGACAAACGTTTTTTGTTTTATCGTGCGTTGTCGCCTGTATTCATGCGGGTTTTGTAAATTCTACTGTATCTCTCTGGACGTCACTAGACGACAAAGGAATTTTGATATAAAATCCCCCCACCGTCCACCAAGTGTCATGCCAAACACCCGCCATCACAAGACGCCACTTCCCCAACCTGC
>JAAYAM010000143.1 GCA_012719355.1 Acidobacteriota bacterium
ACTCGGAAAGTCGGTCGGGTAGGCCCGGGTCCAGAGATCCTGGCCTGTTAACGCGCTTTGAACCGCCAGGATTGTGTTTGGCGCCTCTTTTCCTTTTCCGGCTTCCTGTCGGTATTCCAGGAGGTAGAGGCCGTCATGCGTCACCGCGCGCTCTTCCTCGATCGTCCTGCTCGACACAAGGCTGAGACCGGCCGGGTCCATCCGCACCAGCTTCCGTTTCTCATCCCCTGATTTCGGTAAGTCCACCAAAAGAGTGTTGTCGTAAATGAATTCCGCTCCGTCAAAATTGCGTGAAAGGAAGACCCTTTCATTTTTCTTCAGATTCCATATGGCACCACGGCTTTTCTCTGACACTGCGAGCCAGTTCATGTCAGCGGAGAGCGACAGTGCTCTTGGCCGCAGCAAAGGACTTTGCGGTAATCGGGCTTGGCCTATAACCGCTGCATCGTCTGCGTTCAAAAGGGACAGCACTCCGTCAATCTGCTCGGACGCAAAAGATCTGTCGTACAGATCGATCGAGTCCTGCTTGATACCAAGTATCATTTTGCCGGCGTTGATATCCAAAACACCTATGGGAAAGTCCTTAACAGGACGCAGGATCAGGAAATCCCCATGGGTGACCGCATCGACATTGGCGGCGACCAGGTCGAATTTCCGGAGTACTTCACCTGAGGGAAAACTGACCACAGCAGAGTTCTCCCCTTTTGTTCCAGCCAGCCCGAAGAAACGACTGTCGCTCAGGAACCCGAAATCCCAGTGCAGTCTGCTCCTGATCTCTTTGGGTAGATTGAACAATTTGCCGGCGGTGAAATCATACGCGACATATTCATTTTCCTGGAATGCTCTTCCAACGAAGTAGCGGCCGTCCGGCGTGAATTCCAATTGACCAAATCGGTCGTTGAGGAGGCTGAACCGGAGCACAAAGAGAAATCGGGGCGGACTAAACTTCTTCTGAAAAACTTGCAGCCCGTCGGCAACGTTGAACATGGTCAACTTGAATTCCAGGTCCAGGCATGCAAGATGCCGCCCGTCAGGTGAGAGCTTGACGCTGATGCAGTTTTGTCCCACCGTCATTTCGTGCAGATCAATCCGGCGCTCTTCGGCAATGCTCCATTTTTCCACGCGCAGGTCAGGTGAATGAAAGACGATGGCCTGCGAGTCGGGGGTGAACTGCGCAGGAAGCGCATTCTCTGCATCGATCCGGAACAAAAACTCGAAGGGCTTGTGCGAGAGCACGAAAATGCTCGCTGAATCCTGGGCAAGAAGATGCTTCCCGTCCTGACTGAAGCGCATATGTTGTATGTTTCCGCGCAACTTTGGATTGAGCGCTTTCTTCCATTCCGCCGGAGGGAGCGACTCGCGGTGCCCAAGGCCGGAATAGGCACCAACTGCCGATTTCCATTCCTCATAATCCGCGGCTTTGATTTCAGGACGTGGACCGGTGCAAGCGGCGGGCAACTGGTCGATCAGACGACGCATTTCTCGTAGCCGTTTCTGCTCCGGCTTCGTGCGCCCGAAAAGATCGCCCAGCACGTTCCCGGTTTTCCCCCCGACTTCTGCCACGCGGTCCCAGAACTGGATGTAGGCTTGAGGGTCATATCCCGCACGCTTCATCAGGTAGAGAGACACCCGATCAGCCGTGACCTGCTCGTCATCTTCGCTCCGGGAAATGTCTTTGAGCGCTCGGGGATTCCGGGCCAGGTTGTCGAGCAGCTGATTGAATTTTGTATACACGTCCTTGCTATCACCGAGTGAGGTTATCCCCAGCACTTTGCTGAACAGATGCGACATGTCGATCGCGGCATGTCTTGTAATGACGTGGCCGATCTCGTGAGCGAGAACGCCGGCAAGTTCATCTTCGCTGCGGGTGGCAGCCACCAGTTTTCGGGCAACATAAATCCTGCCGCCAGGCAAGCTGAATGCATTCACTTGCGGAAAACTGACAAGGTGGAATTCAATCTGGAGGCCGGACCGGGGCAACTGCGCGAGCAGCCGCTTTCCTATTGCGCGAAGATAGTCATTAATGTCGTCATCGATGACTGTATACACGCTCTGGATCTGTTCTGCCACAGCGTTACCGAGATCGACCTCCTGGCGCTCGCTGATAAAGTTCGGAGCGTCTTCCGGGAGAGTGAACTCCGGAACGGGGCAGCCTTCCTGCGGCAGCAGTGTGGTCGGATTGAGAAGGCATACGAGCAAAGCAGAACAGCAGAGCTGCGAGCGCCTGAGCATTCTCAAAACCTCATTCGTATGAAAAGATTTTTGAGATCAGCCTATCACAACCAGCCATCAGATTACATGCCGACATATTTCAGGAGTCCGGGCTGTTGCAGGTTGGGGAAGTGGCGTCTTGTGATGGCGGGTGTTTGGCATGACACTTGGTGGACGGTGGGGGGATCGAACCCCCGGCCTCCGCATTGCGAA
>JAAYAM010000144.1 GCA_012719355.1 Acidobacteriota bacterium
CCGCGCGCTTGATGGACATCGAAATGGGCGCGTTATTGTTAGTCGTGCCGACAATCAGGTTGGCCTTCGTCACAAGGCCGTTCCTGTCTGTCTGGTAATGGTGCGTGAGGATGCCCCGCATCGCTTCGACGATTCCCACCCCTTCTTCCGGTGTTGCGGTGGGAAGAGTCCTGATATCGGGTGAGGCGGTCTCCGGATCTTCTGCAAGTTCGAGAAGACGTTCCGACGCATACATCAGTTCAACCAGCCTGGCCCAGTGTGTCGCCAGCAGCTTCTTCACGGGCTTGCCGCCCAGCGTGCTGAACATCTTTTCGTACTCCTGCTGCGCCAGCGGTGTTGCCATTCCATCTGCCGCATTAAGCCGCGAGAGCGGCGTGGCCATGTAAACGCCGGATTCAGGGCCGTCTACAAATCCTTTCCATCCGATCTTCTTCAGGAAGGGGAACTTCAGGTAACTGTATTTTTCGACCCGTTCGGAGATGTAGTCCAGATACTCATGGTCCTTGTAGCGGAAGACTTCTTTCCCCTTCTGGTCCACGACTCTATGATCGCCGTCATAGAAGTTGACACGGTTCTTCGAATCGACGGTTCCGATCCAGTAACTGTCCATTTCGAATGTGTCGGAGAGGATTATGTCGAGGTAGGCCTTGTTCTTCAGCACAACATCATCGAAAAGCTTCAGGGAGAATTTCGAGAACTCGACGCAGGATTTCGCGAGCTCTACGATCTCCTTTCGCTGTTCCTCCGTTATTCCTTTCGACACCCCTCCGGGGAGCGTCCAGACCGGGTGCGTCGACCTTCCCCCAACCATGATCTGAATGTTCTGAGCAATGGCGCGGTGCTTCAGGACCTCTGCCGCGACGGGCACTCCGACTTTTTCGACGATCCCAAGGATGTTGCGTTGTGAAGGATCAGCATCGGGACCGACCACGAAATCGGGCGCCGCCAGGGCGTAGAAGTGTGCTATGTGGCTGTGGACGAAGGCTGCTGAATTGTACAATTCGCGCAGCTTCTTTGCCGCCGGAGGCGGATTCACTTTGTAAACGGCGTCTGCGGCCTTACCCGAGGCCAGGTGGTGTGCGGCCGGTCAAACGCCGCAGATCCGCGACACGACACGCGGAACTTCCTCTATCGGCATCCCTTCGACGAATTTCTCAAAACCGCGCAATTCAGGGACCTGGAAATAACAGTTGGCCACGCGTCCGTCATCATCGAGGAAGATCTCGATCTTCCCGTGTCCTTCGAGCCTGGTGATGGGATCAATGGAAATGCGTTTCATAGCACCTTCCTTGTAATGAGTGAGGCTGGAATCGCGAAACGGTTGAAGCTCCGGAGCACATCGGGGATCTGGTCGACGATGCGCTGCACGTCAGCCTCTTCTTTGGATTCAATGACAGACGTGATAGCCGAAAGAGCCTTTGCTCCCTGGTCGAGCACGCCGGGCGGAGGACCGTAGCAGCCGCGGCAGCCTACGCCCGAAAGCTGGCAGCGCGTGTCGCAGCCGCCCCGTGTCACCGGTCCCATGCACAGGAATCCCTGTTCCAGGAAACAGGTGTCCGGATCAGGCTGCACTGTCGCAATGCGTTTGAAACCCGAGATCTTCTTTTCCTGCTTCTTGCGCGTGCATTCATCGCACTGCGTTTTTTCCGAAGCCCCGACCACAGATCCTTTTTCAGGAAGCTGTCCCGACACGATCGCCTGCACCACGTTCCAAATCTGGGCAGGAGTCGGAGGGCATCCCGGCACGTAATAGTCGACTTCCACTACCTGGTTCAGGGGCCTCACGGCATCGTGGAATACCGGAATCGTAATCTCACCTTCCGGCACGGCCGTCCTGGGATCGGGCGTGATCTTTTCCGGGTTCACTGTGGATGGCGTTTCGAGATAGACGCGCTTCAGGATGTCTTCGCGCGAGAAGAGATTTGCCAGGCCTGGAATTCCACCTATGTGGGCGCAGGAGCCGAATGCGACAAGGATCTTTGATTTTGCTCTGAGCAGCCGGGCGAGGTGTTCATTTTCGGAGTTGCGTATCGCTCCGTGAAAAAGAGTCACGTCTATGTCCGCGTCCGGCATCGCTTCGACGTCGCTGTATTTGAAGTCGGTCGCAATCGGCCAGAAGACAATGTCCGCCGCGGCAGCGATGTCGAGTATCTTCTCATGCACATCGAGAATGGCGACGTCGCACCCTCCGCAGGCCGCTGCCCAATATGACGCCAGCTTTAGTTTTGCCATCCGTGCCTCCCAGTATTATGCAGTCTTGTGGCTCCGTGCCCCGGCGGCCCTGAGCGTCGATGCGCTGAATTCCCTTATCTTCGCAGGCCCCAGTTTCCGCACGTCTTCCGTGATGCTGTTGACGACCTGAGCCCAGCGGTCGCCCTCTCCCGCCGATACCCATTCAAGGCGGAACCGTTGAGGTTCGATGCCGTAGTCCGCCAGCATCTTCTTCAGCAGCGCGATGCGCCGTATAGTCTTGTAGTTACCCTCGATGTAATGGCAGTCGCCCGGGTGGCAGCCGGCCACCAGAACGCCATCCGCGCCGTCGGCGAATGCCTTCAGAACAAAGGTCGGATCGACCCGGCCCGAGCACATGACGCGCACCACCCTGACATTCGGCGCGTATTTGATGCGCGAGGTGCCGGCCAGATCGGCCCCGGTATAGGAACACCAGTTGCAGAGAATCCCGACTATCTTAGGCTCGAACGTCATAGAGCACCCCTTCTATTTCGGAGAACAGCTGTTCGTCGGTGAAGTGCCGTGCGATGATCGCAGCGCTCGGGCATGCCGCCGCACAGGTCCCGCATCCTTTGCACAGCACGTCGTTGATGACGCTGATCTTCTGTTCCTCATCAAAGGTGATTGCGGAGAGGGAACACAGGGTGTTGCAGATCCTGCACCCCGCGCATTTCTCGGCGTCCACTATGCTGGTGGCCGACTCCACCTCGATCTCTCCGCGGGACACAAGAGACTGGACAGCAGAGGCCGCCGCTCCCGCCTGCGCAACCGTGTCGGGAATGTCCTTCGGTCCCTGGCAGG
>JAAYAM010000145.1 GCA_012719355.1 Acidobacteriota bacterium
CAATGGGCTATCGCAAACAAAAAGGCCATCTTTGCGATGGAGAACCGGTCTTTTATCTTACCGACACATCTGCCGCGACCGACAACAACCCGGACGGCCTGGTGTTTCTCGGCCGAGCGCAAATGTTCCGCTTCCCTTACGACCTAAGTCCTAGGGATCTGGTACCCGAAGATATCAAGGCCGCCGGGCTCGATATGGCTTCCGCCGTCTTCGGAATAGTCGCACAGAATGGAAGCAGCGATGCAAAAGCCGTCAAGAGCCGGGTCTTCTTTGAGAACGCGGTTGCTGACAGTGGCGGTCCGGAGTGGTTCGAAAGGATCATGGTGCCGAAGACACTGTCCTCGCCGAAGCCCAGCTGCTTTCAGCAATACCTGACTCAGGATGGCACGAAAAGCAATGAAGACCTGACGACTTATCTGAAAGGGGACTACACAACGATCCGTGGGCATAAGCTGTATTGGCATCGCTGGAACGACAGCCAGAGCATTGATGCAGTAAAAGAACAAAAGGACCACGATGGCCTGTTGAACGATCTGCTGAGCCCCAATCCGAAAGACACGCAGCACACGATCATGACCCCTATCAAGAGCGGAGTCACTTTCAAAGGACGAATCCGTTTTGAAGGCTTGGCGGATATCGAGCTCGGAGCACTATTGTGGGCCCTGAATCTCCCTGAAGGCTGCGCTCACAGATTGGGCATGGGAAAATCCCTCGGTCTGGGAAGTATCAGAATCGATTCGAAATTGAGGCTTGTTGATCGAAGTGCTCGGTACGGCTCTTGGCAGGAGTCCGGGATCACGGAAGCAAAAGAGATTGACTTCATGAGAGCGTTCGAGAAGGCAATTCTCGAGCACGCTCGAAAGACAGAAGGAACCGTCGAAGAGAGTGAGAAAGGCCTCTTCGGAATAACGAGGCTTCAATCGCTTTTCTGTCTCCTGGATTGGGCTGGTAAACCTGACTCGTCCAAAACTGACTATATGGAGTTGAAGTGTTTCAAGTCCAGGCCGGTCCTCCCCACGCCCCATGCAGTAATGGAGAAAGACGACCCTCCTGGAGAGAAGGACCTCCCGCGTCCGGCCGCAAGGGAAGATGATTCGACCAATACAGTCTCAAACAAGCCGTCCGTGGTAAAAACGCAACCATCGCCCCTCCAGGCTAAGCCTGTTGAAAAGGGTCAGACAAGAAAAGGCAAACTGAAACGTACAGACGGTTGCTGGGTGGCTATCTTTGAAGGCGATTCCCGAGCGGCAGTTATCGTTAACCCAAGCAGCATTCCTGCAGAGTGCGCTGATGATTGCAAGGCGGAGTTCTATATCACCGAACAGAGTAAGCGCACCGGAATCAAAGTCCGTTTCGAAAAACTCATGTGAACAGGAGGCGATAATGGCCCGTCAGATTCTATGTACTGTGGGAACATCGTTATTGACGAACCGTGACGGCCGCCCCTGGGGCGGCTGGAATCCACGCAAGGGCGATCCATTGCCCGCTGCAGTTGATGTTGATCGCTGGATGAAGAACGCCGATCCAGCTGCCGCCAGCGCAGAAACCAACACTCTGGCCAAGCTCGATCTCGCCGACACGGACATCCTCGTGTTGTTGCACTCCGATACTCCCGAAGGCCGCTTTTGCGCCGAGCGACTTAAAACTTACTATTCCCTCAATGTCCGGGAAATGATCCTGGCTCAAATCGGCAAACTCGGTTATGGAGCCGCTCAGTTCACCTCGGGGCTCAAGGCGTTGGTAGATGCGGCGATACATCACATTCATCGAGCCCGCGAATCCGCACTTGAACCGGTTTTTTGCGCCACCGGCGGATTCAAAGCCGAAATTGCCTTCCTCAACCTGATGGGAGCTCTCCTCGAGATCGAGGTTGTTTACATTCACGAACTGCACAGGGAACTAGTCCGTCTCCCACGCTTGCCGCTTACCTGGGATGCAGACTTCGTCGCCAACCACAGTGACTTTTTCCGCTGGATTGATTCGGAGCCGAGAAAAAGCGCTGAAGTGGAGTCTTGGCTCAAAAGGTTTCCGGAGCTCAGATCCCTGGTGGAAGATGGCGGCGACGGATACACCTATCTTTCGGCGGCCGGAAACCTTCTTTACAAGGTTGCCTCGGAGCGTCTCTCCATGGCCCCCCCGGTGTGCTGGCCGAATGCAGCACCCATGCCACCTCACGAAAAAAACCACGTTTCAGCAGTGGAACACCATCGGCCGGCCGGATGGGAAAGCTTCGCAGAGAGGTTATGCACCATAGACTGTGTTACCTCGGTTCGATACGATGCCCAGGCTTTGGGCTCAAGGGTGAAAGTGCTGGATGCGGAGAATGGGACTGTCGGCATCTGCTACGGTAGCGGGGAAAAGGTGTTGCCTCTTCGGGTGGAAACGACGGCCCGCGGAGAGGCACAGACCAATCTTGTCGCCGAATACTTCCGGACGCTGAGATAGTCTGGGGTGACCCAGCG
>JAAYAM010000146.1 GCA_012719355.1 Acidobacteriota bacterium
ACGACCTCGAGATTGTCAGCCATCGCAGCCATTCTCCACATTCGTTCAAACCTTCACAACGCCACGTTATGTTGGCACAGAAAACGCGAGGATCAAGAAGGTATTTACGCAAGTCTGATACTGCCTGGGGTGCCCTGACAACGGAATATGGGCCTCGCTCGCAGATTCAACGAATACAGCGTTATTGGCAGACATCCTCATGAATTCGGGATTTGAGTAATTGATCATCTGTGATACACTCCCGGCCCGAGGAAAAAATGGTTAGTTACAAACGAAAAACCTGAACCCGGCGTTGGTTGCACGGTGTGCAAATTCTTACAACCAACAAGACTGCGTCGTGGCGTCTCCGTCCGGGAAATACCCTGCAGAAAATTCTGCCTGCCTGCTAGACCTCCCTTGAGGAGACGGCAACGATGTGGTTGCCGATTCTCCAAGGGAGTTTCCGATGTCTTCCTTACTAAGCTTACGTTTTGTCCAGGCTCGAAGAGCTTGTTCGTTCGTTTCCTTCCTGAGCTTCGCTCTGCTAGTTCCAGTCCTGGCGAAAGATGCTCTTTCGCAGGAGACCCGGATTGCGGTACGCGGGGACGTACTGCAGGAGTTGTCGCTGTCTGTTGCTGATCTCAAAGCCATGCCGCCATTCCTCATTCAGGATGTTCCCGTGATCCCCGAACGGGTGCGCGACAGGAAAGATGAGGAAAAAGTCACCCAAAAGACTTTCCGCGGCGTCCTTTTGCGTGACGTCCTGTGGAAGGCAGGACTGAAGCATAAACGGAAATGGGAGCCGGGCGTTTTCATCCAGATCGTCAACAAAGACGGCCGCGAAATCGTGTTCTCATTCGGGGAGATCTTTTACTCCAGCATTGGGCGCAGTGTGCTGATAGCATACGAGGTTTGGGATCTGCCCTGCGCACCCACCCTGGTTGTTGCCACGGATATCCACGACGGTCGGATGATGAAGGACCTGACCCAAATCAAGGTCTCTCGTGTGGACGTCGAACTCTTCGCCTATGACGATCGGGAGAAGAAGAAAGTACGTCCTCCAAGTACCGAGTTCACCTTCATCGACCGGCTGGATAAGGTTGAGCACGTACTGAAACCTGCCGATCTTGAAGCACTACCCAAAGTTCACATTCCAGCCGCGGTCCTGATCGGTGACTGCGAGGGGTTTCATGGGATCCACGACCTTGATGGAGTCCCACTTTCCACTCTCCTGAAGAAATATACGACGGTGCCGGATCCGGCGCCTTACAACCGCTACGTTCTGATTACGAGCGACGACGGCTACTGCGCGACCTACTCATTTGGCGAGCTCTTTAATTCACGCATGGGGGATCAAATAGTTGTCGCCACCATTAAAGACGGCAGGCCGTTGCCGCCGGCAGACGGCTTCGCTATGTCTGTGACCGGCGAGGACAGCACAGGCGGCCGTTCCGTCAAACGCATCAAGAAGATTGAAGTCCGATAAACCGAATCATGGCAAGGGAGATTACTATGAAGACGCCGATGAAGATACCTGTGGTTATTGCACTGCTCTTTGCGAGTTATGCTTCCGTTTTTGCTCAGCAACTCGCTGAGCAAGAAAGACGCGCTGTTGAACTGTTCGAAACCGTATTTGTCACTGCGGACATGGATCGACCGGAAATGTCGGAAAGTCCGACGACGATAGACGAAGTCACGGCAGATCAGCTTCAGCAGCGGGGCGTTTCCAATATCGGACAAGCGTTGGAGTTGTTGCCCGGCGTCCAATTCCGGGTGGCCCGTTCGAAAACCGAAGAGCAGGTAACGATACGCGGATTCGAACAGGAAAAAGTTCTGGTCCTGATGGACGGCATCCCGGTATCGCTTCCATATGAAGGACAGATCAACCTGGCTGATATCCCCGTGCAGAACATTGCCTCGATCAGACTGATCAAGGGGATCAGTCCCGTTCTGTATGGAGCCAATGGAATGGGCGGGGTGATTAACGTGATTACTCGCCGGGGAGAATCAAAGCCCAGTTTCTCCGCACATTATGAAGGGAGCCAGTATGCCACGAGCAATATCCAGGTGGGGCATGGCTGGAAGAAAGGCCCATTCAGTTACTATGCCGCGTTCAGCCGCCGGGAGGGTAATGGCTATCCGCTGGCGGAGAGGTTCGAGATTCCACAGGACATTTTGAACAACATGGCTTCGGCACCGACTAATCCTAACACCATCAAGAACACGCCGATCCCCGCCGACGAGCACAGCCGTGACAATGGTTTTTACCAGCGGAACGCGATTACATTTACGGGAACTCTCGCTCTCGGTTCAAGAAACACCCTCGGCATTTCAGTCGAGCATTACTTCAACGAGTACGGAGTCCCGCCCACCCTGATAGTCAGGGAGAACAGGAACCAGCGAAGGCTCTTCTACTATCCTCGCTATTGGCGCTTTGCGGACTGGAACCGCACGACGGTCAACATCATGGAAGAAAGCCGCATTACGGAGAACCTCACGATCAAGACGCGCGGCTTCTACGACAAGTACGACAACACTCTCGCGAGCTATGACAATCCGTCTTACACGACTCAGAACTTGGTCAGCCCGTTTTCCGGCAACACGCTCTGGGATGACTACGACGCAGGATTCACTGCTTATGCATACTGGAAAGGAATTCCGGGTAACGATTTGAGGATCGGCCTGAATTTCCGGCGCGATGTGCACAGGTCCTCTACCCTGCAACCGCCGGGGGGGACGACGGATAATCTATCCTCGGATACGATGTCAGTCGGCATTGAAGACGAAATCAGAATCGGCCGGAAATTATCGATAACGCCCGGTGCCAGTTTTGACTACATGAACAAACGCGGCCGATTTCAGTCGGGCGTTGAGCAGGACACGGGCAAAGACATCCGCGCCTTCAGTCCGCAAATCGGAGCACACTATGAGGCTTCATCCCGGGTCAGTCTCTATGGGTCGGTCGGGCGTAAGCTGAGGTTCCCGACGATGCGCAATCTCTACTCGGATGGAGTGGTAGGGCCGGTAGGCAATCCCGATCTGATGGAAGAGAGCACCTTGAATGTGGAGGCGGGAACCAACATAGCCGTGAATTCGAAGCTGCGGCTTGGTGGCGCATACTTCTACAGTCGCATCAGGAGCATGATCAACTTCGACAACCTGATCGGCCGTTTCGAACAGTACCCCAAAGCCAGGATAACCGGAGTGGAGCTCAGCGCAAATGCGCGCATTGCTGAGAGCACCGACGCATTCCTGAATTATACGTACATGCACTCCAAAGCACTGGATTCCGTGACGATTGTCAACCAAACCATTCCCAATCTTATCTACCGTCCCGATGAGCTTCCTTATCGGCCGGCCCACCAGATCAGCATGGAAGCCCGACACAGATTCAGATTCGGGCTGGATGCCAGTCTGAACGGTATTCTTATGTCCCAGTCAACCTACTACAACCATGTGGACACCTCCAACACTGCCGCGATGGTTGCCGACAAAGTAAAGTTGGGTGGTTACTTTCTCGCGAATGCAAAAGTGACCCAAAAGATCC
>JAAYAM010000147.1 GCA_012719355.1 Acidobacteriota bacterium
GCAACGGTTCCCACTTCTCTCGACAACTCCTGACAGGCACTCATTCGTCGTCCTCGTTCTGCTCGATCGGTGGAACTGTCAGTCCCAGTACATCGCAGAGTTTTTTTTGGACATCAATGATGATTTCGGCCTGCCTGAGCCGATTTTGCAGTCGTTGGTTCTCTCGCGTCAGACGCTGCACTTCACCGGCCAGCGGACTCTTCGGAATTGGCTTTTTGCCGCGCTTACGCGGCTGCAGGCCGGCGATCTCTCCTGATTCCCTCTGTCTCCTCCAGGCGGTCAGGTGTGATGAATACAGACCCTCACGACGCAACAGTGCAGCAACACCGCCAGAGTCACACGAGTCCGCTTCATTCAGAATGCGGAGTTTATATTCGGCGCCGAAACGGCGACGCAGTGATCGCGCGCTCACCTCGGGGTCAGGAGTTGCCGCTTCCGCCGGCGAGTTATTGGCTGCTCCACTGCGTTCCGGCTCGCTCCGCTCGCCTTCACTCCGTGGAGCAGCCAACAACTCGGATTTCTCTACTTTCACTTGAGCTTTTTTCACCAGAACTTTTCCTCACCGCCCTACTCTAATTTAACGGCAGTCAGGTGTCTCGCTATTATTGGCACAGAGGGGATCCTGAGAGTGGTGAACGGGTCATCCTTTCGAAGTGAGTATCGCGGTCTCGGCTACACGATTCTCAGTTGAGGTTCGCTTCACACACCTGGAAGCAGTTGGGCTATCATAGTAATTGTGAATCTTGAAGAATTCGAAGAGACGATCGCGAAAGCCCTCGACAGAATCCCCGAAGAATTCAGGGAAATTCTGGAGCGGGAGAACATCCGGGTGCTTGCTAGAGAGGATGTGCCTGAGCCGTTCAGGCGCCGGCACAAGGGAAGACTCCTTTTCGGAGTGTTCGTCGGCGTCCCGTACAACAGGCGCTCGGTATTCGATCTCCATCTGGAGCCGACACGCATCGAAATATACAAACGCAGCTTCGAGTTGGCCTTCAGGAACCGGAGCGAGATGGAAGAACAGATCATCACTACAGTCATTCACGAGATCGGCCACTACTTCGGATTCTCGGAATCGGAATTGAGGCGGCGAGGCCTTTGACACTGGAGGAGTGCAATGCTGTGCAGGCTGGGACAGACCGATATGGAGGTGACGCCTGTCGGGCTTGGATGCTGGCAGTTCTCCGCCGGCAGGGGCCTGGCGGGAAAATTCTGGGAGACCCTACCACAGTCGAGCGTCGATCAGGTGGTGGCGACCTCACTTGACGGCGGCATAAACTGGTTCGATACCGCGGAGATCTACGGAAACGGCGCTTCGGAACGCGCACTCGCGGTCGCGCTCGTAAGGGCCGGAAAGGCCCCTGGCGATGTCGTTATAGCTACGAAATGGATGCCACTTTTCCGCACCGCCCATTCTATCAAGAGCACCATACGGCAGCGCATCGAGCATCTTGCTCCCTTCCCCATCGACCTTCATCAGGTGCATAACCCGTTCAGTTTTTCTTCAGTCGAGGATGAGATGAAGGCGATGGCGGATCTGGTCTCCGAGCGGAAGATCCGCGCCGTCGGGGTGAGCAACTTCGGCGCATCGCGCATGCAGCGGGCGCACGCCGAATTGGTTCGGCGAGGCCTGGTCCTCGCATCCAATCAGGTAAAGTACAGCCTGCTTGACCGCCGGGTCGAATCAAAAGGCACCATAGCAGCCGCCCGTGAACTCGGCGTCACGATAATTGCTTATTCGCCTCTGGAACAGGGGCTCCTTACCGGGAAATATCACCAGGACACGGCATATGTGAAAAGCCGGCCCGGACCGCGCAAATGGATGGCGCGTTTTCGCTCCGCCGGACTCGAACGCAGCCGTCCGGTAATCGAAGAACTTGGCAGGATCGCTGCTTCGCATGGAGCCACCTGCGGGCAGGTCGCCCTGGCCTGGCTATTTCAGTTCAACACTAACGTTGTGGTTATCCCCGGCGCCAGCCGGGCGGAACAGGCAAGAGAAAATTGCGGCGCCCTCAACCTCAAGCTGTCGGCACGCGAACTTCAAAGACTCGATGAGCTCTCCGCTCCCTTCAAGTGAGGTCCTGGATGCCGGGCGAGGAGTTCATGAAGCCATAGTCGCCTGCGTCTTGTGCGACTGGAAGGCCTTCATGAACGTCTCCCGGATCCTGTCTTCGTCCGGAGCGTGGGCAAGGACAGTGACTTGGTCCCAACCTTTCAATCGTGTCTCACCCTTCGGCGGTACGACCTGATCACCCCGGCACACCAGCGTAATGACCGCGCCCTCAGGGAGTGCCAGATCACGTATGCGCGGTCCTTCGCCCCCTTTCGGCCCGGGCAGATCTATGACTACAACGTCGTAATCGCTTTTCGCCATCGTGATCATCTCAAGACTGAACATCGCCTTCGGACGGGCAGGCCGGGAAAGGCCGAGCCATCCGGCAACGGTTCCCAGTGTCGAACCCTGCACCAGGATCGACAGGATGACGGCGAAAAATACCAGGTTGAATACCTGATTGCCGAGCTGGAGTCCCGCCGCAGCAGGGTAGGTGGCCAGGACGATCGGGACCGCGCCACGCAATCCTGCCCATGAGGCGAACATCCTGTCACGCAAGCCGAAGTTCATCCCCAATGTCCCGAGAAAAACAGCAACCGGACGGGCGATAAACGTCAGCACCACGAACAGCAGCAGTCCGTCAAGCCATACCTCCGACCACTCGCGCGGGAATACGAGCAGACCCATCATCACAAACATCGCAATGTTGACGATCGTCGAAAGCGCTTCTGAAAAGTTCAGCACACCCTGCTTGTGCACGAACGGCCGATTTCCCATCACCAATCCTGCCGTGAAGACCGCCATCATCCCACTTGCCTCAGCCGACTCGGCCAGACCATAGGTCAGAAGCAGAAGCCCGACAAACAGGACGTAATAGCGGCCGCGGTCCTCCGGTGTCACGCGGTTGAACATCCAGATCGTAATCCGTCCTGCGCCATACCCCAGAATTGGACCGGCACCGAATTTCCAGAAGAACAGCAGCACGGTGACATTGTTGAACTCCTTGCCGGAAGCGAACGTAGCGACCGCCACCGTTGTCAGTAGAATCGCCATGGGGTCGTTTGCGGCACTCTCGATTTCAACAGTCGAGGATAACCGGGTCGGCAGCGACTGTCTTCGCAGGATTGAAAAAATCGCCGCCGCGTCAGTCGACGATATGATTACCGCAAGCAGCACCGACAGCTCCATCGACCAGCCAAGCACCCCGTACAGCACGGAGAAGGTCACGGCCGCGGTCAGAAGCACACCCCACGTGGCGAGACCGCCGGCAGGAAGCGCCACCACGCGGAAGTCGGCCAGCTTCGTAACGAATCCGCCGTGAAACAGAATGAACACCAGGGCAAGGTTCGCGAATTCGTTGGTGAGCACCATGTCGTCAAAGTGCCACAAGTTCAGCACATCACTTCCACAGACTATGCCGGTGCCCAGGGCTACAAGGATCACCGGCACGCTCCAGCGATCCAGCCACACGGAAGCCAGCACAACGCAGACAAGAAGAGCGGGCAGGATAAGGTAGACAATTGGCGACATCAGAAAACGCTCCGTGTAACTCCATGCGTCGCCGAGCCGCAGGTCATTCCTGAAAACGGGAAAAGCTGCTGGATGTGATCCGACGACGCCATGGCCGGTGACTGAATTGTCATTCCTCTGCTGATTTTCAGAATCCTTTTCCTGTCAGGTTGCCCTGCGTTCGGGAACGCATTGCTAAACGCTATTGGTTTCGGGTTTGACCGTTGATTATACTTCAGATTCCGCGCGCCACGGCTAATTATCAGTTAACAATTCCGTGGAAAAGAACCGCAAAAAGAAGTAATAAAGATCGTTCACACATGAAACTGAGAGAGTTTGAACCATGGAAGCTCACAATGTTCTTGATCTGATCGGCAATACACCGCTGGTACGGCTGCGCAACGAAAACATCGTCGGCAAGGCGGAATTTCTCAATCCCGGGGGAAGCATAAAGGACCGCGTGGCCCTCGCCATGATAGAAGCAGCAGAGAGGGAGGGAACGCTCAGGCCGGGCATGAAGATTGTCGAGCCGACGTCGGGCAACACCGGAATCGGCGTCACCCTGGTCGGTGTCGCGAAAGGATACGACGTCTACATCGTGATGCCCGAGGGGATGAGTGCCGAAAGGAAAAACATAGTCAACTTTCTGGGTGGACATCTGGTACTGACTCCCGATGCCGAGAACATAGCGGGCGCAGTCAGGAAGGCCGAAGAGCTTGCTCGAGAGTTCGGAGCTTTTATGCCGCAACAGTTCAAGAACCCGCATAATGTCCGGGCTCATTATGACAACACGGCACCTGAACTCTGGCGACAGACCGGCGACAGAATCGACGCCTTCGTCTCCGGCATCGGGAGCGGGGGTACGATGCAGGGAATCGGCTCATTCCTGAAGGAAAAGAATCCATCTGTCATGGTCGTGGCCGTGGAACCCAAGAACGTATCAGCACTCCTTGGACATGAACCTGGTCTGCATCAGATCCAGGGAATAGGGGACGGGTTCATACCGGATATTCTCGACGTCTCCCTTATCGACCGCATCATCGAAGTAACGGATGAGGATGCCATCGCAACCACGAGAGAACTTGCCCTGAGCAATTCCCTGCTCTGCGGCACATCTTCCGGGGCGAATGTCTGGGCGGCGAGGCAGATCGCAAAAGAACATCCTGACTGGATAGTCGCTACTGTGTTTCCGGACAGGGCGGAGCGCTACTTCAGCACCGGGCTGCTGTGACCGGACGGCTCTTCATCGGTGATGGATCGTAATCGCCATCCTTCCCGACCGATACCCGACACTGAGTCCGCCGATTTTGTTCTCGACCGAAGCTCTGTCAGCGCTCTTGATTCCCTTCCCTTCCAGCCAGTCGAATTCGCTCAGCGGCAGCATTGCCACCCGCGGCAGGAGGCGTGCTACGAGTTCTCGCTTCTTCCTGTTCAGCCGTTCGTCATACCAGCGATGCACCAGCGGCACTTTCGACAGAAGTTCAAAGTAATCGGGGAGCCCTCGGTATCGGACGACCGGAGGAACCGCATTGTCAATCCCCTGCGCATACCGCACAAGAGTATCGATCATTGCTGCCGTTTCCGGCCGCCAGTCCGGCGTTTCCATTTTTTCTTTATACAGGCGGATGACCGTCTGGAATCTGATGATCTTCCTCTTACCGTCATCCGTGATCCAGTTGACCTCGGAAACGTTGAACAGGAACAAGGTGAATGCATCCAGAAGCTCGTGTGTCTCCCGCCGGTCCAGTCCCGCTTCGCTGCAGAATCCCGCCAGAGATCTTTCGATCTCCTTGAGCCCGTCCACGAGCGCATCCGGATCATGCAGCATCCGTGGCAGCATCTGGAGCCTGTCGTCAAGCTGCCGCATGACATCGTTACCCCCTTCAACCTTCTCCCGCACAAACTGTCTGAATGATGAGAGGGATTCCAGGAATATCTCCGTGCTTCTCGTACCCCTGAAGTCGAGCAGACTAAAGATCTCGAACAGGCTCTTGTCGAATTCCGCCAAGAGCCTCGATTTCTCCTCAGAAGTCAGATCGGAGCACTCCATGAACATTACAAGCGTATTTTCATTTCTGCAGATTTCCTTGATTCGCCCCTCCGGCTTTCTGGCTTTCAGCGAGCGACGATTGTGCATCTTGTCGGCAGCCTTGATGCGTGGAAGAACAAAACGAAGCCAGGCGGCAAGCTCCCCGTCGTTCACAACCCTGTCGCCTGCCGTCAGGACCCGGCCGATGTACCAGAAGTATTCCAGATCCTTATCCAACTTCGAATTCAAGAGCTTGCGCGACTCAGGCTTGCTAAGAATACCGATCGCAGTAATGATGCGCCCCTTGGCGTCTTCATTCTTGAATGCCGCTAGGATGTCGGCCGCGTTTATCTCTGTGTCTTCCAGAATGTCGTGAAACAGTACTGTGGCAAGAACAAGCGGGTCAGTCACTCCGAATGACTCCACCATGATCTTGGCGACCCCTATCGGATGCTCAATATACTTGCGCCGTGCGGTTCCCGTGTGGATGGTCTTGAACGCGCGCCGAAACTGTCCGTCATGAGATCTATAGGCGATTTTGTAGGCCTGCAGCAGTATTGCCTTGTCATTCGCCGTCAGCAGCCGGCCCGAAGTTCTCTCGATCAGGTGAAGCAGTCTGTTGAACTGGTTATTGATGTAGATATGATCCTGCCTGATGAGTTCGAATCTATCGAAATATTCCAGTTCCTGTTCCAGGAGCCGCTTGTCTTCTTCTTCGAGGTGTGCGGAGGTGTCGCTCCGCCGCAGCAATTCTCTGAATAATTCCTCAAACGGTGTCGCGAAGGGCATTTCCTTGCGCAGCCGGCTGAACTCTTTCCTGCACCTTCTGAAAGTGTTCGATCTCTGGACAGATTCGCCACCCATCAGGACGATGCTCATATAGCTGTACGCCATCCAGACCCTTATCATGGTCTCCTGTGGAATCTCCGTCATCCCGGGCTTGATGGCATTTGCATCCATAACCTGCACAACCTGGAGCATCTTCAGCAGATCTTCTCTGGGAATGCCTGTTTCTTCGTGAACGGAACAAACCTCCCGGTACACATCGGTGTCGAGAGTCCTCCCGTCCTTGAGGCGGCCATAGGTTGCCTGTTCGATGAGAACAGAATGATTTCGGATGAGAAACTGCACGATCCGGATCGAACGGGAATCCCATCCGAGCCGGGAAAGCGGAGCCTCGGCCAGCACAGCAGAAATCTCAGGATGCTTCAGATGATTAAGGTAGCTTCGTCCTTCAGGAGTATCGATGCCGAAGAAAGGATAGGTCTCGCGCAGAATGCTCTTTCTTCTCTTCCTGGTCCATTCAACGGAGAAGTTATACCAGAGAGGCAGGCTCGTCCCTTTGAGGATGGCGATTTCTCCCTGGTCATGAAACAAAAGGGCGGTGTTGATCCACAGCAGCGCACAGCGCCTCGACTCTTCGTGTTCATACTCGTCGGCGCCGAAGCTGCGCACCCAGCCGAAGGTATGACGGATGGACTCGAGCACGTGCCGCATCACCGGCATCGGGCGATAGATGTTCGGGTCCCTGTCCCGCGGGTTCTCCTCCAACGCGTTCAATTCCGGAATCAGCGCGTGCAGCTTCCTGACGAGCACCGCATGCTCGAAAGCTTCCGGATCCTGCATTATGCGCGCGAACAGGTCCCCGTCGGAAACGCCCGCTTCTGCCAGCCGGCTGAAAAATGCTTCCGCCGCGGCCGATGATTCCTGCTTGTCATCCCTTGCCACAACGCTTGGTCCCACGATATTTTCGTATCGGGATATGGACGCCTCTGCCAGGAGCCTGGTGCCGCCGGATTATGGATTCACCAGCTCGCCGGCGGAGATCAGGATTTCTATGTCAGCTTCTTCGCGGAGCTTGTTTATGATTTTTCCGGTTTCCTCTTCAGCTTTCCGCGTCCCGATCCGCAGGGTGATCTGGTTCTTCACCTCGTCGAGCGAAAACCGTCCTTCCTTTCTCTTATCTGTGACCTTGATGATGTGATACCCTGCGTCGGTTTTGATGAGTTTGACCTCGCCGACTGGAAGTGAATAAGCGGCTTCCCAGAATTCCGGTGTTGTAGTCTGTCTCGAATAAAAGCCGATGTCGCCGCCCTGTGAGGCGGAACTGTCCATGGAATTCTCTTTGGCGAGTTTGGCAAAGTCTTCGCCTTTTTGAATTCTTGCCACAAGCGCTTCCGCCCGCTGTTTCGCGATTGCGTCCTGTTCCGGAGTGTTCGCGGTCGGTTCGATAAAAATCTGACTCGTCCGAACCACTTCGGGATGTTTAAACTCATCGGGATTGTCGTTATAATATTTTTCCACTTCCTCTGGAGTAACGCCTACCTTGTCCTTGATGTTGGTATCAAGATACTTCGCAATCACCAGCCTTTCGCGCAACTCTTTCTCCAGCGTTTCACGATCCCTATGCAGGGCGGCCAGGGCCATATTCATCTGGGCATCGCTTCCGTAGCTTTTGGCGATCCTGTCCATTTCCTGCGTTACTTCCGTTTCAGGAACACTGGTTCCTGCCGCAATAGCTTTCTCATAGATCAGCCTGGAGTTGATCAGAGAGTTCACTGAAGTCAAGACCAGCTGCTGGCGGTACTCCTCCCGCAGATTCTTCCATGCCGGGTTCCCGATAGGAGCAAGTTCCGCGCGGACTATACGTTCCAGATCGCGGCCGGCAATCGGTTTGCCGTTCACTCGGGCGACGACCGCCGGAAAAAGGGATCCTGAATCCCCGGACTCCGGAGCCGATTGAGGGAAAACCATCCCGGCAGACAGGAGGAAACAGACCAAAACTCCAGATCGAATCAACTTCACGGTATGGACCTCTCCTTTTTTGTAGTTTGTAGATTTGTCAGGATAACATGGCCGCGCGCCGGCTGAAAAGCGTATAACCCGGTCCGGCGTTTCACACTCCCGGCATGGCGCGCTTGAGAGGCCGGATGAGAAGAAAGAGTACGATAGCCATCCCGAAAGCCATGAGAGACAGCAGCAGGAAAAACTGCGAATGGCTCCAGATATCCCAGAGCGCCCCGATGGCCGTCAGCTTGTTACCAATCGCGGTGGCGAGAAACCAGCCGCCCATCATGAGTCCACGCATCCTTGCAGGTGCGACCTTCGATACGAGCGCGAGACCCATCGGACTGAGCATCAGTTCACCCAGGGAAATCACGCAGTAGGCGAGGATCAGCCACATGGGAGATACTCTGGCAACAGGAGTAATGCTGAGCGTTCCGGCCTCCGTCCCTTCAATTGCCGCGAAATCAGCCGGCCGAAAATCGGCTGCAGCAGTTGAAACCGCCGCCCATGCGCTGATAACGGGCGGGGGTTCGCCCGGTTTCAGACCCGCCAGAGTATCCGGACGCCTGTCCTCGACCTCTGCCGGAGCGCCCAGCCCGTGCTGCCGTGCGAGTTTTTCCGAAACCCGCACATAGTAGCTTCCCGGCGTTTCGCCCGCTGCGACAACTTCCACCGCCGGCTTCGTGTACCCTCCGGCGAGCGCCGCGAAATAAAGCAGAAGGAGCGACAAACCGGTGAGGGTCATCCCGAAGGCCATCTTCAGCGGAGTGGAAGGTTCTCTGCCGCGCCGGTCAAGCCATCCCCAGAACCACGCGAGCGGCAGCGAGAGCGTAATAATCCAGAACGGATTGATCGCGTTCGAAATAATTCCGCTGACCTGCCAGTCGGTGTGGTCGTCGGCCCAGAGGGTAAGGGTGGATCCGTTCTGATGGAAGATCATCCAGAACACGATCACGATCAGGAACACGACAATCAGGGCGGCAATCCGTTTCCGCTCCGGCACCGCGGCCATCGCGTCGCGGCGCGGATTGGGCGGGAGATCGGCCGTTACCGCGACCGCTTCGGCCTGCTCGTCGGGATCTGAGGTATTGACAAAGTCGCCGTGCGCACGGTCGGCCAACTTCGTGTATTTCCTGAACCCCCAGAAAATGCCGAGACAGAGAATCATGCCGATGCCGGAGACCGCGAATGCCGGATTGAAGCCGGCACGCGTCTGCACATACTCGGCTACGAGCGGCGCGATAAAGGCGCCAATGTTGATTCCCATGTAGAAGATCAGGTAAGCACGGTCCTTGAGGTGGCTTCCTTCGCGGTAGAGATTGCCGACCATCGACGAGACGTTCGGTTTGAAGAATCCGTTGCCGATTACGAGCAGGACTAGAGCGAAAAAAAAGAGCGGTACGTTATCAGGAACGGCGAGCATGAAATAGCCCGCCATGAAAAACAGACCGCCGATCGTGATCGCATTCCTGTATCCTAGGTAACGGTCGGCGAGCCAACCGCCGATGAGCGGCGTGGCATACACAAACGCCTGATACCACGAATAGATTCCGGTAGCCTTCTCGGTCGTCCAGCCGAAGCCCTGGGCCGCGTCGCGCATGTAGAGAACGAGCATCGCGAGCATCGTGTAGAAGCCGAACCGCTCCCACATCTCTGTTGCAAACAGTACAAACAGCCCCTTCGGATGCTTTTCGCCGCCTGGTTTCATTCGCCTGATTTCTCCTCTCGCTCTGTGGGGAACGGACCGAGGCCCGGCCGCGGTACACCGTAGGAAAGTCGATCGATATCAGAGCCGGGCCTCAGCATCTATTCTATTTTATAGAACCTATTCGTATTTGCGAGCGGCAAAAATGGCGGCAGGTTGCAGGAGAACGAAACCGCTATCTTTCACAAACAGGCGTAGCCGGTTTGGGCGGCCTCGGCGGCACCGGGGGCTCCTGTTCCTGCTCCATGCCCAGAGGAGAGAGCAGCGAGTCCCAGGCCTGTTTGATTCCCTGCTCCGCGAGGTTGAGGAATGCCAGTGGCACCATCGGGAATTGCTTGAGCGAGTAGAGCGCGCAGGTCGCCTGCCGGGCATAAATGGACAGGGCGAGCTGCTGCAGTTCGGCGATTTTTTGCAGATCCAGGGGAAATTCGGATTCCCAGGATGATTTCACGTTCTCAGACATGCATCCAGACTCCTTGTAGTCAACGAGACAGACATATATCACCCTGAAACAGGGTGATATCACGGTGGTGAAAACCCGCATTCAACCATGCCGTCTGTCATCCGGGAATTGGCGGAACCACCCATTCTCACCAGCGTATTTCTACGCATGCCGGCGCCGATCAGGGATTGTCATCTGTGGGCAGGAGGAATTTCTGCCGTGCCAGCTCGGCGGCCGTGTCCGCCGTCCCGCGGAAGGGCCGGAGCCTGAACGAGTACCGGTACGACTGATCCAGCAGCCGGTACTTGTCTATAGTCTGCGCGCCCCACGAGTTGTTGCCGCCCACGCCCATCTGCCGGTAATCGAGATTCAGCGACACCAGGTCGCGCGGCTTGATGTCATCGATATGGCGGTTCACCGCTTCGTGCCGCTCGACGTAACCCGCCTGCGTATGGTCGAAGTCCTCAATAATATTGTGGTGCGCGCTGATGCTCAGGTGCGGCATCCCTACTGCAAGCAAGCCGACGCCTTCATTGTTGGTCAATGCTACCCAGCGCACGTCTGTTTTATTGCCGTTCTCCTGCGGCCTCACGTACGCTACGTACTGTTCCGCCACGCTGCCTGCGTAGCGTCCGACGTGCGCAGCAGTGTTGCGGTCCCAGTAATTCTCAAACGGGCCGCGCCCGAACCAGGTCATTTGATCAAAGACACGCGGCAGCTCCATGTTCATACCGAAGCGCGGCAGCTCCGGCAGCTTGTCGTCGCTCTTTCGGAATTCATTCTCGACGAATATGTCGCCGCTGCCGAGCACAACATAACCGGTAGTATAGGTCGCAGCCTCCGCGCCCTTGGAGTCAACAATCGTGCGGTCGAACTGCACACGCACCGCCTGCGGTGACAGGCGTACAACGGCGGCGGTGGTAAGTTTCGTGCGTGAGCCCATGTCTTTCCATATTGCGGCCCGACGCGGCAGGCTGTTGCCCCAGTCGTTGTCGGTGGCGGCGCGCCACAAGTTGAGCTCCAGTGGCTTGCGGATCAGTTCAGTGCTACCGAACCGGAGCGAGGCAAGAGTTCCTGCACGCAAATCGAAACGCACCGTAAAGCCTTGCCCGCGGACTGTGGCCTCTCCGGCACGTTGCCGAAGCGTCAATCGCGGAAGCGAAGCAGGATCAGTTGGCGCAACCTCACGCCCGAGCGGCAGCGCAAACTGGTCGGACACCGCTTCGTGTCCCGCAGGCAGAAGCCGATTGGCCTCACGATACTTCAAACTCAGGTTCAGAAAATACTCCACGCCGGGAGCAGCGTCAGGAAGCCGATATCCGAGCCGCACCGACACCGTCTCACCAGGAGC
>JAAYAM010000148.1 GCA_012719355.1 Acidobacteriota bacterium
ACGCACAGCTGCAGTCCGTTGACGGGAGAGCTTTCATCAGACGTGACCCTTATTATCCGTCCATTCCGCACGTTCAGATTCAGCCTGCAGCCGACTCCGCAGTAGTTGCAGACCGTACTCACGACCTGGTCCGGCTTCCCCGCCCCGACCGACATGCGGTCGTCGAGAGCTCCGGTGGGACAGCATGCGACGCAGGTTCCGCACGACTCGCAGCGCGCCTCGAGCAGCCCGGTATCACTACCCGGTACTATGCGGGCACGGTGACCACGCTCCGCGACTCCCCAAACGAAGCGTCCCTGAATCTCTGCGCATGCACGAACACATCTGGTGCATAGAACGCATTTGTTCATGTCGACCCAGATAACCGGATTCGGATCCGCGTTGATCGGATGGGGCAGTCGTGCGGGCGATCCGATGCGGCGCTTTACGCCGTAACGCTGCAGCAGGCGCTCGAACTCCGTCATCCCGTGGTCTCCGGCGGCGTACCCGACATCCGCATAGTCGTCGAGAAGAAGCTCGAGAATCGCTTTCCGCATTTCCACCAGACGCGGCGTCTCGGTCTGGAAGGCGAGGCCTTCCCGAACCTGGAGCGTGCACGAAGTCGCCAGCGCCCCTCCCTCGAGCTCGACCATGCATATGCGACAGGATCCCACCGGTTTCAGCCTGGGATGCGCACACAGGGTAGGAATGTCTACTCCGCAGAGCTTCCCGGCCTCAACTACCGTCATTCCTTCCTCAGCTTCTACCGGCAGCCCGTTGATACTGATATGAACCGTCATAGCCCTGCTCCTTGTTGCGCCGCTAACCGGCCCCTTTCGAAAGCCTCAGGAAAATACTGCAGAGCCGAGTGGACCGGCTTGCACACCGACATCCCCAAACCGCACAACGAAGTCTCGCGCAGAAGCGTGGCCAGTTGATTCAGCCGCACAATATCGTCAGACCCGCCGCCGCCTTCCAGGATCCGGTCAAGAATTTTGCGCGACTGATAGGTTCCGTTGCGACAAGGAGTGCATTTGCCGCACGACTCCAGCTCGAAGAAGCGCACAAGTTCCCGCAGCATTCTCAGGGGAGAGACCGACTGATCGCAGATCAGCATTCCTCCGCTTCCGAGCGATACGCCCCTCGCGCCGGAATCGTAATCGATCGGCACGTCGAGGAGTTCCGGCGGAACAAGCGTTCCCGCGGCCCCTCCGGTCAAAGCAAAGTGAAATGTCGATCCCGTCCGCATCCCTTCCCCGAAGTTCTCTATGATTTCCCGCAGCGAAATCCCGAGCGGAGCCTCAAACAGTCCCGGCCGGTTCACCTCACCCAACAGCGTGTAGAGTTTCGTTCCGGGGCTGTTCGGATTCCCCAGCCCCCGGTACCACTCCGAGCCGCGCGCGATAATTTTGGGTACCGTCGCCAGCGTCTCGACATTGCTGACGACCGTCGGCTGTCCGCGATACCCGCGGTCCGCCGGAAACGGCGGCCTGACCCGCGGTTCACCTCGCTTCCCTTCCAGGGATTCGAGCAGAGCCGTCTCTTCGCCGCATATATATGCACCGGCCCCCTGGTGCACGTGCACCTTGAAGGAAAATCCGGTTCCCCCTATGCGCGTCCCAAGCATGCCCCGCTCTTCGGCTTCGGCAATGGCACCGAGAAGCCGCTGCACCTGGGTGCCGTATTCTCCGCGAATGTAAACGTAACCTTCCTCCGCCCCGATCGCGTGAGCGACAATCGCCATCCCTTCCAATACGAGCTGCGGACAGAGATCGAGGATCACACGGTCTTTGAAGCTCAGAGGCTCCGATTCATCGGCGTTGCAGACCACATATTTGGGTCTGCGCTGCTGCGAAGCGACAAACCTCCATTTCTTTCCTGCGGGGAAACCCGCCCCGCCGCGTCCGCGCAATTTCGAATTATCTATTTCGCGCAGCAGCGCCACGCCATCCATCCGCAAGGCCTTCTTCAAGGCTGGAAACTGCCCCTTCGTGAAGGCTGATTCGAGCGGATCGTCGGCTTGCGCCGGATCAGGGAGCAGCGCGCGGATTTCCCCCGGCCGCGGCCTGCGGTAATCGGAGACTTCGCCGCACCAGCCGATCTCGTAGCGGTCGAGGTGTTCCAGCTGGAGCGGGCCGACCTGGCTGTCACGCACAAGCGCCGCCGGTGCCCGGTCACACAACCCGAGACAGCTGGTACGCGTTATCGTCCAGCTGCCGCCCAGCCGCGCCTGGATGCTGCAGATCAAATCGCCGGCGCCCCGCATCATGCAATACGGACCGTCGCATATCCGGATTGTCCTTGCAGGCGGCGCGGGAGTCGTCAGCATGGAATAAAACGTCGCGATCCCATAAACCCGGGAATCGGGAATGTGCAGTTCGCGGGCCACTTCGGCAATCAGGTGGGAATTCAGATGCCCGTGCTCGATCTGCAGAGTGCGCAGCACCTGCACAATCTCCGCATCCGGTCCGCCCAGAGAGCGAATCACTTCGACTACCTCCGGATCGACAGGCCGGTGTACCAGTGTTTTCGGGTGCATGCCATGCTCCTTTAAGTCAAGAAGGACCGTCCAGGCTGCTCTGAACAAGACACTGGTACAGGAACTGAGCGCAGTCAAGAGGGGGGCACGAAAACAGGGGTATAAAGCGTTCCCCGGACGACCAGCGCCGACTAGTCTAAACCAGCCGCGTGAGTTATCACAACAGGGAATCCTGCGATTAGCAACTCTAATACCCGCACTCTGTGGATTAGCGGAACCGGGCTGAGGATTTATGCTCCGGCAGTCCGGGAGCCGGATTCGAGGTTTTTGACAAGCAGTCCCCTTATCATTTTGGGATTCGCCTTGCCGCCGGATGATTGCATGACCCGCCCGATGAGAAAGCCAAGCGCCTTCGACTCTCCCCGCCGGTAATCGGCCACTGCCGACGGGTTGTCCTCGATCACCTTGTCGACCATTGAAGCGAGAGCGGTTGGGTCGGAGATCTGCCGGAAACCGCGCGACGCAACAATCTCTTCCGGCGGAGCGTCGCCGTCGAAAAGCTGAAGCAGTACCTCGCGGGCCGCATTGGCGTTGATCTCCTCTTTTTCAAGCATGCGCAGAAGAGCGGCAAAGCGTTCCGGAGTCACCCGGCAATTGCTCAGTTCCAGCTGCCTGTCTCTCACGGCCGGGAGCAACTGTGTCGTCAGCCAGTGCATACCTGAACGTACCGCTACACCATGTCCGATGAGCGCCTCGAAGAAACCGGCAAGATCAGGATCAGAACTCAGGTATGCCGCCTCATCGCCGCTCAATCCGTACTGTTCAACGAAGCGGCTCGCGCGGGCGGCGGGCATCTCAGGAAGGCGCGCACGCATCTCTTCTATCCACTCCTCGCTGAGCTCGATGAGCGGAACTACCGGATCGGGAATACACGGCCCTTCAAACTTCGCCCGCATCGGAAGCGTGACTTTCCTGTCGGGATCCCACAGGCGCGTATGCAGCACGACATCTTCGCCCGCCTGCACACTTGCGCTCTGCCTCGCTATCTCGTAGGCGATGGCATCTCCGACATGGCGGATGGAGTTCATGTTCTTGACCTCCACCTTGGTATTCATCGCGGTGGTGCCGGCAGGGCGTATCGAAATGTTGGCATCGACACGCATCGTGCCGTTCTCCATGCTGCATTCGGACGCACCCGCATAGCGCACCTGCACCCGGAGCGCCTTGAGAAACTCCATCGCCTCATGAGGCGACCGGAAGTCCGGCTCGGTAACGATCTCGACCAGCGGGGCGCCGGCACGGTTGAAGTCCACGAGGCTTATCGGGGTGCGGCCCTCCATTTCGTGTACCAGCTTCGCAACATCCTCCTCCATATGGATGTGATGGATGCGCAGTCTCCTGATCCTCTCTTTTTCATCTCTCACTTCAATCCCGCCGCCGCGCGACAGAGGGAGATGGGCCTGCGACAGCTGGTATCCCTTGGGAAGATCCGGGTAATAGTAAACCTTCTGGTCGAACGCGCTTCTGGACTGCAGCTCTCCACCCAGCGCGAGACACAGCAGCGACGCCTTTTCGAGTGCCTCGCTGCTCAGCCGCGGAACGGCTCCGGGAAACCACAGGCATGTCGGGCACGTATTGACGTTGGGTTCGTCACCCGGGCGGTTGGGACAATCGCAGAACATCTTCGTCGCGCAGTTCAGTTCCACGTGAATCTCAAGACCTATGACCGCTTCGAATTCCATGCTAATTCCCTCCCCTGCCCGCGTGCAGTATGGATTCGCCCAGCGCGAGCAGATCAGGATCGCTGCGTCTCGGCCCCACTATCTGGATGCCGGCTCCTCCAACTGAAGGCATGTACAAAGCAGGCTGCCCGGTGACGTTGGCAAAGGCCATGAAGTCGAACATGCGGTAAGTTTCTTCAAGCGAAACAGCATCGAGGTTCTCTCCGGGCGCTGTCGGGATCACCAGAAAATCCGCCTCCGAATGCAGCTGTCGCATGTCGGCAAGCAGCCCGGCACGGATGCGGCAGGCGTTGTCATACGCCTCGTACTTCTCGAACTGGAAGAAAGCGCCCTGGAAGAGGTAGCTCTTCACGAGCGAACCGAAGGCGATGGCTCGTGAAAGGATGTACATTTCATTCCAGTTTTTCGCCCCGACGGCACGCGGACCGTAGCGCACCGAATCGTAGCGTCCGGCACAGGAGGACGCTTCCACGGATCCTACGATCCTGTGCACAAGCGCAAAGCGTGAGAAATCCGGCAAGCGCGACTCGCGCACCTTAAACCCGCTCTTTTTCAGGAACTCCAGCGCCGACATGAATTTGTTCTGCTGCTGTCCGGACAGGCCGCCGACCAACTCGGGGACAAAGCCGAGCGTCGTCTTTTGCGGATCGATTTCCTGCGGCGAAAAATCGAGCGGCTCCTCATCGGGAAGAGAAAAATCGAGTTCGTCGGGCCCGGCTACAGCCTCGAGTATCCCTCTGATCTGTCTGACATTCCCGGAGACAATTCCCGGGCACTCCATGGACGGAATGAGTCCGATGATGCCGAACCGCGAGATCAAGCCGTAGCTCGGCTTGAATCCGCATGCATCCGCCCGTGCGGCGGCCAGACGGCTTTCGCCCAGCATATCGACAACGAGCTCAGCATCGGCGATCTTCCGCCTGACTGCCTCGCCGGCGCTGCTCCCGCCGAGACCAAAGCCGAACTCGCTCATTACGGTGTATCCGCACAAAGAAGCCCCCGCGCGGCGCAGACGATCCACAACCGTGGCGTCTTGAAGGGCAGTGAAACCGGCCAGCGCATTCGAACCGGCGGTCGCGGGCCAGCCGGTCACCGATACATTCGGTTGGAGAGCAATCTTCAGTTCCTGCAAAGCGCCGTCTTCGCCGCCTGCCGGTTTGCTGTTGCGATAGAAGAATACTGAATCCATGAAGATGTCTCCGTCATTCCAGGATATTGGCCACCTTGAAGTAGTTCCCTTTCACCTCAGGCGCGTTCTTGAGCAGCTCCCCTTTTTCAGACAGTTCAGACCGTTTCTCTTCGGTTTTGGGGCGCATGTGGTTGGCTGCAGGAGCGACGGTCGTAACCGGTTCCTGTGCAGGCGTCTGACTGGCGGCAACCGAAGCCAGCTCCGCCGCCTGCGCCACCGTCGCTTCGATCATGGAGCGTTCCTCCTGCCTGATGCCGATGCGCGAAACCCACGAGAGGCGATCGATCATACTCTCTCTTGCCGAGGCGCCTGCCAAAACGCTGCCGCCGTCCATATTCAACAACCCGAGTTCGGACAGCTGCTCGCGCGTGACGGCTGAAGGAGCTCCCGTGAGAGGACAGGCGGCGCTTCTGTTCTTCGGAAAAGCGATCACCTCGCGGATCGACGGCGTCTGCAGAATCATCGACACCGTGCGGTCCATGCCAAGCGCCAGCCCTCCATGCGGCGGCGCGCCGAAGTCGAACGCGCGCAGGAAGAATCCGAATTTCTCCCGCATCTCTTTTTCGCTGAGCCCGAGGGCCGCAAATATCTTTCGCTGCACGTCCCTGTTGTTGATACGGATGCTCCCGCCTCCCAGCTCTTCGCCGTTGACGACCAGATCATAGGCCCTCGAGCGCAGCGTCAGAAGTTCTTCAACGTTACCTGGATCGAAGTCGATGCGGTCCGGCGCGGTGAAGGGATGATGGCTCGATGTGACGCCGCCTTCGTCGGTAGGCTCAAACAACGGAAATTCCGTGACCCAGAGCGGGCAATAGCTGTCGGCGGGAATGAGTCCCAGGCGGTTTGCAAGGTGCAGGCGCAGCTGACCCAGCGCCGAAGTCACGACCTTGTACGACGGATCGGCGATCATGATGATGACGTCGCCGTCCGAGACATCGAACCTGCTGCGCAGCCCATTGAGTTCGTCCGCACCAAAGAACTGAACAATATTCGATTCGAGTTTGCCCCCTTCCGCGCGCATCCACGTCATCCCCTTTGCGCCGAATGAAGGGACGATTTCTTTGGCGTACTCGTTCTGCAGCACATTCTTGCTCAGCTTTTCGGACTGCCCCTTGATGTTGATCCCTTTGATGCAGCCTCCACGCTGAAGAATCTGCCGGAAGATCGAGTAATTCGTGTTGGGGAACACGTTCGTGA
>JAAYAM010000149.1 GCA_012719355.1 Acidobacteriota bacterium
GCCGCGACCACGCCGGAAAGCAACAGCAGACCGACGAGATTGGGAAAAGCCATCAGCCCGTTCATCACGTCGGCAAAATCCCACACGAGCTGAAGCCCGCGGATCTGCGGCAGCGTCAGCACCCATGCCCCCAGAAAGGAGGCGATGACGTAGATCAGGCGGTAAGGCACGATTGCGCGTTCGCCGAGCAGATACTCTATGTTGCGCTCGCCGTAGTACGCCCAGCCGAGAAGCGTGGAATACGCAAAGAGCACGAGGCCGGCGGCGACGATGTACCCGCCCCAGTCGCCCGGAAGTCCGGTGCTGAACGCCTGTATCGTCAGCGGCGCGCCGGTTAATCCTTTTCCATTGGCTGGATTGACGAACTTCCATGCTCCGGTCGCAATGATCGCAAAACCGGTGAGGGAACATACAACGATCGTATCGATGAACGTCTGTGTCATCGACACCAGAGCCTGCATCACCGGCTCACTCGTCTTGGCTGCCGCAGCGGCGATGCCTCCGGTACCCAGGCCGGATTCATTTGAGAAGACGCCGCGCGCCATCCCCATACGGATCCCGAGCATCAGAGACGCACCGGCAAAGCCGCCCACAGGGGCCGCGGGACTGAATGCGTCGCGGATGACATACGTAAATATATCGGGAATGCCGCGCCAGTTGATGATGAGCACGACCAGCGACCCGGCCATATACAGGGCAATCATCAACGGCACGAAAAAGCCCGCAAATCGGCCGATTGAGCGGATTCCTCCGATTATCACCGCGCCCGTGAGTGCGGCGATTACCACGCCGGTCCACAAGGGATCGATCCGGAAGGAGGCGCGCAGCGCATCCGCGACCGAATTGGACTGAACCATATTGCCGATGCCGAATGCGGCAACCGACGCAAACATCGCGAACAGCAGGCCCAGAACCCGCCCGAAAGTTCCGCCGACCCCCCTCGTAAGGTAGTGCTGCGGACCGCCGTTCATCTCGCCGCGCGGATCGATTATCCGATACTTCACACCCAGCACGGCTTCCGCGTACTTGGTCGCCATTCCGACCAGGCCGGTCATCCACATCCAGAACAGCGCTCCCGGACCGCCGATCGAAATTGCAGTCGCGACTCCGGCGATATTCCCCGTTCCCACGGTAGCCGCCAGCGCAGTCATGAGAGCATGAAAGTGGGAGATGTCACCCTGTGCGCCTTCCTCCTTCCGCTTGATCAGGGCAAGGTGAAGCGCGTGCCCCAGTTCTTGAAACTGCAGCCCGCGGAGGAGGAAGGTCAGGTATACACCGGTCCCTACCAGCAGGATTAGCAGCGGCCAGCCCCAGACAAGGCCGCTCATGGTGCTGATCCACTCCTGAGCAGTTTTCATCCAGTTAGCCTACACGAGCAACTCCACATGTTGCACGGATTTTCAGCACCATTATTCAGCACTTGACGGTCACGCTTTGCCCAGAGCTTTAAGGACCTTCTCGGGAGTGGCCGGCGATTCGACCCACTTACCGATAGCGTTGTGGATGGCCATTATAACCAGGTGAGTGCTTGCCAGCGAATGACTGATGCCGCTGCCGCCATAGCATGCATTGCTGCCGCGCGTCTCCAGAAGTTCGAGATCAACTTTCGGCATGTCAAGCATACTGACTTTCTTGTACTCGAACATGTTCGTGCTGAGTCTCACCCCTGTATTCGGATCGTAGATGAACTCTTCCTGCAACTGGCTGCC
>JAAYAM010000150.1 GCA_012719355.1 Acidobacteriota bacterium
CCAGTGATAGACGGCACCCCATGCCGGCAAGCGAAGGGCGCCGTTGTTCAAGTCTTCCTCAAGCCGCCCCCATTTTTCGGCAGCTTCCAGCAATCCTTCCGCCAGGGCATCCCCGATACCGATTCTACGGGCAATGCAATCGAGGAAAGCTTCCCGGAAGCTCAGCGTATCGTACTGATCCATATGCAGCGGATAGGAGTCGATCTTCCTGCCGGAACCAAGGATGCCCTGATCGTAAAGGTATTTGAGATACCAGCCCATCCCGGGTTCAACCGGAACCTTCCCTTTGAAGAATTCGGGGGCACCGGGTACGTCCGCCACGAACATCTTCATGCCCTCAAAATGGCCGCCCCATCCGCTGAGACCGTATTTCATCAGCATCTCGGCGGCTCGGTCCTCCATGGCGTCTCCGTGGCCGTTGAACCAGTGCTGGTCAACGCACATAGTCTCGCCGCCATGGTAAGAATTGCGTCTGCGATCGCATCGAAGGCATGGCATGCACGACGCGTTGCCGGGGTCGTTGTGAAGAGGTTTGGGGAATGCCGTGAAATGCCAGAGTCGAGTGTCGACGACTCCTTTGGGATCCGACACTTTCACACCGCCGGTTCCGATTACGCTGATGGCTTTCAGGTTCTTCGCGCCGAAAACACCTCCGAATCCGCCTAAACGAGCGCTGACTCCACTGCCGTGAATGAGCGCTGCTATTTTAGCCCTGGTTTCGCCGATAGGTCCGATACAGACGATCTGAGGACGCGCCGTCGTGTATTCTTCATCGATCTGATGCCACTCGTCTCCGAAGCGTGTCCTTCCAGCTACCATCGATGTTATCTCTGATTGTGTCTCATAGGTATTCAGACCCCAGAGACTCCGGGCATCCTCGATGGTAACTTTGTCGTTGATGATGTTGATCCAGACGGGTCGTTCCGACTTCCCCTGGACTACGACTCCATCCCACCCTGCCTGTTTGAGCATGGTAGCGAATCGGCCCCCCATACTGGTTCGTGCGAACTGGTGTATGGGGAAGGTTTCGGGCGAAACGGCGCTGATGCTCGTTCTCCCTGCGCCAGGAATGCCGGTGCCGGCCAGGGGGCCGGACATAAGAGATATGACATTTCTTGGATCATAGGCGTCCTTGAGGTCCCAGTCGCCTGGAGCGACGGCGAGATCCCAGAAGATCGCGGAAGCGATGCCGATACCGCCCGCATATTCCTTATACTTTTCGGTATCGAGAGTCGTGATTGTTTTCTTCGTCAGATTGATGCTGAGGATCTTTCCTGCATATCCGTTTGCCATGATCCTTATACTCCTCTCGCCGGCTTGGGAGCTGGTGCCAGATTCACATCGTAACCGGAAACGTCGGTCTGCGAAGGCGGAGTGCTCACGAACTTGAGCGCTTTGGCCGGACAGATCTCTACGCAGGCCTGTTTCCCGTCAGGGCCACCCTTGTGACTCCAATAGGGAGCGTCGGAGCATAGGTCGCATTTGCTGGATTTTTTCTTGCTCGGGTTCCATACAGTCCGATGCGGCCTTTGCGGACAGGACTCGATGCAGCGCATGCATCCAATACACTTCGACTGATCGATTCTCCGGACATTTCCATTTGCCGCATCGACATGGCAGGCCTGCGTCGGGCAGTTCTGGACACAAAGCGGTGAAACGCACTGCCGGCAAAGAGACATGACAATGTCATAGGGGTACTTTGTAAAAGAAGGAGCGTCCCGGATGATCTGTATCCTTGAAAGGGAAGGATTCCCTTCGCCTTCGTGTGTCATGGAGCAGGCATACATGCAGCTCTGGCAGCCGAAACAGAGCCGGCTGTCATAGACTATGTAGCCTTTTGATGGCTGCAGTGTTTCCTCTGCCAGTACTGTTGTGACTGATTCCGCCGCGCATACGGCTAGTGCTCCCGCCGCAAGCGCAGTTCCACTGCCGGTCAAAAAATCACGTCGTGGAACTTTCTTAGCTTTGTTAATGGGTTTTTGGGACTCATCCATGGCTTCGTTCCTTTTCATTGAGGTATCGTCTCAAGCCGGGGGAAACAAGACACGGATTGGATCCGTGGCGTTTCTGCGGTGACAGGTCACTCCTCTAGTGCCTGCTCAGCCTGCTCCCGGTCTGATATCATGCCGGTAAGGGTTTCGTACTGTTCAGTTGTAAGCCTCCCGGCAGCGAAGAGGCTATCGACGTTTTCCTGAAGGGCCTCAGCGTCGTACTCGCCACGTTCGATCGTCTTTTTAAGTACCGGATATAACATGATTACTCCAAGGTCACACAATAAAGGAAGAGAGGCGCAAGTATATCACAATCTCCGCTGATGCCAGACAGACTCTGTCAAGGACAGGCCCACCCCTCATTATTTTGTTTCCTTTCACTCCACTGCTCCCTACAATTCTTTCCCCATCCGGCTTTGAAAGACCGCTATGATGGCTTGCCGATTCGATCGACAACCCGACAGCCCGATGCCAGGATGTGCGAGCAAGAACGTAGGGAGTCAAGATGCGAAGAATGGTTTATCTGGACAATGCAGCAACCACCTTCCCCAAGCCAGGAGAAGTCTACGAGTTCATGAACAGTTTCTACCAGACATGCGGCGCCAGTCCGGGCCGCGCCGGACACGCCATGACTCTGGAGACGGAGGAGGTTGTATTTCAGACCCGCCAGATGCTCTGCGAAATGTTCAACGGAGTGGATCCCGAGAGGTTGACCTTCAGCTATAACGCAACCGATTCACTGAATATCATCATAGATGGGATGCTTTCAGAAGGGGATCATGTTATCACCAGCTGCCTCGAGCACAACTCCGTGTTGCGCCCTCTGTACCATAAAGAGAAGGATGGAATCATTGAGGTGACCTATGTTCCTTTCGACCGGTCGGGGTACATAGATCCGAAAGCGATCAAGTCAAGCATAAGAGGCAATACAAAGATGGTGATCCTGAATCATGCCTCGAATGTCCTGGGAACTGTGCAACCGGCCGCAGAAGTGGGGAAGCTCTGCCGCGAAGCGGGAATCTACTTCGCACTCGATGCCAGTCAGACGGCGGGGATTATCCGAATTGACATACAGGAGATGAACATTGATCTGCTGGCGTTTACCGGCCACAAGAGTCTGCTCGGTCCAACAGGTATCGGAGGATCCTATGTCGCCGAGAACGTACCAATTCGCGCGACACGCTTCGGCGGCACTGGAGTGCGTTCTGCCCAGCGCACCCATCTTGACGAGTTCCCCTATCGGCTGGAATACGGCACGCTGAACACTCTGGGTGTGGCCGGACTGAACGCCGCACAGAAGTGGATCAGGAGTAGAGGCATGCTCGAATTGCACCGTCAGGAAATGCGTCTTTGGAGCATGCTGAAAGAAGGGCTGAGTGCAATAGAAGGCGTTTCTCTCCTTTGCGCAGATGCTCCGGAAAATCATACCGCCGTTTTGAGCTTCACCATTAACAGGTGGAAATCGGGAGATGTCGGTACGATACTGAGCGCTCATTACCGGATCGCGTGCCGCACGGGACTCCAGTGTGCTCCCCTGGTACATGAGAGAATCGGAACAGATAAGGCGGGGGGGGCAGTACGATTCAGCCTGGGGCCGTTCAACACGGAAGAAGACATCAGCAAAGCGGTCGAAGCGGTGAGGAAGATTGCCGCGCTCGAGAAACGATGAGCATGAGCTCTCGCACACTCGAGTGAACCGGCGGATTCACATTCATAAATCCAGGAAATAGATCATGAAAATAGGGAAGTACGAAGCAGATGAATTCCTCAGGATAGCAAAGGAATTTCACGGGTATGACATGCCCGGGCTGATTGTCGGGGGGTTCATGGTTGATCTTGCATTGAGGAATTACCCTGAAGGCCAGTTCTTCAATGTCATCTGTGAGACAAGCCAATGCCTTGCGGACGCAGTTCAGCTGCTCACCCCCTGCACGATGGGAAATGGATGGCTGAAGGAAGGGTTCACCGGCAGGTTTGCGCTGATTTTCTACGACAGGTCCACAGGCGACGGGGTGAGGGTTTTCATCGATCCGCGGAAGTTGGAGAAATGGAAGGAAATCAAGGTCTGGTATCTCAAAGAAAAAGACAAGAAAGAACAGG
>JAAYAM010000151.1 GCA_012719355.1 Acidobacteriota bacterium
ACCTTCAATGAACAGGTCACGGCGCGCCTGCTGCTGGATACCGGATCACCCGGCCTGATGATCTCGCCCAAACTGGCAAGCCGCCTCGGCCTGATCGATGAGGAACTCGAACAGAACCTCATGATTATCACCGGAGGCGTGGGAGGTAGGGCTCCGGCGGTTTTGGACGTCGTCGACACCGTCAGGGTCGGCAACGCAACAGCACAGTTTCTGCCTGCCACCATAGCCGAGGTGCCGTCGGAAAAATTCCAGGGGCTCGTCGGGATGGACTTCATGGCCAACTACAAAGTCAGCATAGACGCTGACCGGAACGTCCTTACGCTGGAGGAACTCCCGCCGCGGAGCGACAGGCCCGGCGGCTATGATGAATCCTGGTGGCGATCGACTTTCAGAACCTTCTCCCGACTCCGTTCGGCCTGGGGCCAATATGCGAAGGTGCTCGAGAAAACGGACATGACCGTTGACGAGAAGGAAAGACGCCTCAGAATCGCCAGGAACCAACACAATGAAGCCGACAGGCTTTATCGCAAGCTGGAACGGTACGCACGCGACAACACCGTCCCCAGCAACTGGCGCCGCGACTGACCTACTACACTGCTTCCATTGTCGAAGGTGGTTTCGGGGCAATGTTGTAAGTGACGCTGACGACGTCCGGGACCTCATTCAGAATCCTGCGGCTGAGATTCTCAAGTGTCTCCCATTCGAGCCGCGTCGGAACCGCGTTGCGCGCGTCGACACTGTCCCAGCAACGGATTTCGATCTGCAGCCCGAAATCGCGCTTTCCCTGCCGCATGCCCGTGACGCGGTCCTCATGCAGGATCGCCATGCACTGAAACGCACCGCTGGCCGCCAGAACTTCTTCCGTGACGCTGGTCGCCTTGCGCACCAGAGCGATGCGCTCGGGAGTCGCCTCGCCGATTACACGCGCCGCCAGTGCCGGCCCCGGGAAAGGCATTCTCGCGTAGATTGAACGAGGGAGACCGAGAGCTTCCGCCACCTTGCGCACCCCGTCCTTGCGCAGCTGAACCAGCGGCTCAAGAATTTTGTATCCGAAAGCCTGCTCAGGATCGATGCCGAGCTGCTCAAAAACATTGTGCTGGCGCTTTATTCCCGCAACCGTTTCATCGATGTCGGTCAGAATCGTCCCTTGCAGCAGATGTTTCGCACCGCTGTCGAGCACGAGCCGGCGGAAGACCTTCTTGTAGAACGTCTGGGTCACGGCCTCGCGCTTCTCTTCCGGATCATGTATTCCCTTCAGTGCGCCCAGGAATTCGTCTCGCGCGTCCACCAGCTCGACCGGCACTCCCTGATCACGAAACACCGCCACTACCTGCTGCGGCTCGCCTTCACGCATGAGCCCGTTGTCGATAAGGTACGTCTTGAGCCTGTCGCCCAGCGCCCGGTGTCCAATCATCGTGACCACCGATGAATCCACTCCACCGGAGAGGGCGTTTATCGCCAGCCCGTCGCCGACGGCGTCTCTGATCGCCTCAACCTGGGTGCTGATGAACTTCTGTGCGTCAAGATTCTTCAATTCTATTTCCTTCATTCCTTATCCTCCGCTATGTCTCCAACACCCCGTCGTCCGCCCGCGCTGCGCGAGGAGGAAGTATCAGACATAACAGAGAATTTTACAAAAGGATTTCCTCGTCCGGCCAGGGTTCCTTCCCCAATTGTCCTGCCGTCCCACGCGTGCCCATTAAGGAACAAAGAAAAAATCACGTCCAATGGGCGCACGCCGTGATTTGCCTTTCCGCGTAACCTCGGCCAGGGTTCATCTCGCAAACGCAACTGCTATAATGGAAACAACTGCAGGCCGGACACCCCCGGGTCTGCAAACGAGGAAGGACCCGATCCGACTTGCCGCCACGCCTGATACTTCAATTGCTAATCCTTGTATTCGCGATTTGCTGGGCGGCCCAGGGAACCGTATCCGCGCAATCGGGAAACGGAGCCTTTGCGGCGCGCTTCCCGACTGACGAACTCACAATCTGGGGAGGCGGGTCAGTTCACACTTCGAGGATCGCCAGCAGGCTGAGGGACGCCACTCTCGGCATGGCTGGAGTCACCTACGCGAGAACGCTGCTGCGGACCAGGGTCGCCGCCCTGCAGTACACCTTCGACGTCATTCCCGCAGCCTTTCTGCACTACCCCCGGTCCGACACCGGCACCTTCACAACAACATATGGCGCGGGCTTCAGTCCCCTCGGGATCCGGGTGAATTTCAGACCGCACGGCCGTCTCCAGCCGTTTGCCGGGCTGAGGGGAAGCTGCCTCTATTTCGCCGGGCGGATTCCCGGAGCTTCAGGGGCACACTTCAATTTCACCGTCGGTCTCGGCGGCGGCCTCCGGATTGTATCCCGCTCGGGACGCGTGCTCTCGTTCGGCTACATGCTGCACCATATCTCGAATGCCGATCGCGCTCCCGTCAATCCGGGGCTTGATTCCGGCATCATCTACGCCGGTTATTCATTCTTCAGATAGGCGGATTAACCCGCTCCCGGTCGACGGGCTCAATGCGCACCGCGCACACCTTATATTCAGGAATCCTCGCCACCGGATCGAGTGCGGCGATGGTCAGGTTGTTCACGTTCTGGGCGCCGGGAAAATGAAAGTTTCCGAAGATGAGGCCCGAGCATACGCGCTCTGTCACCATGGCCCGGGCAATCATTTCGCC
>JAAYAM010000152.1 GCA_012719355.1 Acidobacteriota bacterium
CCGGGATATCCACTGGTCGGCGTCGAGATCGATATCGTCGACGAACAGGGGAAAAAGCTGTCCCATGACGGAAAGAGTACCGGCGAGATCCTCGCGCGAAGCGACGGCGTGATGAAGTGCTACTGGAACAGACCCGGGGAAAGTGCCGCTGCCCTGCAGGACGGATGGCTCCACACGGGCGATGTAGGGAGCATCGACGAAGAGGGCTGCCTGCGTATTGTCGACCGCAAGAAGGACATCATCATCAGCGGCGGCGAAAACATAGCTTCGCTGGAAATCGAACAGCGCCTTTATCGCCACGAAGCGGTACTGGAATGCGCCGTGATCGGAGTTTCCGATCCACGCTGGGGAGAGGTTCCGAAAGCGTTCGTGGTTCTCAGGCAAGGCTGCAGCGTGAGCGAGCAGGAACTCCTGGCTTTCTGCGCCCAGACCCTTCCGTCTTTCAAGCGCCCGGCGTCGATCGTCTTTCTTGACGCGCTCCCTAAAGGAGGAACGGGCAAGATACTCAAGAGGGAATTGCGCCGCTCGTCGGCGGGTTAATCAGACAACTTCGGTGCCGCTGTGGAAAGCGCCGGATCGAGCGGAATCGAGAAGGGCCCGAGCGGCTTGCGCGTGCCTTCCTGCTCGATCTTCGGAATGTAGAGTGTGCTTCCCACGAAGAAATCCTTGCGGGGCTCGGGTGTAAAAAAGAATAGGAAGCCGTCCACCACCGCCCCAGGTTCGATAAGCCTGTTTGTGAGCTCCTTGTCAGTGAAATCAACCAAAGGAGACGTGGACTTGGATGATGACGCATCTCTCGTCAATCCGGCCCCGGTAAGATCTTCTACCAGAATTGTCGCTGGGGTTGTGTAGAGGTGCTGACCTGTGGAGGTGACCAGCAGAATGTTCCTTGTCCGTATCGTGTAAAAATCGGATGAAGAGTTCCGGATGACTACGTGTACCGGGAAGTACCCTCGTGAGTTGAGATTCCTGATATCGAAAGCCGAGAGAGATTTCTCGTTGGTGGGGTACGGATCAGCGGCGACGGTCACCTCTCCGACCGTCGTACGCGCGGGATACGATTCGATCGGCAGTACCTTCACCTCTTTAATTCTGTAATCCGCCGCCGTCAGCAGCGTGGCCGCACATCCCGCCAGCAGCAGCACCGACAGAATTGTTTTTGTTTTCATAGCCGGCAATCATAACACAGGAGTCAGGCGGTTTCACAGTTCGCAGTTCTGAGGCGAACGAGAGAGCGGCCCCCAGACCCTCCCAACTCGGTTGTTGACAACATCAGACTCACATTCTATATAAAATACGCACTAAGCATGATCGGATGGATTAGCGCACTAATACGGTTCATGGCTTGAGAAACACTTCGGGTAATTAAGGAGGAACTAAATGAGTAAGATCATTGGAATCGACCTTGGGACTACCAACTCAGTGGTCGCGGTAATGGAGGGTGGCGAGCCCAAGGTCATCACAAACCCGGAAGGGAGCAGGCTTACACCTTCCGTGGTGGCAGTAGGAAAGAACGGCGAGCGTTTTGTCGGACAGGTGGCCAAGCGCCAGGCGGTGACAAATCCCGAAAATACGATCTTCTCGATCAAACGCTTCATGGGACGAAAGGTCGGAGAAGTAGGGGAGGAGGTGAAACTCGTTCCCTACAAAGTGGTTTCGGGGAGCAACTCCGACGCTCAGGTCAAGATGGGGGACAAGACCTACTCTCCTCCAGAGATCTCGGCGATGATTCTGCAGAAGATGCGCCAGGCGGCTGAGGAGTACCTGGGAGAGAAGGTTGAGAAGGCCGTCATCACGGTTCCGGCATATTTCAACGACAGCCAGCGCCAGGCGACGAAGGACGCCGGCAGGATTGCGGGCCTGGAAGTGGTCAGGATCGTAAACGAGCCGACAGCCGCCGCCCTTGCCTATGGTTTGGACAAGAAGAAGGATGAGACGATCGCGGTTTACGACTTCGGCGGCGGGACCTTCGATATTTCGATACTGGAAGTTGGCGAAGGGGTGGTCGAAGTCAAGTCAACCAACGGGGATACGCACCTTGGCGGAGACAACCTGGACCAGCGTCTGATGGACTGGATTATCGACGAATTCAAGAAAGACCAGGGAATTGACCTGTCGAACGACAAGATGGCCCTGCAGCGGCTCAGGGAAGCTGCGGAGAAGGCGAAAATGGAGCTGTCGACTGTCATGGAGACGGAGATAAATCTCCCGTTCATCACCGCGGATGCGACTGGACCGAAGCACCTGAACATGAGGCTTTCGCGTGCAAAGTTCGAGCAGATGGTGGAAGACATTCTGCAGCGGACGACCAATCCCTTGAAGCAGGCGCTTGCGGATGCGGGCATGAAAGCGAGCGACATTGACGAGGTGGTGCTTGTTGGAGGTTCGACCAGGATCCCCAGGGTGCAGCAGCTAGTCCGTGAATTCTTTGGCAAGGATCCACACAAGGGGGTGAATCCGGACGAAGTCGTTGCAGTCGGGGCGGCGATACAGGCAGGCGTTCTGGCGGGGGACGTCAAAGACCTTCTGCTGCTGGATGTGACACCGCTGTCGCTCGGAATCGAGACGCTCGGCGGCGTTGCCACGAAACTGATCGAAAGAAACACGACAATCCCGACGCGCAAATCCGAAATCTTCTCCACGGCCGCAGACAATCAGACGTCGGTGGAAATTCACGTGCTGCAGGGCGAACGCGCCATGGCGCGGGATAACCGCACCCTGGGCAAGTTCCATCTGGTCGGGATTCCTCCGGCTCCGCGCGGCGTTCCCCAGATCGAGGTCACGTTTGACATCGATGCCAACGGCATCGTGAACGTTTCGGCGAAAGATCTCGCGACGAACAAGGAGCAGAAGATTACCATCACGGCTTCGAGCGGCTTGAGCAAAGAGGAAATCGAGAAGATGACCAAAGACGCCCAGTCCCACGCCGATGAGGATCAGAGAAACCGGGAGCGGATCGAGGCCACGAACAAGCTCGACAGCCTGATCTACAATACGGAAAAGATCCTGAAAGAGAACCGTGACAAGGTCTCGGACTCCGATGCTTCATCCTTGGACGCGGCCCTGTCGAAAGCCAAGAAGACGCTGGAGAGCTCCACGGAAGCCGCTGAACTCAACGCGGCGGTGGAAGAACTCACCAGGGCTTCACACAAGCTTGCGGAGATCATGTACCAGAAGACTGCCGGCCAGACTCCGCCTCAGGGAGAGCCGGAAGCCGCCGGTCAGCAGCAGGGAAAGAAGGACGACGAGGTTATCGACGCCGAATACGTCGATATGGACAAGAACGAGTAGACAGGGTGAAGGCGTCTGTTGAAGGGCGCCTTCTTTCTGACCGACCTGTGGCGAAAGTCTGCCTATGAGGAAAGAAGATTACTACGCTATCCTCGGCGTTGCGCGAAATGCGAAGGAACCTGACATCAAGAAGGCCTACCGGCGCATGGCGAGGAAGAACCATCCTGATGTGAATCCGGGGGACAGGTCTGCCGAGGAGCGGTTTAAGAAAATACAGGAAGCGTATGATGTTTTGAGTGATCCCAAAAAGCGGGCTATCTACGACAAGTACGGTTTCTATTCGGAAAATTTCAAGGAACAGCCCGGGGGGCAGGGGAGAGGATTTTCGGAAGGATTTTCCGGTTTCAGCTTTTCCGGAATGGATTTCGGCGAATCGGGGCAGAGCAGTTTCAGGGATGTATTCGCCGAGTTTTTCGGCGGAGCGCACCGCAGCCGATCCTCGGGTCCGGCCAAAGGGGAGGATCTCGAGCATCATCTGAATATCTCGTTCATGGAGAGTATCCGTGGGCTTTCTACGAGAATCGTTCTCAACCGCCGGAATGCTTGTAAGTCGTGTGACGGGTCGGGTGTGGACCGCGTTGCCGGCCAGCAGATCTGCACGAAATGCCAGGGGACCGGACAGGAATCGAAGGCGCATGGGTTCATGCGCTTCTCCGGTACATGCCGCACCTGCAATGGGACGGGGCGTATCGGAGGCCGTTGCAGGGCATGCGGCGGATCAGGCACCGTACCGTTGCAGGAAAGCATAACCGTCCGGATCCCGGCCGGAGTGGCGCATGGATTCAGAATGCGTGTCGCCGGGAAAGGGAACGCCGGAAGATCCGGCAGCCCCCCGGGTGATCTATACCTGATCATTTCGGTCAGGCCCCACGAGTTCTTCCGCAGAGAGGGGAACGATATCATTTGCACGGTTCCGATCACGGTAACGGAAGCCGCGCTCGGTTCCAAGATCGAGGTCCCTTCAATCGACGGCAAGACTCTGCTGCGCATCCCTCCGGGGACTCAGAGCGGACAGAAATTCCGGCTGCGCGGAAAAGGTGCGCCGTCGCTGCGTGGCGAACTGCGGGGAAACCAGATTGTCGAAGTACGCGTCGTCGTTCCAAAGATTGCCGACGAACGCTCAAAGGAAATTCTTCGGGAGCTTGCCCGTCTGAATCCGGAGAATCCGCGGGCAGGCCTGGCTCAATGATGGAGTGTGAACCATGGGTCCGCGAAAGAAGACAGGCTATATGATCAGCTCTGTGGCGGAGTCGTACCAGATCCATCCTCAGACGTTGCGGTTGTACGAGCGTCTGGGACTGCTAAAACCCTCAAGAAGTGAAGGAAACACCCGATTATATACTGAGGAGGATCTGCAGAGACTCGAGATCATCCTCACGCTCACGCGCGAGCTCGGCGTAAATCTGGCCGGAGTCGAGGTGATACTCAACATGCGGGAGAAGATGGAGAAAATGCAGCAGCAGGTGGAAGAGATGATCGAATTTGTACGCGAACAGATCTCTCCCTCGTTTTCCGGCTCGATGCGCAACGCCCTCGTGCGTGTGCCTGCAACCAAAATTGTTCGTACACAACGGTGAATCGGATGAGAGTTTTCTTCTTTATGTGGGCAGGTCTGGCCGCACTGGCGTGTTTCTCCGGGCAGCCGGTTCAGGCCGCAACGTATTCCCAATCGTATACCATCCTCATCAATGGCGTGCCTGCCGGGAGCGAGGTAGTGACCGAAAAGCATGAGGGCGGCAATATCATCTCGTCTTCAGAGCACGAAATCTTCGTTACCGACGGCACTGAGACCAAACGGATGGCCTTTGTGGCAAAAACCGTGCTGTCGAAGGATTCTGCGAGACCGGTCTCGTACACGTGCCGCTACACCTCGGGAGGCAGCGATGATTCCTACGAGGTGCAGGTAGACGCCGGGCATATCAGCCGGACCCTTACAAGGGGAGGACACACGAGTGAAGTCAGTGTCCCGCTGCGTCCCGATACGGTAATCCTGGATTTCAACGTGTACCATCAGTATGATCACCTGATCCGCAGGTACGACAGCAGGAAGGGGGGACGGCAGATGTTTGCAGACTTCCTTCCCGTCATCGGAAGTGACATCCCGATCGCACTGACTTCTCTAGGTAGCGGAACGATCCCGCATCCGAACGGAATGCTCAACGTCAAGCACTTCCGGATCGAGTTCATCAATATCTTCAGCGGAACCTTGAGCGTCGACGAGCATGGGCGGCTGGTTCGTCTGATCATTCCAGCACAGGAACTGGAGGTCCTGCGGAGCGATCTCTCCGCCATGATCGATCACGGCCGAAACCGGTGATGCCCATACGGATCGGTTGAGCACCACCGGCTCTGCCGCCTTTACTGCTCAGTGCATGCGGCCGGCTCCAGGATCTGTTTCAGTAGAAACTGTGTCGTTTCTTCCTTGTTCACCGGACCGGAGTTCACATAGCTGTAAAGGATGAAACTCCCCAAATATTCGCGTTTCGAGTTTCTGCGGAACGCGGAAATGCTCGCCATTGGACGCTTGGTCTTGGCCGATCCGATCTCCCTGACACCCGCCGTCACTCTCAGGGTGAGAGCGCACTTTTCCGACTCGTCTTTCGTATTCTCCTTGAGAGACTCGGTAAGGATAGGAAGAAAGGCCCGGTATTGCTCGACGATGTCCTGAGGGAGATCGTTCGGGATGCTCATTTCTATCAGTTTGACGTTCTTGTGGATTTCGACTTCGCGTTCTTTCTGCTGAGCCAATCCCGGCGAGATCAGCAACAGAGATGCTACGGCCAGGCATGCTCCGATCTTAGGAAATTGCATAGCTTTTACCCCTGGAAAAATCAGGCCGGGCTTACCAACCTTCCTCTCCAAAGCAGCTCGAGAAAATGTTGAGTAGAGGGAGTGAACCATGGCTCCGGCCTGTGTCTACACAGTTCGGTCCCGCGGACCGTCCACCTGCGCAACCTCCGCGCAGGCCCTACATGTATATCGACGTTTTCCGGTGCTAGTACAGTCTTATAGCACCATAGGACAAGCGGTTACAATACTTGATTTGAAAAACGCTACTGGCCGAGCTGCCTTCTGATGATGCCGTAGACCTGGCGCGTTGCGTGGCGCTGGCGCGGGAAATCGCGGGGAAAGAGTTCCCGTATGTGGTCTGCTATCCCCTCTATCGCAGCTTCAAACCTCGGTATGAGGTGCGCCGTAACGGTAGGGTCGTAAGGAAGCTTGATGGTATGGCAGCCGATTTCGGAAAAGAGCTTCAGATATCGGGCCGTCACCAGATCCGGACACTGGATGCGTTTGTAGGAAGCCTGCACTTCGAAGCCGAGCAGAGTATGGATGATTTTCGCGGAACTCTTCCTCCCAAGGAGCCGTATGGTGCGGGTGCGCTGCGGAAGGACTTGCGTGCGGTAACTCTCTATCAGGTCTGCGTATCGGACCGAAGCCCTTAGGATCCCGTGGTAAGAGATTCTGCGGTTGTGTGCTTTCCTTGATTTCTTCATCTGGTAGACCTTGTCGCCGAGCGCTGGTTCAGTGTGCGGTTTGCGTTATGTCGTACGGCGTCGGAAACGCTCCTGTCGCGCGCCAGCATTATCAGGTCTCTGGTCTGGAGCCGGAAGATGAGCCGCTGCGAAATGGCTGGCGGCGTTTTGGGATTCCTCACAAGATTGTGCACGACAGCGTAACTGGCGATCCATTCCCTGCTGCTCCCTATATCGCGCAGGATATCCTCGCTAACCGAACGCATCGCGGCTATGCTTTCGACTTCGTTTGCGGTCAACTTGGGACTCCGCAGAACGCTGCGAGCCACTTCCTTGTTCGTGTCACGCACGAGTATGGAGCGGACCTCCCGGTTGCCGAAAAGCGCCTGCTTGATTTTCTGGCGAACCGACAGGGTGGTGAGGCGTTTGGTCAACTCCGCCTGGCGCTCCTGTTCGTCAACGGGAAGCCCTTCGAGAGAGAAATCATCGAGTGGAACGTCCGATTCGAGGGCCAGAAGTTCCTCGACAATCGAGTGTTCTGCCTGTTCGACAGGTTCGTCGGGTTTCGCGACCGCATACTCGGTCTTCTTTCCGGCGAAGAACTCGGTTTCGATTTCTTGCGCGATGCGCCGTAATTGCGGTGTGATGCCGGGATTGCGGCGTATGCTCTCGAGGATCGAGGGGTGCTGGAGGATCCGGACCCTGTTATCTGCGATTATCTCCAGCAGACCGGCCGGCACGAAGGAAGCGAGGATTTCGATAATTTCCGGGGTGGCGGCGGGATTTGTCACTATGGCCTGCAACAACGGGCCGGGGGTGCCGGGGACGGCAAAGTGCTTCAGGACCGATTCCGGGCATTGGTCGGAGTTCAGCTGTACGGCCAATTCTTCCTGATCCCAGGACGAAAGGGTTCGCGTTGCATCGGCGGCGATTTCAGGATTTGTGTCACTCAGGAGGAATACAAGCAGTTGAAGGCTCTGGTGTGGCGGCAGCGGGGCCAGGCCGCGCGCAACGAGCATCCGGAGGTTTTTCGGCGCGGCACCGGATTGAAGTAACTCAAACAGATTGCTCGATTGGCCCATTCTCTAGTCTGTTTCCTGCGCGATGAGGTCCCGCAGGCTTGTCTCATCTATTTCGATTTTCACGACTTCTCCTGGCGTTCCGAGAGTTCTCGTGGGCTTTCCGTTGATCCTGACTCCGACCCCGCCGGCATTGCCGAGAATGAGTGAAAATCGCTCAGCCGCCTCGAAAGATTGAACTTCCCCCGGTTCGAGCGTCTTGCGGAGCGCGCGCGTGCCGTCGCGATCAACCGAAATCCAGCACTCCTCACTGGCGGTGATTTCCAAACGCAGCCCTGCTGCCTCGGGCGGTGTCGGCGGTGGCCGCTGCGGCAGAGAAGGGACCGCTTCAGGTTGCGGCGCCGGCGGCGCCGGCTGTATGGGAGCGGTCCGGACAATCGGGACCGGCTCATGGGAGAAGTAAGGAGCGAAAGCGGCGGTGATTCTTTTCCTGTTCAGGAAGAGCCCGGTTGCAGAGAGCAGCAGCATCAGGCTCCATATCATGATCGGACTGAGCCGCGCAGATTTTCTGTGATTGACGTGCCTGCCCGGTCTTGATGACTTCTCCTGGCTCGCGGCAACTTCGGCTTCAAATCGGTCCAGGATATCCTGCGCGTTCAGATCAAGTGCCTCGCAGTAAGCTCGCAGAAAAGCCCGGTTGTACATTCCCCCCGGAAGGAACCCGAATCTCCCCTCCTCCAGGTTCTCCAGATGATACAGGCTTATGTTCGTCTCGGCGGCAATCTGGGCGAGCGAAATTTTGCGCTTTTCGCGCTCCGATTTAAGATCTGCTAACACGGATCCCATGATAGGCCCGGCGTAAAAGAGGGTCGCCTGAAGAGGGTCGCCTCTACTGGAAACCTTGCTGCACAGACAAGTTAAGGAAGGCCCATTCTATCTGCCGACCCATGAGTTGTCAAATACTTACAGGTATCTATATCAAAGCCGCCAATGACACGCGGAGCTCGAGGTTGCGGAGGGTTCTCCGCTGTGTTACCTTCAATTCCTGAGGCGGCTTAGCCTGCCCGGGAACCTCCTGCTGCTTGTGCTGGAATCCAACCCCCGGTGAAATTGACGAGTCGCTGAAAATATCTGCGTGACCCGTCCGGAAGGTATCCAGGCCGGCATGCACTCGATAGAGGTTCACTTTAACACATAATGCTTTCATTCTTTGTTTCCACCCAGCACTGGCTCGCGAAGCTGGCCGGTACTGCAAGCGAGTTTATCACGAGTCTTGGCGGGCCGGGCGTTATGGTCCTCGCGATAGGAGACTCTTCTTTCCTCAGTGTACCTGAAGGAAACGATCTGCTGATCGTGATACTCTCGGCAGGGAAGTCCTGGGGCAATATGGCATACTTCGTCTCTATGACGATCCTCGGATCGGTCCTCGGTTGCCTTCTCCTCTACACCCTGGGCCGCAAGGGTGGCAGCCCGATGCTGAGGCGCAGGTTCTCGCAGGAGAACATCGATCGTGCTGAAAGGCTCTTCAAGAAGTACGGACTTCTGACGGTCGTGATACCGAGCATTCTGCCGCCTCCCATGCCTTTCAAGATATTCGTGCTGAGCGCCGGCGTATTCCGGGTGAAAGCGCTGGAGTTCCTGACGGCAGTGGTGATCGGTCGTACGATCCGATACTCCATGTGGGGCATTCTTGCGGTGCTGTACGGGAACTCGGTGAAACTGTACATGCAGCAGAATCTCGACCTGATCGGGATGATCCTGTTCGGCGGCTTTGCGCTGCTTATCCTCGTGACGGCGGTGGTATGTCTGCGGCGTGTCAGACTGGGCAGGAGCAGGACCGCCGCATAAAGGCCCCGGAGCTTGCGCACGATTGACTTCTCCCTGATGCTTTGTTAGATTCAGGCGCTCCTTGCGAGGGCAGATGAGAAAGAATCTGGAATTGCCGGCAGTTGCGGTGCTCATCCTCCTGCTGCCGCTTGTGGGATGTAAGGTCAAGGAGACCATCAGGGTCGATCCGCGTCCCGCGAATCTGCAGGTCCGTACGGCGAGCTACGAGGAATTGCTGGAAATCCTCAAGAGCTATGAGCAGGTTACCTCACTTTCGAGCAACCGGCTCGATTTCACGCTCATCTCCGGCCGGAACCGGGACGACGGTGTACTGGAGAAATACAGAACGCTGCGTGGGTACGTCGTTCTGCAGCGGCCCTCCTCAGTCAGGCTGGTGCTGCAGATTCCCGTCACCAACTCGAGGCTTTTCGATATTGTGTCGGTCGGGGACGACATCTCGGTCGATTACCCGAGGGAGCAGAAATTCTACCGCGGGAAGAACAGCGCGAGGGAGCTCGTCGCCCGTGATCCGGAAAACTCTTCCGAATTCAGCATCCCGATCCGCGGCACCCACATATACGAAGCAATTTTCCCGCAAAGCATGGATTTGAATGCTCCGGGCACGTGGATTTCGATGGTTGAGCAGGCGGACCAGGGAGCCGGGCATTATGTCCTGACGGTTTTTCGCGAAGGCACTCCTCCAAGGCTACAAGTTGTTCGTACCATTTGGATTAGTCGTTCAACCCTAACTATCGCGCGCCAGCAGGTATATTCTAAGAAGGGTGAACTGGTCAGCGACATAACCTACTCGAATGTAACCGTTGTTGAGGGCGTCCCACTGCCGCTGAAGATTCATGTCGATCGTCCGGTCGACAGATACACTCTCGACCTGGAATTCAAGGGATGGAACGTGAATCCGGACTTGGGCGAAAATGCGTTTGTGCTGCAACCATCTCCAGCGTATGAGGTTATCGAACTCAAGGATAGAGGGGCCATCGGGAACTGAATCGCTTGTTAGGGAATTTATAGTTGTCCTGACGCATCGAGAATCTGGTATTATATTGCGTTTCAGCGCGCTATTACGAAGAGCATAGAAACTGCGGGACGGTTGGTTTGTTGCGATGAGTGAACCGGCCGGAATGGTAAGTGCTTAACATCCACTGGACGGTATTTCAATGCAGGGAAACGAATCGAAAATGACGGACGGATCCAGGGGCAGCGCCATCGAGACCATAAATCTGACCATGGTGTACCGGTCTGGAAAGGTGGATGTTCCGGCGCTGCAGAACGTCAATCTCACGGTGAAGCACGGAGAATTCCTGGCTGTGATGGGGCCCTCGGGATGCGGGAAATCGACCCTCCTCCATCTGCTCGGAGGTCTGCTGCAGCCTACCCATGGAAGAATCATCGTCGACGGGATAGACATCTCCAGGCTTTCCGATGCAGAGCGCACGAATGTCAGAAGGCAGAAGATCGGCTATGTGTTCCAGAGATTCAACCTGCTTCCGACTCTCTCCGCGAAAGGGAATATCGAACTGGCCAAGAGGATTCACGGCAACGGAGTTCCCACCAACGGCAACAACGGCGTCGATCACATCATCAGCATGCTTGGGCTTGCCGAAAAGATCAACTTCCTGCCTGCCGAACTCTCGGGCGGCGAACAACAGCGGGTCGCAATAGCGCGGGCGATAGTAAATCGTCCCTCCATCATTCTCGCCGATGAACCTACCGGCAGCCTTGATTCCCGGAACTCGCGGATCGTTCTTCAGATTCTCAGGGATCTCAACGAACGGCTCAACCAGACCATCGTGATGATCACCCATGACGCTGAAGCGGCTTCGACTGCGGGTCGGGTGATTGAGATGAAGGACGGCCAGGTGATCAGTCCCGCATCGAAGTTTTCCTATGAGCCTGAATTCGAAAGGCTTTACTGAACTATGTCAACTGTCAGGGGAGTAATCAGGCATGTCTTCCTCTGGTCATATGACCGTGGAACGATCCAGTATGACATCATCTGCGCACTGATACTCGCGTTCATCTTTTTCGTGCCGAGAAGCTGTTTTGTCTCCAGGAAAAGCGACAGTGTTCATCCCTCGGTGAAGCAGTCGCAGGATTTTTCACAACACGCCAAGGCAAACTCCAATGAAAAATCGAAGAAGTGATCAGGCCGGCGCTTTTCGCCTGCCATGCCTGATCTGCTGCGCTTTGATCCTCCTGGCATCCGCGGTCGAACCGGCGCAGGCGCAGGAGAATCCCGAACTGAATAAGGTTTTCGCGCAGATGGAAAAGGTGGGGAAGGGTTTCCGCAGCTTTACCGCGAAGATCGCCAAGAAGAAGTACACCGCCATCCTGAAGGAATTCGATGAAACCGAGACGGGTGAGTTTTGTTACGGGCGCGCCGCCGACGGTTCGGCGCTGATCCGGGAAGATATCACCGCCCCTGTGCGCAGAATCCTGACCATCAAGGGCGAGCTGGCAACCGTGTTCTGGCCCAACAGCAGACAGGCGAAAATATTGAACCTGGGAAAGAACAAGGACAAGGCCGAATACCTCGCAATCGGGATCGGTCAGTCTCCTGCAAAACTGCGGGAGAACTATGACATCACGTATCAGGGGACTGAAAGCGTGGACGGCGCGCCCTGCTCGGTGCTGCTGCTCCGCCCGAAAGACAAGAGGACTGCGGCGATCTATTCTTTGATTACTATGTGGGTGGAAAAATCCTCCGGCATCACCTCTCAGTACAAACTGCAGGAGCCGAATAACGATTACCTGCTTGTGAACTTTACCGACGAAAAACTCAACGCCAGGATCCCCGATTCGAAGTTCGAACAGAAAATCCCGAACGGAGTCGAGATCCAGAGATTCTAGTCAGCTGAGAGGCGTGGGAGAGCAGCCCGGCTTCGGCTTGGGCAGTTCCTTCCACGTGTAGTAGATTCTGTTGAAGACGGTCCAGTTGCCCAGCACCGCAAGCACCCAGAGAACAGCCTCCATCCGGTTGGACAGGGCGCCGATAATAAGCAGGACGATTCTCTCGGGCCGTTCCATGAAGCCGATCTTGCACGTGGGAATGAGCGATTCGGCGCGCGCGCGGGCATAGCTTGTCAGGACGGCTCCCATGAACACAACCCCCACCAGCACGACGTAACCGAGCATCTGCTCACGGGCATAATGGACCATAAGGCCCTGCAGGATGATGACGTCCGAATAGCGGTCGATTACCGAATCATAAAAGGCGCCAAAACGCGTTTCCGACCTGGTGACACGGGCAACCTCTCCGTCGAGCATGTCGAAAAGGCCGGCGAGTATCAGTACGAGTCCGCCCTCAAAGAGCCTGCCGTAGCCGAATTCGAATGCAGCCCAGAAACTGATCAGCACTCCGGTGAAGGTCAGGATATTCGGGTTGACTTTGCAGGCGCTCAGAACCTTGACAATAAGAGTAAGAATAAACTTGCCACAACGTCCTATAACATCGCTGAACATGGCGCTAGGCTAGACAGATTCAAATTTCTTGTCAAGGCAAAACACCCTTCGGAGGCCGCGGAACTGTCGTCTAAAAGATGCGGAACCGGATGGTAAGATATTTCTTCGGATCCTGTCTCAAATCATAGAGCAGTTTGCTGATTTCCGCGGTCGACTGGTCCAGGTTGTTATACAGACCGGGATCCTTCAGAAGTTTGCCCATCGTCCCTTCTCCGTTTTCGATCCGTTCCGCCATCGATGCGAGACGTTCCAGTGCAACCTTGGTTCTTTCGTACAGTTCGGCATCCGTGGACAGTTTTCCGAGAGTACCTTCTCCCTTTTCGATTCTGTTCATCACCAGTTCTGCTTTCTTCAGGGTCTCGGCCGCTGAATCGAACAGAGCGGGATTGCTGATCAGCTGCCCGATCGTGCCTTTCCCTTTCTGGATGTCCTCCGCAATCATGTTGAACTTCTCGAGCGAATCGACCAAACGCTCGTACAACTCGGGATCGGACGTGAATCGACCTATGGTCCCTTTGCCGCTGTGCAGGTCGTTTATCAGGAACGTTGCCCGTGAGAAGGTCTCGTTTGCCTGCCGGATCGTCTTCTGCACATCCTGAAGCGTGTCGCTGACGCCGGTTCCGACCTTTTCCGGATTCAGCCTGCCGACGAAGGTTTTGAACTGCTCCGAAAGGACGCCGAAATTTGCAACGACATCATTGGCGCCGGTCATGATTTCACGGAAGCCGGGACGTGACACACTCTCAATGACGTAATACTCGCCTCTCTTGGGCGGGAGCCCGCCTGAGGTTCCGGGAGTTATGTTTATGAATGAATCCCCGATCAATCCCTTGGAATCTATGCTGACTTCAGAGTCACGGTTGATCCGGCTCAAATACTGCGGACGGATATCAAGCTGGACTTCCACCATCCGGATCTCGAGCTTGAGGGACCTGATGTGTTCTTCCAGATCCTCTATTTCCCGTTGTCCGGTCGGGAGCTTCGGGTCTTCGGCCGCTATGCGTTTCTTCAGCTCCTCGATCTGCCGGTAGATTTCGGCGTTTCCCGGGAAGACTTCCGGCGGGACGATCGTGACTCTGCGCACCCGGCCGATTTCCATTCCGGCCAGCCAGACGGGAGCTCCCGACTTTAATCCGCCGACGTCCGGGAGATAGGTGAGAGCCCTGGCTGATTTTGAGAACCAGTTTACTCCCCAGCTCTGCTGCAGAATAAGGGTGGCAAGCAGCAGCAGGGCGATCGTGACGAAGATCCCTACCTTCATCTCGGCCAGCGCTATTTGCTTTTTTCCAGGCATGATACTCCTTTACTTACGGTTTCGACCGGCACTCACTAAGAAACGAAAGTCTCAACGTAAGGGAGGCTGGAACCCATCAATTCCTCATACCTCCCCTCGAAGCAGATCGAAGCGTCCTGAAGCATGATGAAGTTGACGTTTGCGAGGCCGGCCTCATATTTCCCCGACTTGAACTCGATTGCGCCGTTCTGGGCTGTAACGGCATATTCGGTTGCCATGATCGACGCCGCGTGCAGATCATGTGTAACGAAAACGCTGGTGACACCTTCGGTGTCGCGCAGCTTGATCATCAGTTCCACTATCGTTCTCTTGGTTATCGGATCGAGTCCTGCGGTGGGCTCGTCGTACAGGACGACCTTAGGCGCTCCCACCAGCGCCCGTGCGATCCCGACTCTGCGCTTCATCCCGCCGGACAGTTCGGACGGCATTTTGTCAATCGCTTCTTCCAGCCCTACGAATCCCAGATGTCTGAGAACGGCAGCTTCTATCTCGTCCTCATCCATCTTGCCTTCTTCCGAGAGCCTGTAGCCGACGTTTTCACGCACGCTCATGGAATCGAACAGCGCACCTTCCTGAAAGACCATTCCGATGTCCCGCCTGATCGAAACAAGATCACGCTCACTCATTCTGGTGATATCGCGGCCGTCGATCAGGATTTTCCCGGAATCGGGGCGGATGAGGCCAAGGATAAGCTTGAGAATGGTGGACTTGCCCGAGCCGCTCTCCCCGAGAATGACCTTTGTCTCGCCGCGATCGATGGTGAAGCTTATGTCGTTGAGAACTTGCTGTTCCTCAAACGACTTGTATACCTGTCGAAATTCGATCATACGTCAATCATAGGGGCCAGATAGATCAGCAGGTTGTTCAGGAAGAAGTCAGCCGCGATGATCAGGATCGAACTGGTGACCACGGCTTGGGTAGTCGATCTGCCCACCCCTTCTGTGCCACCCTCCGTCCGCAGGCCCACGTAGCATCCGGTCATCGCAATGATGAAGCCGAAGACCACCGGTTTCATCAGGGTCCCGACGATATCCGAGAACTGGAGAGTATTGATTGCATCGGACCAGAACTGATTGGAGCTGATCAGGAGTTTCTTCGTCGCGATAACCCAGCCGCCGATCATTCCGACGGTGTCGCAGATGATAGTCAGGAGGGGAAGCATCAGGACCATTGCCGTTACTCTCGGAGTGACGAGTCTCCTGGTCGGGTCCGTGCCCAGTGCGCGCATGGCGCTTATCTGCTCCGAAACCACCATCGATCCCAGCTCGGAAGCGATGCCCGATCCGATTCTGCCGGCAATCATCAGGGCGGAGAGCACGGGACCCAGCTCACGGATCAGGGTGAGTGAGACCAGTTGTCCCGTCATACCGACGGCACCGTATCGGCGCAGTGCTCCCTCGGATTGGATCGCCAGAACCGCCCCGGTGAAAAAGCCGGTCAACAGAATGATCGTGAGAGATCCGACTCCTATCCGGTCCATCTGCAAAACCAATTCGCGCCAATAAATCGGACGGGTAAACAGGTTCGCGATAGCCCGGAGAGCCAGAAGCGTATAGGATTGGATCTCCCAGATGGCTTTGGCCAGAAAACGAAAAGGAGACTCCAAGACGGTAGTGAGAGTATTATCCATATCTGTCCGGTTGACCGGCTAAAGTTTATTGGGCGGGGTCTCGGGAAGTCAAGGGGGAGAATTGGAGCTTTGAACCTCCGGATCCATCTGAGATACAATCAGTTTTCGAAAGGAAGGTTATGCTGCGGTTCCTGACAGCCGGTGAGTCACATGGAAAATGCCTGATCGGGATACTCGAGGGACTGCCCGCGGGGCTCCCGGTTGATTTCGAGTTCATCAATCAGCAGCTGCGCCGCAGGCAGTTGGGCCACGGCCGCGGCGGCCGTATGAAGATCGAACAGGACCGCATCGAGGTCACGTCAGGCGTGCGGTTCGGGTACACCATCGGAAGTCCCGTTTCATTCACGATCGAAAACAAGGACTGGGATCACTGGCGGATTCCCATGTCGAGCGTCGCCGTCCCGGAAGGACCGAGCCTGCGTCATGTGACCAGGCCGCGGCCGGGTCACGCCGATTTGCCAGGCGCTCTAAAGTATCAGACACATGATGCCCGCGATGTGCTCGAGCGGGCAAGCGCCCGAGAGACGGCGGCCCGAGTGGCTGCGGGGGCATTCTGCCGTTTGTTCCTGTCGAGATTCGATATCCGGATTGCCAGCCATGTCATTGCGATCGGGAGCGAACGCGTGGGAGACGACTCCCAATGGCTGCCGGCCGAGAAAATATTCGCGCTCAATCCGGAATCGCCTGTCCGCTGCGCCGATCCCGCAGCCGAGCAAAGAATGATCTCCCTCATCGACGAACATAGGAAGTCGGGCGATTCGCTGGGAGGAAGTGTTGAGGTTATCGCGGTTTCCGTCCCTCCCGGACTCGGCTCACACATCCAGTGGGACAGACGGCTGGATGGACTGATCGCCCAGGCGATGATGAGTATTCAGTCGGCGAAAGGGGTGGAAATCGGCAATGCTCTCCACGCAGCCCGAAATCCGGGATCGATGGTTCACGACGAGATATTCTATGACGAATCCCGCCGCCGCTTCTTCAGGAAGACCAACCGTATCGGAGGAATAGAGGGTGGAATCAGCAACGGGGAGGAGATAAGGGTGCGGGTGCACTTCAAGCCGATCCCCACACTGCTGCGCAAACCACTCCGTTCGGTCGACATTACGACAAAGGAGCCCTTCGAGGCCGTCGTCGAGCGCAGCGACACCTGTGTAGTGCCGGCCGCGGGTGTCATCGCGGAAGCTGTCCTCGCGATCGTCATCGCCACGGTTTTCCTGGAGAAATTTGGAGGCGATTCGATGCAGGAGACCGAAGCCGCCTACTCAAATTGGAAGACTTTGCTGGACCGGTTTTGAACGGCGTTCTGGTAACCGCTTTACTTGAAAGGACGAGTCTCCTAAAATTAGAGTTTTATGATACTACCGATATTGAAATATGGAGCGCCTGAACTGAGGGAAGTCAGCAAGCCTGTCGATTCCTTTACCGCTGATCTCGAAGAGATAGCACGGAACATGATCGACACCATGTACAGTTCCCCCGGCATCGGCCTTGCCGCGCCCCAGATCGGCATCAACATAAGGCTGCTCACGATCGATCTGTCAGTAGGGGAGGATCCCGGACAGCTCATTGTCATATGCAATCCCGAAATCGTCTCGTCAGAAGGGGAACAGAAGAACGACGAAGGGTGTCTTAGCATACCCGATTTCAGCGAAGCGGTGGTCAGGCCCCAAAAGGTTGTGGTGCGCGGTGTCGACCTTAAGGGTGAAGAAGCAACCTACAATGGAGAAGGTCTTCTGGCCCGCTGTTTCAGCCACGAGATCGACCACCTCAACGGAGTTCTTTTTATAGACCGCCTGAGTCCGCTGAAACGCAGCCTGATCAGAAACAAGATCAAGAAGCTGGCCAAAGCCGGCAACTGGTGAGCATGCGCATAACCTTCCTCGGCACTCCTGCTTTCGCCGTCCCCGCGTTGAAAAGACTCATAGACGATGACCGGTTTGAGATCTCCGCTGTCTTTACCCAGCCGGACCGGCCCGCGGGGCGCGGGCAGAGGCTTCACCCCGGCCCCGTGAAACTCCTGGCAACGGAGAAGGGAATCCCGGTTTTTCAACCGGCAAGAATTCGTGTGGAAGAGAACCGTCCCGTTTTTGAGGGCCTGAGACCGGACGTCATTGTCGTTGCCGCTTACGGCCAGATCCTTCCGGGATGGCTGCTGCAGTCTGCCCGCCTCGGGTGCGTGAACATACACGCATCGCTGCTGCCCCGATATCGCGGCGCTGCCCCGATTTCCTGGGCCATTGTCAATGGGGAGACTTCAACCGGGGTAACCACAATGCTTATGGCCGAGAAACTCGACGCGGGGCCGATTCTGCTGCAGCGAGAGGTGGCGATTTCTTCCGTTATGACAGCCGGTGAACTCTCCGAGTCTCTTGCGGCAGTGGGAGCCGACCTCCTCATCGAGACACTCGCGGCGCTGGAAAAAGGGACACTGAATCCGGTCGAGCAGGATGAAAGCAAGGTTACCTGGGCACCGCGCATATCCAAGGAAGCGGCCCGGATTTCGTGGGAAAAGAGCGCTCGCCAGGTGCATGACCTCATACGCGGAATGAATCCCTGGCCGATCGCATACTCAATGTTTCGCGAAGAGAAGATCCAGATTTTCCGGAGCCTTCCTGAAGGCAGGGCCGACGAACCGGCTGTACCCGGGACGCTTCTCGGACTGACGAAGACGGGAATCCGGGTCCAGTGCGGAGGCGGGACCGTCATCGAACTGCTCGAACTCCAGCGGCCGGCGAAGGCGCGCGTAACGGGTCGCGAATTCGCCAGCGGATCCAGGCTTCGTCCGGGCGAAATCATTCTCCGATAGATACGAATCCGATGATCTCTCCGGCAAGAAGACTGGCTTTCAAGGTGCTGCTGCGGATCGAATCCGGAAAGCACTTCAGTGATGATCTGCTGAACTCGAGCGCGATGGAGGAGCTCGAGCTCAGGGACAGGCGACTCACAACGGAAATCGTCTACGGCACGCTGCGACTGCAGGGCCTTTTGGATTACGTTCTCGCCCCGTTGAGCGCCAAGCCGTGGGCAGACGTTGAGCGTGAACCGAAGATTCTGCTGCGCATGAGCCTATACCAGTTATGGCACATGGACCGGATTCCGGATCACGCTTTGGTCAACGACGCGGTTGAGCTGGCAAAGTCGCGGGGGAAGGGAATCGACAGGTTCGTCAATGCCATACTTCGAAGATTGGCGGGGGCACGTCCCTGGCGCGATGAGGATTTTCTGAGAAATGCGCCTCCCTGGGTGCGCGTCTCGCTCCCTGAGTGGCTCTGGAGGCGCTGGGCAGAACGCTTCGGCGAGAGCGCTGCATTCGAGTATGGTTCTGCTCTGAATCGGCCGCCTCGAGCCGCATTCCGGCTGTCTGAAGAAGCCGTATCCGAAACCCTTTCAGATCTCGTGCCGGGTGCCGGAATCGCCCCTGACAAGTCTTGGGACGTGCAGTATCAGGATGAAGCCTCGCAGCTGATTCCACACCTGCTTGGAGCGTCTGCGGGATGGAAGGTATGGGACACGTGCGCCGCTCCCGGAGGCAAGGCTGCCATACTGGACAGCATATGCGGGGAATCAGGAATGGTCGTCGCAAGCGATCTGAAAATGGGAAGAGTCCTCCGGATGGCTGAAATGTTGAAAGGGAGGCTGCATATGATGGTTCTGGATGCAGCCCAACCCGCTCCTTTCCGCTCCGGTTTCGATGCAGTTCTGGCCGACGTGCCGTGCTCCGGGCTCGGGACCCTGCGAAGAAATCCCGAGATCAAATGGCGCTTCCGACCGGAGGAATTTCCGGCGCTTCAGAAACGCCAGATCAGGATACTTGAATCCGTAGCGGAAACTGTGAGGATCGGCGGACGACTCCTGTATTCCACCTGCTCAACGGAACCGGAAGAAAATGAGCAGGTGGTGGAATCGTTCCTGAGAAGCCATCCCGAATTCGGTCCGGAAGCGCCATCGTCTCCTCCCGGAATCACGGGTTGGGTAGGGAGCGACCTGTACGTACGGACATTTCCAGGCAGCCGTTTATGGGACGGCTTCTTCGCGGCTCTGATGATACGGAAGTGTAAATAATTCTATTACAAGGCGTTACAAGCCAAGTCTCTTGAATGCTCTCCTGCCCTGTGCTACGCTAGACCGACGCTCGCAGAAGCGTCGGGATGGACAGACAAGTGAATGAATAAGAGAATCGTCGAAATTGCACCGTCGGTACTGTCAGCGGATTTCGCCAATCTGGCCCGCGAGATAGAGCAGGTCGAGAGCGCAGGAGCGGATGTCATCCATCTGGATGTCATGGATGGTCACTTTGTTCCCAACATAACGATCGGTCCGCCGGTGGTGGCTTCGATCCGGAAGATCACCAGCCTGCCGCTCGACGCACATCTGATGATCGAGAATCCGGACCGTTATATCGACAGTTTCATACGCGCAGGGGTCAACTGGCTGTCGGTACATGTCGAGGCGGACACGCATATCAACCGGACTTTGCAGCACTTGCGGGCGAATGGAGTGCGGGCCGGAGTCGCGATTAACCCGGGCACCCCGCTGGGTGCACTGGACGAAATCTTTCCCTGGGTGGATTTCATCCTGCTCATGACAGTGAATCCGGGTTTCGGGGGTCAGAAATTTATTCCCTCTTCGTTAAGAAAAATCAGACATCTTCGGGATTCTATCGTATTGAATCGTTATCCTGTCCGGATCGAAGTGGATGGTGGAATCGATTCGGGTAATCTGAAAGACGTCCTCACCGCAGGAGCTGAAATCATTGTTGCCGGATCCGCCATCTTCAGCTCAGAGAAGGGTGCTTCCGAAGCGGTACGGGAGATGAAGGGCATCGCAGAGCGTCAGATCAAGAATCAGCACCTGGTGTGAGATTTGCAGCAATCTCGATCCCTTTAATCTGGAGGCAATTGGGCGATGAGATCAGTATTACGTTTTCTTCCTGTGTGTGTACTGCTCCTCTTTTCGTGGGGATGTTCTCAGAAAAGTGCGAAGCTCCAGAAGAGCATCCAGCCGCCCGACAAGACCCTTTATGAAACAGGCGCGGAATTCCTGAAGAAGAGCCAGTACATCAAGGCTCGCCTTGCATTCCAGACCCTGATCAACACCTATCCTGACAGCGACATGGCCGCCGACGCCAAGTTTGCTATCGGCGACTCTTTTTATGACGAAGGGGGGACCGAGAACCTGCTTCAGGCCGAGGAACAGTTCAAGGATTTCATCGTTTTCTGGCCCGCCCATCCCAAGGCGCCCGATGCTCAGATGAAGGTGATTGCCGCAAATATGAGCCTGATGCGTTCACCTGACCGTGACCAGCAGTACACGTACAAAGCCGAAGCTGCCATCAGGCAGTTTCTCAACCAGTTCCCCGACAGTGATTATGTTCCGATAGCCAGACAGTATCTGATGGAGGTGCAGGAGAACCTTGCGTTGGGAGACCTGGGAGTTGCGAAGTTCTATTTCGACAGGCAGAACTATGCCGGTGCAAGAGGGCGTCTCGAAGAAATCGAGAAGAAATACCCGAGCTTCTCCGGGATGGATAACGTTCTGTTTTTGAAAGGAACCACACAGGAAAGAAGCAACAACCCGGAAGAAGCGGCGATGACTTACGGTAAGCTCGTTAAAGGCTACGCGTTCAGCGAGCACGCCGAAAAGGCGAAAGAACGCCTGATTTCTCTGGGCAAACCGGTTCCATCTGTCGATACGGATCTTAATGCCGAAAATCAGGCGCGGCTGAAGTCCGGCGAAGGGTTCTCTCCGCTGAGGCCGATCATAGATTTCGGAAAAGCGCTGGGTTTTGTTGGTGCTCCAGACCGTTACGAGCAGGCAGTGCGAACCGTTGAAGCGGAGAAGGCAAAGACCGCCGATGCACTTGCAAGGCCTCGCGACGGCGGCCCGGGCACCGATGACACCCAGATCCAGGTGACGATCAGAAAGAGCGCCTCCGGCGAAACGCAGGATATAATAGAAACCGACAGCGGCACCGACACGAATGAAGAGAAGAAATGACCATCAGACTGCTTGTGGCGGATGATAGCGTTACTATCCAGAAAATAGTCAGCCTCGCTTTCAATGGCGAAGATATCGTCATCAAAGCCGTTTCGGATGGAGATTCCGCCATGGAAGCGGTTCGGGAGATGAAACCCGACCTGGTTTTGGCCGACGTTTTCATGCCGGGCTGCAGCGGGTATCAGGTCTGCGAGAGAATCAAAGAGGATCCCGCGACGGCAGGAACCCCGGTCGTGCTGCTGGTCGGAACATTCGAACCGTTCGACGAATCTGAAGCATCCCGAGTGAAATGTGATGCATTTCTGACCAAACCTTTTGACACTTCAGAGCTGATCCGTACCGTTCATGAGCTTGTAAAGAAGGAGAGTATGCCGAACGCCGCTGTCGATGTTGAAGCACGTTCTCAGGAGCCTGGATCTCGCCGTGAAAGCAGAATGATTAGCGGGTCCGTTCTGGAATCGTTTGTGGGGAAAGACCGGATACTTGACATCATCGATCCTGAGACTGTCACTCCCTCGGCAGTTGTTTCGAATGTCTCATCGCTTTCAGACGAACAGATCAATCTGATTGTCGATCGGGTGATCAGGAAAATGTCCGCCGATGCCATACGTGAGGTGGCATGGGAGGTTGTGCCCGAGCTTTCGGAATCGATCATACGCAGCACCCTTCGAGAACAGAAGAACTAACCAGACGCTTCAGATTTCTCTCCTGCACATGAGGAGGTCCTTCCGTCATGCGGACGGTTGAAGGGCTATGGGTCGGTGCAAGGCTTTCCGCGATGGAGCAGCTCTCCATCAAGTCTTTCCTGCGCAACGGTCACACAGCTTTCATTTGTATCTTTAGGGTTCAAGCAAACTGGCCGGCGAGTGCTGTTGCCGAAGTTGGAGGGCCAGGGGAGGAGCAGAGGATTCCTGGGATCAGCGCACTTATTCCCACCAAAAACAGCGCCGGACGGCTCAAGGGATGTCTCGGGTCGATCGCCGAAGGAAATCCACCGTGCTGTGCTTCCACATGATGAGAATCGAGAAACAGGCAACCGCTTAAAGACTCGCCACAGGAGGCGCCGCAGAGAGCAGCCGTTTTCCGGTGCTCTCTGCGGCAGGTACTTAGGCTTTGGTGCTTACGGCGCAACCACACTCGCCGCAGGCACACTCGCCGGCGCAGCATCCGGATTCACAGGATGCGTTGCCCTGGGCCTGTTGCCCGGCGCAGCAGGCCGCGCCCGGCTGACAGCACTCGGCTTGTGGGGCGCAGCAGTCGCCGGCGGAAACGGCCGTATCGGCCGCTGCGGGCGACGATAATGACGCCATCATATAGAAGGCGCCCGCCAGAACAATAATCAAAGCAAAAGCAAGCAGTTTTACCTTATTCATTTCTTTCTCCATTCAATTAGAACGCGGATATGAACGGGTTGCATACGATCCAACCCGGATTCACTGGAGAAAGAATCAAATCAGAAGAACGCAACAGACAAGATAGGTGTCACCCCGATAGGTCGGCGGATTTGCGTTGCCGGCCTGCTGAAGAACCTGACTGTTGCGAAGAATGATGGACGGGCTGCCGGAAACGGGCACTGAATCGGGATGCGAGAGTTGCGCCGGTATGAGACTCTTCTCGGAAGGACTCAGGCAGCAGTCACAATCCGGGGTCTCGTCCTGTTGACACCATGGCATTGCCGGTGTCTCCTGAGAACAACAGGAGGTGCTCTCGGCGGCGGTGTGGCAGGCGGACGTCTCAATCAGACAGCAGGCTCCGACCGGTTGTAGAAACACGATCGCCAGCAGGCAAAGGAGGAAACCTGTAATCCGAACGGGGCGGATTTCCATGTGCCGATCGTACTCTGAAGCACGATACAATTCAAGCGAAGTCTGTAGAGCGCCGCACATGCTCTGCAGCGATCATTGTCGTAAGTGCATGCCGCAATTAGTCGTGGTTGAACGCACAGCACCGTTGAAGGCCCGTGCCGTTGAGCGCTCTGAACTAGACTAAACTCCCGTGTTCGAATAAAATTCAACGTTTTGTCCCTGCGCTGGTTTAACAACGAAGAAGAGAGGATGGTCAATGTCAAGGGAACCGCTCGCCAAATCATACGACCCACGCGAATTCGAACAGAAGTGGTATGACTTCTGGGAAACCAAAGGATACTTCGAGGCCGACAGCGCCTCGACCAGGCCGCGTTTCTCGATTGTCATCCCTCCTCCGAATGTGACCGGCTCGCTGCACATGGGACACGCGCTGCAACACACGCTGCACGACATTCTGGTCCGCTGGAAGAGGATGAGCGGATTCAACACCCTGTGGCTGCCGGGAACCGATCACGCCAGCATTGCAGTCCATTACGTGCTCGACAAGCAGCTGGACAAGGAAAACAGAAGCCGCTTCGATCTCGGACGCGAAGAGTTTCTCAAGCTTGCCTGGGAGTGGAAGAAGACGAGCGGAGGAACCATCCTCAATCAAATGCGTCGCATGGGAGTCTCCTGCGACTGGAGCCGTGAAAGGTTCACGATGGATGAACAGCTTTCGCGCGCCGTCGTCGAGGTTTTCGTGCGGCTCTACGAGGAAGGACTCATCTACCGCGGCGAGTACATCGTCAACTGGTGCCCGAGATGTCAGACGGCCATCTCGGATCTGGAAGTAGTCTACAAGGCGACTTCCGGGAAGCTCTGGCACATCAGGTATCCGGTTGTAGGAACCGATGAATTTGTCACCGTCGCGACCACCCGCCCGGAAACCATGCTGGGCGATACCGGAGTGGCGGTGCATCCCGACGACGAACGGTACCGGCATCTGGCAGGCAGGAAGGTGCTGCTTCCTGTCATGAGTCGGGAAATCCCGCTGATTGCCGACAGCTTCGTCGACAGGGAATTCGGAACGGGAGTCGTCAAGATCACACCCGCCCACGACCCGAACGATTACGAGGCAGGGAAGCGGCATGGCCTTGGCAGGATAAGCGTGATCGACGATTCCGGGAACATGACCGAAGCGGCGGGTCCATTCAGCGGCATGAACCGCTTCGACTGCCGAAAGGAACTCGTGGAGCAGCTGGCTGCCGACGGGTATCTGGTAAAGGTCGAAGATTACGAGCACAACGTCGGTCACTGCGACCGCTGCTCCACGGTCGTCGAGCCCAAGGTCTCCATTCAGTGGTACCTGAAGGTAGACAGCCTGGCAAAGCCGGCGATCGAAGTGGTTGAAAACGGAACCATTCAGTTCATTCCGGACAACTTCAAGAAGCGCTATTTCGAATGGATGTACAACATTCACGACTGGTGCATTTCCCGCCAACTGTGGTGGGGGCACCGCATCCCGGCCTGGTACTGCGATGCCTGCGGCGAGATCGTCGTGTCGAGGACGACCCCCGACAGGTGCACAAGCTGCGGCTCGGCCGGTCTGCGGGAAGAGACCGACATCCTCGACACATGGTTCAGCTCGGCGCTCTGGCCCTTTTCGACGCTCGGCTGGCCCGAAAAGACTGATGACCTTCGCGTTTTCTATCCGACCGACGTGCTCATCACAGGGCCCGACATCATCTTTTTCTGGGTGGCACGCATGATCATGATGGGGCTCAAATTTGCCGGGGATATCCCGTTCGGCAAAGTGCACATCAACGGAATCGTGCGCGATGCCAGCCGCAAGAAGATGAGCAAGACGAAAGGAAACATCATAGAGCCGCTTCAGCTCATCGATGAATATGGGGCGGACGCGGTGCGATTCACCCTCTCGTCAATGGCGGTTCCGGGAACCGACATACCCTTCTCGTCGGACAGGATGAAGGGATACAGCGCGTTTGCCAATAAAGTCTGGAACGCTGCCCGCTTTATCCTGATGAACCTGCGTGAAGAGGACACTCCGGTCGTTCCCGAAGAGATCGATGAGTTCGTCGCTCGGAACCGGGATGCCATACCGCTCGAGGATATGTGGATCCTTCACCGGATGAACCGCGTCTCGGCGGAAATATCCGAGGCGCTGGACAAGTTCCGCTTCCATGAGGCATCGGCACTTATCTATCAGTTTATCTGGCACGAGTTTTGTGACTGGTATATCGAGCTGGTCAAACCGGTGCTTACGAATCCGCAAGTACCGGAGCAGGAGCGGGAGCCAAGGGTAAAGGTGCTCGTCCACACCATGGACTTTGCCCTGCGAATGCTGCACCCGTTCATGCCGTTCATTACCGAAGAGATCTGGCAGAAGATACCTCATGCAGGCGAGTCGATCATGGTTCAGGAATTCCCTTCTTTCAGACAGGTGCTCGATCATCCGGGCGCAGCACAAAGCATGCAGGACATCATGGATCTTGTCGGAGCAATCCGTTCGCTGCGGGCCGAGATGAACATCGACCCGAAGCGTCTGCTGGATGCAGTGCTGGTGATCCAGTCCGGAGAGGCTCGCACTCTGGTTTCGGAGAATCTGGAGAAGGTCCGTTCTCTGGCACGCCTGAACCGTGTGGAGTTCTCTGACACGGCCTCCGGCAACCTCCTCAGGGGCGTCTGGTCACATGGCGAATTCGGACTGGATGTGCACGATGCGATTGATGTCGCGTCCGAGAGGGAGAGAATGACCAGAGAAATAACGAGAATCCGGGGCGAGATTGAGAAGCTGGAGAAGAAGATCGGCAACCCGGATTTCGTGTCGCGTGCGCCGGAGGAGGTCGTCGCCGAGAACCGGATACGACACGAGGAACTCCTCGACAGGTATCAGAAGCTGGAATCGAATCTGAATCGATTTCCTGCGAGCTAGCCTGCACAATGCGAGACGCACTGAAATATCCGCCACTACTGACAGATCTTGGACACGTGGGGCGCAACGGATTGCCGCTCAACAGTGATCCCGGGTTTCAGCACGAGATCGAGCAGTGCAGGGAATGGGGCTTCCGGCTGGAGATATCTGGGGACAAGGTGAGGCTTGTGTATGATCAGGAGCAGCTCGTCCCATACTGGATTCAGAAGGAAACGCCCGCCGTCGCGTGGGACTGGCTGCGCGTAAACGGCTTCTTCCGCCTTCCGTCGACAAACAGCGAAGCGCTTGACCAGGCACGGCGCGGGGCGCCCGGCGGAACGCTTGTCTATGCCGAAGAACAGACGGAGGGAAGGGGAAGGAACCGGCACAGCTGGTTCTCGAGCGCGGGGACCGGACTCTGTTTCACCGTCGTGCTCAGGCCGATGCAGCCGATCAAGACATGGCCCCTGCTGACGCATGTTGCTTCAGTCGCGCTTGTCGAAACCCTGAAGGAGTTTGAGACTCGCCGCCCGCTGTCGGTCGATCTGAAATGGCCTAACGATGTGCTTCTTTCCGGCAAAAAGTGCGCCGGAATTCTGCTGGAGATGATCTCGGAAGGTGATAACCGCGCTGCAGTGGTGGGAGTAGGGATCAATGTGCATGAAGGAAGCGTGCCGGACTCGCTGAAGTCTTCTGCAGTCTGCCTCGACGAAGCGGCGGGAGCTATTGTGCCGCGCCGTCGGCTGCTGGTGCGTTTCCTGCACAATCTGCAGCTTCTTTACCAGATGTTTGAGCGGGGAGATCATGCGGCGGTGCTCGATCGCTGGAAAGGGCACTCTTCCATGTGGAATGGGACGGAGGTCAGGATAATTGAAGGGGAGAGCAGCCGGGACGCAGTCACCTGCGGGCTGAACAGCGTTGGAGCGCTGCTCGTCCGCACGGAAGGCGGGAGGCTGGAAACGATCGTCGCCGGGGATGTACAGTTGAAGAGATAGGGAGAGGCGTCGCTCACGCGAGCTCACAGAAAGGAGACGCACGTGTTATTCAACCGCACCTCAAAAGAGACTGCTGAAAAGAAGGCCGGGATCTTCGAGAGGATGAAGAAAGCGCTCGGCACCACGAAGGAGAACCTTGTGAGCCGGATCGAAGCGGTTCTCGCTTCAAAGCCGGTGATTGATGAGACCGTGCTTGACGATCTCGAAGGGACGCTGCTTCAGGCCGATCTCGGGGTACGGGTCACTGACAGGGTCATGGAGGCGGTGCGGCTCCAGCACAAGAAGCAGCTCCTCAGCACTCCGGATGATGCGAAGCAAGAGATCAGAAAGGAACTCCTTAAAATCCTGGAAGCCGGCTCGACGCGTGGTTTTGCCGCCAACAGCGCGAGTCCGCAGGTATGGATGATTGTCGGAGTCAATGGGACAGGAAAGACTACAACGGTGGGAAAACTCGCCGCCCGGCTCTCTCAGGACAACAGGAAGATACTGGTGTGCGCCGCCGATACATTCCGTCCCGCGGCTATCGAGCAGCTCACGGTATGGGCTGAGCGCTCCGGGGCGGAACTGATCAAAAGCAGGAGCGGGATCGATCCTTCGGCGGTGCTTCACGACGCGCTCTCTGCCGCGTCCTCACGCGGTATGGACGTGGTGCTCATCGACACCGCCGGCCGTCTGCACACCAAAAGTAATCTGATGCTCGAGCTTGAGAAGATGCGGCGCGTGGCCGGGCGCAAAGTTCCCGGGGCGCCCCACGAGGTGCTGCTCGTTGTCGATGCCACCACGGGCCAGAACGGACTGGCACAGGCTCAGGAATTCATGAAGGCCACAGGCATCACGGGGCTGATCGTCACCAAGCTTGACGGAACAGCCAAGGGCGGCATTCTGTTCAGTATCTGTCAGGATCTGAAGATTCCCGTCCGGTTCATCGGAATCGGCGAGTCACTCGAAGATCTGCTGGAGTTTTCTCCCGAGAGTTTCGTCGACTCTCTTTTCACATAGAAGGAAATTTGGTGACCGGCACGGTGGTTGTGCACGATGCAGCTGCCGGGAAGTGGCTGCGGTTCGATTCTCCCGTCGAGGTGATCACGGCTGCAGCGATTCACGAGGTGGCTCCGGCACTCAGGACAATCGAGGAACTGGCCGGCAAGAAGAACCTGTACGCAGCCGGGTTTCTGAGCTACGAATCAGCGGCGGCCTTCGATCCGGCATTCAGCACCCATTCTCCGAACTTCCCGCTGCTCTGGTTCGGCCTCTATCGCGTGCCGGAAGAGATAATCCTCCCCCAGCCCGATTTCAAAGCTTATTCTCTTGGCGATGCGGTCCCCACAATCAGCCGGCTCCAGTATGAACAGGCGATAGAGCGCATAAAGGAGTATATCGAGTCAGGGGACACCTACCAGGTCAACTATACCTTCCGGATGCGAAGTCCGTTTTCCGGAGATCCATGGCACCTGTTCCTGGCGATGGTGCGTGCCCAGTCGCCAGGCTACGCTGCATGGCTCGATCTGGGGAGATATGCCGTCTGCTCGGCATCGCCGGAGCTGTTCTTTCGGCTGGAGGGGAACCGGATCATCTGCAAGCCCATGAAGGGTACCGTCGGGCGAGGGCGTACGCTGGCCGAGGACCGCTCTCTTGCTCACTGGCTGCAGAATTCCGAAAAGAACCGCGCGGAAAACCTGATGATCGTCGACATGATCCGCAACGATTTAGGCCGAGTTGCCGAGACCGGAACCGTCGGGGTGCCTCACATGTTCGAAGTGGAACGGCATCCCACCTTGTGGCAGATGACCTCGACCGTTACGGCCGGGTCCGCCGGATCTTTGACCGACATAATGGGTGCGTTGTTTCCATGTGCTTCAATTACCGGCGCGCCCAAGATCCGCACAACCGGGATCATCAGAGAACTCGAACCCGATCCGCGGGGACTGTATACCGGCTGCATCGGATTCACCGCCGCCGGCCGCCGGGCCCAGTTCAACGTTGCAATCCGTACTGCCGTTGTGGATCGGGAGCGCGCAACTGTAGCGTACGGCTCGGGCGGAGGTGTAGTCTGGGATTCGAGACCGGACGACGAATACACCGAAAGCCTGCTTAAGGCGCGCGTCCTGAGAGAGCAGCAGCCCGAGTTCCGGCTGCTCGAAAGCCTGCTGTGGACTGCCGAGGAATCCTATTTCCTTCTGGAAGAGCATCTCGACCGCCTTTCGGATTCCGCCGCCTATTTCGGGTACAGGGCGGACATCGAACAGATCAGGCGCCGATTAATGGAAGAGGCCTCGAGTCTTTCAAAAGAACCGTACAAAGTGAGGCTGCTTGTTGGTGCCGATGGTGCGGTCGAAGTTCAGTCCGAGCCGCTCGCGCTATCCGACGCGAGTCTGAGGGTCAGGCCGGCGGTTGAAGCCGTCAACTCCGCAGACGTGTTCCTGTATCACAAGACGACCCTGAGGCGAGTATATGAAGACGCGAGGCGAAGCTGTCCGGACTGCGACGATGTCCTTCTGTGGAATGAGAGGCGGGAACTGACGGAATCCATTTCGGCGAATATTGTACTGGAGGCCGACGGAGAACTGCTCACACCGCCCGTAGAGTGCGGCCTGCTTGCCGGCACGTACAGAGCCCGGCTGCTCCAGGGAGGGGTAGTCAAGGAGCGTGTGCTTGGAATTGACATGCTCAACCGATGCTCCAATATCTACCTTGTAAACTCCGTTCGCAAATGGCGAAAAGCTGTTCTCGCCGACTAAGGGATTTCAGCAGTTGACCAGCGCTTTGGCATCGATCATGGTGATGCGTCGCTGATCGACCTCGATAATGCCCTGGTCTTTCAGCCGGGTGAGAACGCGTGTGACGGTCTCTCTCGAGGTTCCCACCATTTCCGCAAGCTCCTGGTGAGTGATCTTAAGATCGATGATAGTACCG
>JAAYAM010000153.1 GCA_012719355.1 Acidobacteriota bacterium
GGAGACCGGATACCGGTCTTTCACCAGATAAGGCGACTATCCCGAAATCATGAAGTCGTGGTCGGCTCGCTGTCGCACGGCGGCTCGCATGCTAATGCCAGGATGCTGGAGAAAGAACTCGCAGTCAGGGTTATTGCGCCCGCCCATTCAAGATTTCGGTCTGCCATAGAGATGGCGCTCGCATTCCTACAGGCAAAGCCATTGAGTCTGGGCTATTTCCATAATTCCGCGCTCCGCGCAGCTGTCAACGCCGAACTCAGGAATCGACATTATGACGCAATAATCGTCTTCTCCAGTTCGATGGCGCAGTACGTTGAACATATCGCCGATGTCCCCAGGATAATGCACTTCTGCGATGTCGATTCCCAAAAATGGAGCAGCATGGCCCGGGAAGCGCACGGCGTCCTGAGATGGATCTATGGACGGGAAAGCCGGCTTATGTTGAAGTTCGAACGCAGAATAGCCGGCAGCTTCGAGGCTTCCTGTGTCGTTTCACACAACGAAGCGGATGTTTTCCGGAAGCACATTCCCGGAATACCGGTTCATATCCTGGAAAACGGCGTCGATATCGATTTCTTCGCGGCTGTGCCACGATCGCCTGAAGGAGTGCGGATCGTTTTCGTTGGGGTGATGGACTATCCTCCCAATGTCGAGGCGGTTTCATTCTTCGCAACCAGCGTCTGGAACAGGATTCGTGCCGCACATCCCGAGGCACGTTTCATCATCGTCGGATCCAGGCCGGTAAAGAAGGTCAGGGCCCTTGCGGGAATCCCGGGCGTAGAGGTGACCGGATACGTTTCCGACGTCCGCACATATCTTTCTTCCGCGGCAGTCTCAATAGCACCCCTTGCAATCGCACGCGGAGTGCAGAACAAGATACTAGAGGCGATGGCGGCGGGGGTCCCGGTCCTGACAACCCCAGCCGCCGCCGAAGGGTTACCGGAAGGAGCGGCACAACACGTGATTGTCGCCGGCCGGGAGCCGGATTCATTCGCAGCCGCATTGTTGGAGATGTTGAGCAACCGCACCGCCATGGAGGAGATGGGGAGGAAGGGACAGGAATTCATTCGGCAGAATTGCACGTGGGAGGTTAAACTGAGGGCCCTGGATACCTTGTTGCAAACAATTACCGGAGACTCGAAGCTCTCCCGTACTCAGGAAACCGGCTCATGATCGGGTGGATAGAAGTCGCAGCTCTGGTTTTCGGGCTGGTGATTTCGGCTCTGATTACGCTTTCCCCAAGATTCTGGACAGGATCCAGGAGCCTGCTTTTTCTGATCCTGCCGGCCTCCTTATCGGCGGCGCTCGAGGTATTCGGAGAGCAATCCGGCGCGCTTCTGGAAGCTGACGTGCATCGCCTCGCTTTTGCATGCATCGTATTTGCGGCCGCTGGAGGATATCTCACTGGACAGCACAAGAAGAGCTTCTCCATTCCTATACTCGCAACAGGATCGCTGCTGATTGCGCTCCTGTGCCTCGTCCCAACGCCATACAGCCAGGGAGTGGAAGCCCCGGAGGCCTATGTCCAGCTCGGCCTGGCGGGCTACCTCTCTGCCTTCTTTCTCCTGATAGTCTCGGTGATTGTTCTCGCCCGTCTCGAGCAGGTTCTCCGAAGTGCAAGTGAAACGACACGGTGGGGCCTGAAATTCCTCTTCGTAGGAATAGCGGCGATTTATGCAGCGATCATCTACATGAGTTCCCAGGTCCTGCTGTTCCCTCCCGTCGCCGGACTCCTTCCAGTCGGCAGCCTCAGACTCTTTCACTGCATCTTCCCGGTTTCCTGCGGCCTGATATTCATTTCGTGGCTGCGAAGCTCCGGGACAACCCGTATATCGGTCTCTCACGGCGCCATCTACAGCTCTATCACGCTCTTCAGCGTCGGAGTGTACCTGATAGCCTCCAGCCTTATCGCACGCTGGGCCGGCCAGTGGGGCGATCTGGGGCTTCCGGTCGAGGCGCTGGTGTTTCTCCTGTCGGCAATTGTTCTGACCGTCATTTTGCTCGACACCGGCTTTCGCCACCATGCGCGATCATGGATACGGAGAAACATCTTTGCCGGCAGGTACGATTACCGTCATTTCTGGCTGGAAGCCACAGAGAAGGTGCGGTCAATCGATCCGCCCGCCGTCACCGCTTCGGCGCTCGCCGACATCGTCCACAGGGCTCTCGGAGCAATCGAAGTGAGCATCTGGGTCCGCCGCTGGAATCCTACCAAGCTGGAACTCCTGAGCTCAACAGGTGCCATCTCCGGTTCTCTGGAGATGCAGGCGGACGGCGTGGTAGAAGAGCTTATCGACATTACGGAACCGGTATCGGCACATGACCTGGATAAACGGAAGGATTCACCCGTTCTCAGCGCCTTCGTTAAGAAAACCCGTGCTTCGCTTCTCGTCCCGCTCCTGTCGAGCAACAGGATTGTCGGGGTAATCACGGTCGGAGCCGATCGCAGCGGCAGATCCTATGATTGGGAAGCACGGGAGTTCCTGCGCGCGCTGGCAGGCCACGCTGCAGGCGAGTTTCACAAATCCGATCTGCTCGAGACTCTGGTCAGTGCAAAAGAAGACGAGGCTTTTCGTGCTTTCTCCACTTTTGTGCTCCACGATCTGAAGAATTTCGCGTCAACTCTGTCGTATATCGCACAGAACGCCCCAAAACATCAGCACAACCCTGAGTTTCAGAAGGACGCCTTCCAGTCGGTGTATGACACGGCAGAAAAGATGAAGCGGCTGTGCAACAGCCTGCGTACTTTCTCGAGCAGCCTTGCCTGGGATAAGAAACCGGTGGATTTGAACCAGATCGTCCAGCGGGCGGCCGACACTCTGGCGGCAGCCGGATCTGATCATGTGAAGCTCGAACTGCAGAGTCTGCCTCCC
>JAAYAM010000154.1 GCA_012719355.1 Acidobacteriota bacterium
ATAATCGTGCGATCGCCGGCTGCATCGATTCGTACGCCGGCGCTGATTTTTCGAGCGGGAAAGTCAGAACGACTTTCGTGCCCTTCCCTTTTTCACTTTCGAAAGCGAGCTTCCCGTTGTGGTCCTCCATTATCTGGAAGGTGATGCTCAACCCGAGTCCGAGCCCTCCTTTGAATCCGGAATGCAACGGCTGGAAGAGGTGGCTCAGATCCTCCTGCGTCATTCCGATTCCGCTGTCCTGAAACACTATTTGTACCTTATCGTCGAAATGCCTCCGGAGTGTTATAGTCAGTTCACCGCCGTCCGGCATGGCGCGCACCGCATTCTGAGTGAGGTTCCAGAAGACCTGGTTGAGCTGATCGGCGCTTGCGTGTATCCACAGATCCCGGTCTTCGATGTTCAGCCTCACCACATACTTCTCCCTTATTTCCGGGCTGTTGCGTAGGAGTGTTACTGAGTCCTTCAAGACCGGAACAAGATCGAGCGGCCGTTTTTCGTATTTGCGCGGCCGTGCATAATTCATGAAATCCCCTACGAATTTGTTCAGGCGGTCGCTTTCGCGGATAAGGATATCCAGCAGTTTCCTGTCACGGTCCGGGAGGCCGCTCCGGGAACTGAGCATTTCAACAGACCCGCGAATGGCGGTGAGCGGATTTCTTATTTCGTGGGCGATTCCCGCCGCCATGCGCCCGACAACCGCCATCCGGTCCTTGAGCCGTACTTCCTCCTCCAGCCGTGTGATCTCGGTCAGATCCTGGAAAGAGATGATATAGCCCAGCAGCCGCTGATCCTGATCGTTCAGCGGGGACACGCTGAAACCCAAGAACCGCGGCGTCCCGCCGGGGATATCGATCCACTGCTCGTGACGCAGCGGCCTTGCATTGCTCAGCAGGTCCGGGTTCTGGATCCTTGTCCAGAACGGTTTGCCGATGATCTCGTGTATCCATTTCCCCTGCATCTCAGTCGAACTCTTCCCGGTTAGTTCCCCTGCCGCCGCGTTGAAGAGGGTGATCTGGCCATCCAGATTGGTCGTGATCAGGCCGCTCCTGATGCTGCTGACGATGTGTTCATTAAGACGTTGCAGCTGAGTGAACGAATCCGTCCTTTCCTTCAGTTCCGATTCCACGGAGCGGAGACGCTGGTGCAGGCAGGTTCCCAGAAGCGCGACAGCCCAGAAACCAAGCGCGTGCGCGGTTATTCGATATGCCGCCTGGAAAGGCTTCATCCCGTGGCTTTCCAGACCAATGATCTGCAGTCCGTCTGCCGTGACGACAGCCGCATAGAGGATTGTGCTGAGTGCTGCGGCGATATTTCCTCCTGCTCGGCCGAGTGTCAGGCTGCAGTAGATGATGACGAGAAGATAAAACGAAACGAATGTGCTTTCGATGCCGCGCGTGTGCCCTACCAGGAGAGTCGTCAGCGCAAGGTCCGCCGCGACCTGCAGAACAAGCTGAAACCTGTAGTTCAGCCGGGATCTCCAAAGCAGCAGAAAGACTATCGTGAGTGCAAGCGCCGTGATGTTGAAAAAAGGGAGAAAGGGGAGTGGGCCCTGGCGTTCCGGGAGAAGGCCGAGCGGATCTGCGAGATTCAACCACAATAGCAGTATTATCGCGCGGGCTATGATAATCGTGAGGAGGTTACGTTTCTGCTGATGTGCGGGCGAGAGATCTACTGGCAGTTCGGCCGTCCCTCCGGGACTTGGTTTTGTTGGCCGATGCGTTTCCCGGCACTTACGTGCCGCCTCCGGGACTGATTGATGGCATGCGGTGGGATCATCGGATGGTTGAGAGGGAGCCACTGGCATATTCCCTATGGGACTTGGTTTGTTGTCCGTCCGGCGTCAGTCCCGGCACGACATGGAAGTGCCGGGACTGCCTGACGCTCGGCGGGGTTCCTAGCCTCCCGAAAGCACCTGAATCAGCTTGAACAGCGGCAGGTACATCGAGATCACGATTCCGCCGACGATGACTCCGAGAAATACCATGAGCAGCGGTTCAAGGAGAGTAAGCAGGTTGGCCACAACGACGTCGACTTCCTCTTCGTAATAGTCGGCGACTTTCACGAGCATTGAATCGAGTTCACCCGTGGATTCTCCGACCGAGATCATCTGGCTTACCATCGGCGGGAAAAAGCCGGATTCGCGGACGGGTTCGGTCATATTCCCTCCGCCTTCGATCCGCTCCCTTATCTTGTAGATGATGTCTTCCAGAATGGCATTGCCGGCCGTCTTGGCCGTAACGACCAGAGCTTCGAGGATGGGGACACCGCTCGTTATGAGGGTTGCAAGCGTGCGCGTAAAGCGCGCTACCCCGATTTTTCTCAAGACGTCGCCAAGCACCGGCAGTTTGAGGAGAGTCCTGTCGACGACATGCCTTCCGTTGTCCGTCTTGTAGTAGCTTCGCAGCCCGAATACTCCCAGCGCGATCAGAATGGCGACGGGAATAATGTAGCTTTCCATCAGGCTGGAAGCGACTATCACGATGCGCGTCGGGAGCGGGAGCGCTACATTAAATCCTTCGAAAAGGGTTCGGAAGACGGGCACCACTTTCCACAGGATCACTGCGACCACTCCGATCGCGATCGTGAGGATGGTAGCGGGATAGATGAGAGCAGAGCGCAATGCACGCTTCAGTTTCACCAGCTTTTCGATAAACGTGCTCAGACGCTGCAGGATCGTATCGAGGATGCCTCCGGTCTCGCCGGCTGCGATCATATTCGTGTACAACGTGTCGAAAGTCTTCGGATGCTTCGCCATGGCATCCGAGAGAGTGGATCCCGACTCAACATCGGTCCTGATCTGTTCGAGAATGGTCTTGAATTGAGGATTGGGATGTTGCTGCCCGATTGCATCGAGCGCCTGCACCAGGGGAAGTCCGGCGTCGAGCATAACGGAGAACTGACGTGTAAACACAGCAACTTCCTGCTGCGTGACTTTCTTCTTGAAAGAGAAGTTCAAGCCTCCTTCCTTCTTCTCCTTGATGGTCAGGGGCGAAACCTGCTCCCGGCGCAGGACTGCAGCCAGAGCCTGCGGAGTGCTCGAAAAGCGTTCGCCTGAGACGCTGGAATTCGTGCGCATATTCCGCCCGGTATAGACATAGACTGGCATAGCTTCCTCCTCGCAAGATCAGCGCCGCATGGCGCCTGCCTGTTCCGGTCGTTGCATCCGCTGCCCAGCGGACGAGAAATTCAACCCGACCCCCCGCTCGATAAGGTCTTTCAGTTCGTCCTGATTCGACGTTTTGTTCAACGCATCCTGAACCGAAATCTGCTTGGACAGGACCAGCTGAGCAAGAGACTGATTGAACGTCTGCATTCCATACTTTTCCTGGCCTGTCTGCATGGAGCTGTAGATTTGGTGGATCTTGTCTTCACGGATCAAATTGCGTATCGCCGCTGTGGGAATCATCACCTCCATCGCCATCGCACGTCCGGTGCCGTTGGCCCGCGGAATGAGAGACTGGCAGAGAATCCCTTCGATTACCATGCTCAGCTGGGCCCTGATCTGCGGCTGCTGGTTTGAAGGGAAGACGTCGATGATGCGGTTTATGGTTGTGGCCGCGCTGTTGGTATGGAGCGTGGCGAGTGTGAGATGCCCTGTTTCCGCAATGCGCAGCGCAGATTCCACGGTTTCCAGGTCGCGCATTTCTCCGATCAGCACGACATCCGGATCTTCACGCAGAGCAACCCTGAGAGCGTCGGCGAAGGAGTGCGTGTCGGCGCTGACCTCGCGCTGGTTGACGATGCAGTTCTTATGAGGATGCAGAAATTCTATAGGATCTTCAATCGTCAGTATGTGCTCATGCCGTTCGCAGTTGATCTTGTCGATCATCGCGGCAAGGGTGGTCGATTTCCCGCTGCCCGTCGGTCCTGTCACCAGAATCAGGCCGCGAGGCTTGTCGCACAGCTGTTCAACCACCGGAGGGAGGTTCAGGCTTTCGAATCCTTTGATCTCGAACGGAATGATGCGGAAGACGGCTCCCACGGAACCCCGCTGCGTGAAGACATTGACGCGGAACCTGCACAGGTCCTTTATCCCGAACGAGAAATCGATCTCCCACTTCTCCTCGAACTGGTGTTTCTGGCCGTCGGTCATTACGCTGTAGGCCAGCCTTTTGGTGTCGGCGGCAGTAAGGGTCTGTTCCTCGACCGGACGCAGTCTGCCGTCTACACGGATCTGCGGAGGAGAGCCGGTCGTAATGTGAAGGTCCGAAGCTCCGGCCTGAAGGGTCTTCTGGAGCAGTTCGGGTAATGTGCTCATCTTTGATTCTCCTGGTTCAGAATGCTGCAGTGCCGCCTCGATGGCTGTGCGCTGTGACACAAAGATCCAAATTCAGGGAAGGAATTCACCGCATCCTAGCTCAGGACCGTTTCTCTCAGGACTTCGTCGAGTGTTGTGAACCCTGCCTTGATCTTTGCCAGTCCGCTCTGGCGCAGTGTCAGCATCCCTTCTTCAACGGATTTTCGTCGAATCTCCCGGGCAGAAGCCCCAACCAGTATCAGTTCCTGGATGTCTTCGCTGATTTCCATGACTTCATACATACCGATTCGGCCTTTGTAGCCCGTTCCATTACAGGTCTTGCATCCTTCTCCCTTGAAGGTGTTGATGTTCTTGGCCTCCTCCTGGGAGAACCCTGCGTTGATCAGAGCCTGCAATGGTGTCTTTACTTCCACTTTGCAGTCCGGGCAGATCTTTCTGATGAGCCGCTGTGCGCATATCAGGTGAACCGACGTTGCGACAAGGAACGGTTCGATTCCCATGTTGAGCAGCCTGGAGATGGTCGAAGGTGCATCATTGGTATGCAGACTGGAGAGGACCAGGTGCCCCGTTAGAGCGGCCTTTATCGCAATCTCAGTGGTCTCGAAATCGCGGATTTCACCGACGAGAATGATGTTGGGATCCTGTCGCAGAAAAGAGCGGAGCGCCGCAGCGAAAGTCAGGCCGATCTGTTCCCTGATCTGCACCTGGTTGATGCCGCGGAAGTTGTATTCCACCGGATCTTCCGCCGTCATGATGTTTGTTTCCGGCGTATTGAGCCGGTTGAGTGCGGCATAAAGGGTAGAAGTCTTTCCGCTGCCGGTCGGTCCCGTCACAAGCATCATTCCGTACGGTTTCAGAATCGCGGCTTCGATCTTCTTAAGCGATGCTTCTTCGAATCCGAGCTTGGCCATGTCGAGGGGCAACACGTCACGATCCAGGATTCTGAGAACTATCTTCTCGCCAAAAAGTGTCGGGAGTGTCGAGACACGATAGTCAATTTCCTTTTTCCTGCCATCGAAGGTCGTACGGATCTTGATTCTTCCATCCTGTGGCAATCTCTTCTCGGAGATGTCCATCTTGGCCATGATCTTGATGCGCGACGTGATAGCATCTTTCAGCCGCAGGGGCGGGTTCATCATGTTGTAGAGAATTCCGTCGATTCTGAACCGGACGCGGAAGTCCTTTTCATAAGGCTCCACATGAATATCGCTGGCTCCCTTTTTGAGGGAATCAGAGAGGATCATGTTAACGAGTTTGATAATCGGTGCGTCTTCGCTGGAGCGCTGCAGCTGGTCGATCGAGACTTCCTCTTCTTCATCCGACGCAGCCTCGAGATCCAGATCGACCCCTTCCTTGTCAACCTGTGCGATCTGATCGAACACCTTCTTGAGTTCGATAGAGTGCGGGGTCCCGTAGTACTTTTCCAGCGCTTCCGCTATGGAGGTCTCACTCGCTACCACCGGCTCGACATTGAACCCGGTCATAAACTTGATGTCGTCCATGGCGAAGACGTTTGTCGGATCGGCGCTGGCAACCGTCAGGGTACTTCCGACGCGGCTCAGCGGGACGACCATGTATTTCTGGGCGACTTCGATCGGGATCAGTTTTATTACGGCCGGATCGATCTCGAAATATGCAAGATTTATGGAGGGTACGCCGTATTTCTTGCTCAACAGAGCAGTGATGTCGTCATCATCGACAAAGCCGAGATTGATGAGAATCGAGCCCAGGCGCCCTCCGCTCTGGCGCTGGTGCTTCAGTGCGACCTCGAGCTGGTCGGACGTGATGTAGTTTTCTTTAACCAGCAGCTCACCAATCTGAGTCGGCATTTATTTGATCCCGTCCCATAGCAGATCGATCGTTGTCGTTGCGAAAAGGAGAATGCTTATCCAGCCGTTTATCGTGAAGAACGCTGTATTGGCGCGGCTCAGGTCTGTCGGGCGGACCAGGCTGTGCTCGTAAGCGATCAGGGCCGCCACGATTGCAAGCCCGATGATGCTGATGCTCCCCAGCCCTTCGCTCAGGAACAGAAAGCAGAGCAGACCCACCATGATCAGATGAAGCGCTGCCGATATCCAGAGCGCCGCCCTGATCCCGAACCGTTTCGGTATCGAGTGGAGCCGCTCCTTCCGGTCAAATTCCACATCCTGGCACGCATATATGATGTCGAACCCCGCCACCCAAAGAACTACGGCCAGTCCCAGGAGCAGGGGAGGCAATGCAATCGATCCCTGCATTGCTATCCATGCTCCGATCGGGGCGCACGCGAGTGAGATTCCCAGGAAAACGTGGGAAAGCCAGGTGAACCGTTTCGTATAGGAATAGAAAAAGACGATCGCCAGGGCCACCGGGCTGAGCTCCAGGGACAGGCGGTTCAGCCTGGAAGCGGCAAATACAAGCAGCCCCGCACTTGCGAGGATGAACACGATTACAAAGGCTTTCGATACCTGTTTTCTGGGAAGGGCCCTGTTGGCCGTACGGGGATTTCGGGCGTCGAAAGGGAGATCCACCAACCGGTTGAATGCCATAGCAGCGCTGCGCGCTCCGACCATTGCCACGAGAATCCATCCAATCTGCGCCGGTTCGGGAATTCCCCGGACCGCCAGAAGTGCACCCAACAAAGCGAATGGAAGGGCGAAGATTGTATGTTCGATCTTCACCATCTCCAGGACTATTTTCAATTTTTTCAACAATTTAGCACCGTACGGCCCTCCCGCACGACACGTACTCGTATTACTTATCGGACGGGACGCAACCGCCTATCGCAAATAGTTATCGACAAAAACGCCTTTCAATACAGGAGTTTTCCAGGTGGACGCCAAGGGTAGCAAAACGCCTGTCGCCAGGGCAAGGTCCTGAGCCTTTTGTCCTCTCACATATAAATGGCCTGGATACGGGAATGAGCGATTTTTTCGCGCTTCCAAATGAAACCTGGTTGCCTATAATCGCAGGATGAATAGTGTGAGCGAACAGAGTGCTCCCGGTCGTGTGATCGGGATTCTGGGTGGAATGGGGCCTGAAGCTACCCTGGATTTCTACCGGCATATCATCAGCCTTACTCCGGCCGCGAAAGACCAGGATCATGTCCGCGTCCTGATCTACTCCAACCCGAAGATCCCGGACCGTACCAAGGCCATCGCCGAAAACGGCCCCAGCCCATTGCCCGAACTGATCGAGACAGCAAGAACGCTCGAGCGGGGAGGCGCCGGCATCATTGCGATACCCTGCAACACGGCCCACTACTTCCTGGCGCAAATCCGTAAGGAAGTCTCCATCCCGGTCCTGGACATAATCGGAGAGACGCGCCTTGAGCTGCAGCGGGCCTATCCGGATATCAGGAAAGTGGGACTGATCGCAGCGCTCGGGACAGTAGTGAGCGGCGTCTATCACCGCGCTCTCGCGCCGGAAGGAATAGAGGTTTTGGTTCCCGGTGAAGACGACCAGCAAGCTGTTCAAAAGGCCATCGGTCAGGTAAAAGCGGGAGTCGTCAACAAGGGGACCCGGGAGACGTTTCAGTCGACGGGAAAGCGGCTGATCGACATGGGCGCCGGCGCAGTAATTCTGGGATGCACGGAAGTTCCTCTCGCGTTCGATCCTGCTGAGGTGAGCTATCCCAGCCTGAATTCAACCAGGATACTCGCACAGGCCGCAGTGGCCTGGGCCTTGCGGCCGTAGCTACCCTCCGGCAATCGCAAAGACGATCGACAATACGTCTTTACCGCTGACGGGCGTATCGAGATTGTTCAACGATCTGATGTCCTGATCGTTGAGGTAAAGACTCACATATCGAGCCGTTTTCTCGGAGAAAAAACGCGAACCGGCATCGGGAAACCTGACCTTGAAGCTCTCGAGCACTTCCCGGACGGTTTTGCCTTCCAGCTCAATCTCCGATTTCATTTCTGTGTACTGTTGAAGCGGCGACGGAATACGAACCGTAGTGCCCATTGACGATCCTCCTGCCGGACCAAAATAACATAAACCCCAAAAAATCAAAACCTCGCCGGGCGATCGCCGCAAAATCTTTGACAAAAGTGTCAAGAAAACTGACAATGATTCCTCGTTTCTGTTAAGAGGACATACAGAATTGGTTCCCAAACCTCAGTTCAATCTGTTTCGAAGCGTCAGAAACAAGCTGCTCATCCTGATGATCACGCTGTCTCTCCTTCCTCTCCTCGGCATGTCGGTCTTCTCGTATTTGACCGGGCGCAGGCAGATCCATGAGCGCATCAGGCTGTCGCTGGTCAAGATGGCCCAGGATACGGCAGACAAGCTCGACCTGCTGCTCGGAGGGAAAAGGGAAGAGATACACTCGATGGCGACCACGTATCCGCTCATCTACCAGGGGATCAATGAGAAAAACCGTGAGAGCCTCGTCCTTCTTCTCAACAACTACTGTTTCAACAGCGACGTGTACGACCTGCTCATCGTCCTCGACAAATCGGGCCGCATCGTGGGAATCAACACGGTTGACCGAAACCTTGTTCCTTTTTCAGAGGCGAAGCTGTCAGAAATCATCGGACAAGACATATCCCGGTTTCCTGAAGAACAGGGTTTGTTTGCGGCGTCAATAACGGGACACAACCATCATCAGGACTGGTACCAGTCCAAGCTTGTCCAGAAAATCTACCAGTATGGCAGTGTCGACAGGAGCCACCGGTACAATATCGCGCTCTCGGAGCCGATCCGCGACCCCCGGACACGCGAAGTTGTCGGCGTCTGGATAAATATCCTGAACTGGTCCCATTTCCAGGCCATTCTCGACAATGTCGAAATGGATCTGGCGGACCTCGACCTGAGGACGGGGTACTCATTCATGACCGCGAAAGATGCCGATACGATCATCGGCCACAAGTACCGGTCGAATCGATATTCTGACACAAAGGAAATCAGGAACGGCGCCCAGGATTTCTATCATACAAGCCTGACGGGGAACTACGGGCTGCGCAGCCTGCATAATGCCATTCGGGGCAGGGAGCGGGATTTCGAGTATGACTTTCAGGGGAGCAGGAGACTGGCCGGCCTGGCGGCCATAAATGATCTTTCATTCGGCTGGATAATCGGGGTGGAAGTTGACGAGAGCGACGTTTTTCGTCCGGTCAAGGCGCTGAGCTACTGGCTCATCGGGGTGACCATACTGCTTGCCGTGCTGGTCGTCTTCTTTACATATGTCATTGCGGGAGGGATAACCGTCCCTCTGAAAATCATGACCCGGTCGGCATCGAGAATCGCTCAGGGGAATCTCGATGAGCGGGTGCCGATCCGCTCATCCGACGAACTCGGAATGCTTGCCGCCACCTTCAACGACATGGCCCAGTCGCTCTCGGTACGAGAAATCCAACTGCAGGAACTGAACAAGAATCTCGAAAACATGGTCAGGGACCGGACGCTGGAACTCGAGAATTCACACGAGGCGCTCAAGAGAGCATATCTCGATCTGCAGAGTGCTCAGGAACAGCTCGTTCAGACCGAGAAGATGGCGTCTTTGGGGCAACTGGTTTCCGGTATAGCTCATGAGATCAAGAACCCGCTGAACTTCATTTACGGAAACACCGGCTTTCTGGCCGACTATACGGCCAAACTGCAGCAACTCGTCGAGTCGTTCGAGAGGCTTCCAAGTATTTCAGATGAAGACCGTTCACAAATCGCCAGGATGCAGGAGGAGATGCACTACGGGTTCATAAAAGAGGATTTGAAAATCCTGATCGACAACTTCACTGAGGGCGCCAGGAGGATCAATACGATCGTTACCGATCTGCGGACGTTCTCGCGCATGGACACCGACACCATCACCGAAGTGGATCTGCACGCCGCGCTGGAGATGTCTCTCAACCTTCTCCGCAACCAGTACAAGAACCGTATCGAGATCCACAAGGAGTACGGCGAGATACCCAAAATACTCGGCTATTCGGGAAAGCTCAACCAGGTGTTCATGAACCTCCTCTCCAACGCATTTCACGCAATCCAGGGTAATGGTGATGTCTGGATACGCACCCGTCTAAGCGATCATGCAGTGGAAGTCGAGATCCAGGATAACGGCGCGGGAATCCCTAAAGAGAACCTCTCCCGCATTTTCGAACCCTTTTTTACGACCAAGCCCGTGGGGCAGGGGACAGGGCTGGGATTGAGCATCAGCTACGGCATCATCGAGCAACACCGGGGAAGGATCATAGTGACGAGCGAACCCATGAAGGGGAGCTCTTTTGTCGTGCGCCTCCCTGTAGACCAGGAGAAGCCCGCGTGACCAGGAAGAAGTATTCATTACTGCTCGTCGACGACGAACTGGCGAATCTGCAGAAACTCAGACGGACTTTTATGGAACAGTACTCCGTGCACTCAGCGCAGTCAGCCGCCGAGGCACTGGAGATTCTCGGCCGCGTTGCCGTCGACGCGATCATCACGGATCAGCGGATGCCCGACATGACCGGGCTCGAGTTGCTGGAAACCTTGCAGAAGAGCCATCCGAACCTCGTCCGTATAGTCCTGACCGGGTTTGCTGAAGTCAGCGATCTCATTGCCGCCATCAACACCGGCAAAGTCCACAAATACATCACCAAGCCGTGGGAGCCGGATGATCTGCGGCTGGTCGTCCACGACGCTCTCGAGAAGATGGAGCTGATCATCGAAAACGAGCGGCTTGCCGCCGAGCTCAAGCTGGCGAACGAGCGGCTGCGAACCGAGAACATAATCCTGCGGCAGGAAGTCGAACAACAGGTCTTCTCGAAAAGCATTATCCACGGTAGTCCCGAAATGGAGAACATCCTCCACCTGCTGCGACGGGTGACCGGTACCGGGACCACCGTGCTGATTCAGGGGGAAACCGGGACAGGCAAGGAGCTGATCGCCCGCTTCATACACGGCGAGAGCAACCGCCGGGACCAGATATTCATCCCGGTCAATTGCGGAGCTATTCCGAGGGAGCTTGTTGAAAGCGAATTTTTTGGACACTCACGAGGCGCGTTTACAGGAGCCACTCAGGAAAAGAAGGGTTTCTTCGAAATGGCCGACGGCGGCACCCTTTTCCTGGACGAGATCGGAGAAGCTCCGCCCGAACTCCAGGTGAAACTCTTGCGCGTGATCCAGGAAGGCGAGATCATGCCGGTCGGCTACAATCAACCCAGGAAAGTGGATGTCCGGATTATCGCGTCCACAAACCGGGACCTGAAGGCGGAAGTGCAGGCCAATCGCTTCCGCCAGGACCTCTTTTTCAGAATCAACGTCTTTTCCGTCACGATCCCTCCTTTGCGGGAGCGCAGGAAAGACATACCGCCGCTGGCCGAGTTCTTTCTGCAGCAGTTCTCCCGCAAGCTGAATCGCAGGACAGGCGGGTTCAGCGACGAGACCCGCGAGCTCATGCTGGAGTATTCCTGGCCCGGGAATGTCCGGGAATTGCAGAACGAAGTCGAGCGCCTCGTTCTGCTGTCCGAGCCGGGACGGGCGATAGGTCCGGAACTTTTGTCGGATCACATACGGCAGCGCCATCGGTCCTCTCCCGTTTCAGACGGCGACCTGAAAACGGCAGTGCGCGAGCTCGAAGAGGAGATGATCCGTGAAACCCTGACGCGGTTCGGCCAGAACCGTTCCCGCACCGCACGCGCCCTCGGAATCAGCCGGCAGTCATTGCTGGAAAAGCTGCGGCGTATGGGGATCAACGACTGAACTGTCAACTTTCTGGACAGGTGTCTACTATGTCAACAGTTGCTGATATGGTTGCGCCCTGGGGTTAATGTATTTAACGTTGGAAACAAAGCACTTATGCAGTATCCAACTAATTGGCACCTAATTTGCTCCAAGTAAGGCCGGGCTCCCGAGGTGGGGAGTTGAGAACTGAAAGACAAAGGAGGTCTCATGCCGGTCATCGAATCCCAGCGAACTGACGATGTGAATTTTTCGCTCCTGCAGCGGTGTCTTTCCAACGATCCCGAGGCATGCAATGAGCTGTTTTCCCTTTACAACCGCAAAGTCTTCAATACGGCATACAGGATTCTGGGGGAGGAAGCTTCTGCGGAAGATGCTCTCCAGGAGACATTTCTCAACGTGTACAGGGGCATTGGCAGGTTCCGCGGCGATTCCAAGATTTCCACGTGGATCAGCAGGATCACCATCAATGTCTGTCTTGGGATGCTCCGGAAGGGCAAGACCAGGCAGTTCGTCGAACTCGAGGACGAGATGGCTCGGGAGCTTCCTGCTGAATCCACTCCGTTTTCCGATCCGCTTGCCCACACTTCTCTCGAAGAACTGCGCTCTGTGGTAAACGAGACCTTTGAGCGGATCTCTCAGAAGCAAGGTATCGTGGTCCGGCTGCACGATATGGAAGGATATACCATACAGGAGATCGCCGAGGCGATCGGTTGTCCGGTCGGAACCGTGAAGTCCCGGCTCTTCTATGGAAGGCAGGAATTCAGGGCGGTCTTCAATTCTCTTCTGAACAACGGGTTCAAGACTTCAGCCCCCTCGCTGAACTAGCTGCGGGCACAGATCGCATGAACGGGCGGTTGTAAGTAATGACGTGAAGGCCGCCCTGTGCGATCAGAATCTTCCGCATCATTTTACTTCTGCATGATAAAATCTTTCGTCTACTGAGAGGGATAATCGATTTCCATGCATGTCAATCCTGAGAACCGCCGGCCGCGCAATGACACGATCAAGCATCTGTATTGGACACCCAAGGAGACTCTCCTGGGGGAGGGCGAGTTGCGTCCCTTCCTCTATTTCGAAGTGAGGGTAGATTTCAATGACGTCCGGACCGGATTCCGTGAGACGGCAAGCCTCAGCAAAGCGCTTGAGATCTATACAGGCGTCGCCGAACTCCTCTGGACCGATGACATGATCAGGGATGTTGACCCGAGCGGCACCAGTACCACGGCGCCCGGCGGCTTTCGAATGGGTCCGCTTCCGGAATTCGTGGATGCGAATTTCCTCTTTCGGATGGAAAGCCAGTTCAGTCAGTATCTTCTGCGTTCTTTCGAAACAAGAATCTACAGGAATTTCGGTCTCAACCTCTATTCGTTATCTGGTGAATCCCGCTTCGATTTCATCAGCAGGTGCCTGGAGCTCTATTCCTATCAGAAGCGCAATGAGCTGGACAGTCTCCATGAGGTTTTCGTAAGGAAACTGGAGCAGGCCAGGCAGAAGTACCTCGTCCGTGGGAATCCTGACAGCCTGGAAGAGACCAAGGCAGAATCCCGGAACAAGGATATGTTCTCGCGCTGTTCTGAGCGGATTTCGGATTTGTTTCTGAAGGCCGATCTCATTTCAGAAGATCGCTCGATAATATCGCCTCCGTCCCAGGGGCTTGAGCTGGAAGACCGTCTTGCGGCGCTCGAGTTTGAGTCACGGCAGGCTATCCTCAGCGTGTGTCGTTCGTTTGAAGAAAGGGCACAATCGGTTGACGAGTACATTCTTCATCCCAATCTGAAGGATATACACTTTGTAAGAAGCTGCATTCTCTGGATGCCCGAAGGAGCGGCCTGATGATTCAGAACAGGGTCGCGATTGCGATGAGCGGGGGGGTGGACAGCTCCACGGCGGCCGCGATTTTGAAGAGTCAGGGGTATGATCTTATCGGCTTTTCCATGCAGCTGTGGGACCAGCGGCGAAGTCATGGAGCCGGCCGCTGCTGCTCGCTGGACGATCTTTACGACGCGAGGGCGGTTGCGGCGCGCCTGCACATCCCCTATTACGTAGTCGATTTCCAGAAAGAATTCGAACAGACAGTGGTGAAGGCCTTTGTTGAGAATTACCGTTCAGGCCTTACCCCGTCTCCCTGCGTCTTGTGCAACTCGCTGATGAAATTCGATCATCTTGTCCGGATCGCGCAGGACATCCAGGCGTCACGCGTGGCGACAGGACACTATGCCCGGGTTGCCTTCAATGAAGAGACCTGTCGCTACGAGCTTTCAAAATCGGTCGACAGCAACAAGGATCAGTCGTATTTCCTGTTTGAGCTGAACCAGGCACAGCTTTCCAGGGCGATGTTTCCGCTGGGCGCCCTTGGAAAAGAAGAAGTCAGGCGCATCGCCCGTGGTTACGATCTGCCAATTGCGGACAAGCCCGACAGTCAGGAGATATGCTTCATTCCGGACGGCGATTATGCGGCTTTCGTCGAGCAGCATGGCGAAGTCGCGCCTCCGGGGCCCGGCAGAATAGTGGACCTGGAAGGGCATGTACTGGGAAGTCATGACGGCATCCACCGGTACACGGTCGGGCAGAGAAGAGGGCTCGGAATCGCCCACAGTTCACCCCTGTATGTATTGGAACTGCGGCCCGAGGACAATACCGTGGTGGTTGGAGAGCGGGAGCAGCTCAACAGAAATCGCTGCCGGGTAATACGGCCGAACTGGGTTGCGGTATCGGGTTTGACGCAACCGATACGGGGCGAAGCCAGGATTCGTTCACGTCATCGCGAGGCTCCGGCTACGTTGATCCCTTTGGAGGACGGCAGTGTCGAAGTGGTGTTCGACAATCCACAGCCTGCGATCACGCCCGGTCAGGCCTGCGTTTTCTATCAGTCTGAACTCGTCATCGGAGGAGGCTGGATCGGCAGGAACTGAACTGTGATGAAGAGAATACTGATCGTTGCGGGAGAGGCGTCAGCCGACAGATACGGCGCACGGCTCGTGCAGAAGCTTCGTGCAATGCATGGAGCGGGCGAGCTCGAATTCTACGGGACGGGCGGCGATGAGATGCGAAGGTCCGGCGTGCGCCTGGAGTGCCACATACGAGAGCTTGCGCATATCGGCGTCCGGGAGGCCCTGACCAGTATTTGGACATATTACACGACATACCGTCGCCTGATGGCGCTTTCCGAGTCCGATCCCCCCAAGGTCGCCGTCCTTCTCGACTTCCCTGATTTCAACCTCAGGATGGCAAAAAAAATGAAACGCCTGGGGACCACGGTTATCTACTACATAAGCCCCCAGGTCTGGGCTTGGAGAAGCGGCCGTATCCGGTCTATAAGGAAATACGTGGACAAGATGCTGGTCATCCTCCCGTTTGAGCAGGAGTATTACCGGGAGAACGGAGTGGATGCGGAATTTGTAGGACATCCGCTGCTGGAAGACTTCAGCCCCGTGCGCGACCGTGAGTCTTTCCTGCGTGAGCTGAAGCTTGATCCGGAGCGTAAGACCGTAGCGATTCTGGCAGGGAGCCGCCGCAAGGAGATCGACTACATCCTTCCGACGCTTCTCAGGGCGGGACAATGCCTGCTTGAGAAGACTCCCGCGCAGTTTATTGTTTCAGGAGCTCCGACTATTGAACGGCACCACATCAAGGGCCTGATGTACAGGGTTCTGCAAGGGGACCCGAATGAGAGACTGTTCAGGCTGACCGGGCGTGACTCGAGAGACATTCTGGCAAATTCCGATTTTGCGTTTGTGAAGAGTGGAACCAGTTCTCTTGAAGCGGCGCTCGCAGGGGTCCCTTTCCTGATAACATACAAGATCTCCCCCTTCAGCTGGTGCGTAGGGTCCATTCTGATTCGCACACCGATGAAGGGGCTGGTAAACTTGATTGCTCAGGGGAAAATAGTTCCGGAGCTGTTCCAGGGTGAGGCAAGACCGGAAGAACTGGCGCGCGTGGCCCGCGAGTACCTGGAAGAACCGTGGAAAGGCGCTGCCATGCGCTCGCAGTTGGCCGGAATAAGGGAGCAATTGAGCGCCCGTTGCGCTTCAGAGGCTGTTGCGACAACGGTAAGCGGCTATTTATAAGGGACAAAAATGAGCATGAAAACAACCGCCGTCGCCGGACTGGCGCTTCTGATGGCAATCACCGGTATGGTTTCGGAGATCTTCGCCAACAACCGCGTCCCTCCGGTGCCCAGGATTGAGATCCGGGATTACAGGATAGAAGCCACCCTTATTCCTGACGTCCATGAATTGGAAGCGGCGGCTGCAATCACATTCAAATCCCTCGAACCGATCGATTCGATCACGTTCGACATGAGTGACAATCTGTCGGTACACAGGGTTCTCGACTCCGAGGGGGTAGAACTCGACTTCGACCGGAATTCGACCAGTCCTGGAAGCCTTACTGTACGGTTTTCCCGCACCCTTGCGGGGGGATCCACCGCGACGATCAGGATTCAGTATCGGGGAGGTTTCGACCGCGATCGTTTTAGCAGGATATACAGCCGTGATGACAGCAGCGCCTATATCGGAATGGAAGGGACTTACCTGTTGTACTCGGCGAAATGGATCCCGATTCTGAGGTTCCTCACCGACAGGGCGCCCACTTCGCTCGAGGTCACTGTGCCTCTTGGAATGACCGTAATCGGCGCGGGCGTCCAATCGCCTGTGGTTACAAAAGGGATACATGAGGTGTTCGGCTGGACGGCCAAGACTCCTGTGCTGCCCGGTTCCATCGTTGCGGGGAACTACTCGCAGAAGAGATTGAATATCGAAGATTACCGCATCGACTGTTACTCCAGCGGGCAGAAATTGGATTCGATGCAGAAAGCGGCAGAAACCGCCGTCAGGATTCTTGATTTTTATCACAAGGCCTACGGTCCGCCCGCGGCCGGCCGCAGTTTCCGGCTCGTTGAAGTCGATGACCGGCTGTCAAAGCAGCCCGGGATGATGGGGACTATATTCGTCACCCGCAGCGAACTGGCGCGTCCCACACCGCCGGTTCGTGAACTCGCGCGTCGGATTGCGTACCAGTGGTGGCAGGAGACCGTGGGGATACGGGACACCGGCGATCTGTGGCTTGTCGACGGCATGGCTTACATGTCCGCGGCGGAGTACATGGGCAAAGTGGAAGGGCCCGAGGCATATAAAGAAGAGATAGAGAATCTGGCCGTTCTCGCATTGAAATTTGAGAAGAAAAGCGCCGTCAGGGTCGGGCTGGATCTCGGGTATTTGACGGATGAGTACGAATCGGTCGTAGCAGGGAAGGGGGCCTGGATTCTGAACATGCTCCGCGGTTTGATGGGTGATGCCGAATTCAATACCATGGTCCGGCAGTATTTCCATTCCCATGCCGGGAAAGCAGGCGGCAGCAGCGCATTTCAGAAGCTTGCGGAAAGTGCTCACGGGAAGGAACTCGGTTGGTTCTTTACCCAGTGGGTCGACACCGTCGGAGTCCCTGAGCTTGAAACAGACTACGTGGTTTTCAAAACTGCCACCGGGTTCCGGGTATCGGGGACAGTCAAACAGGACCGCGACCTTTTCCGGATGCCGGTCGAGGTAGGGGTGGTCGCGGATGGGAAACAGGAAACAAAGACGATAGAGCTGAAGGGGAAGAGCACATCATTTGACCTCAACAGTCGGACGATGCCGAAACAGGTGGTGCTTGATCCGAATAACAAGATCCTGAGGGATTCGAAAGAACTGCAGACTTCAGTTCAGCTTTCCATCGGGAATGACCTGAAGGAAAGTGGAAGTTTTGTCGAGGCTATCAGAGCATATGAGCGCGCTCTTGATCTGAATCCGCACAGGTCTCTGGTTCATTTCCGTCTTGCTGAAGTCTTCTACGAGCAGTTCAATCTTCAATCAGCGGCGAATTCCTTCCGTGACGCGCTAAACGGGGACAAGGATCCGAAGTGGATAGAGGTCTGGTGCTACATTTACCTGGGTAAGATCTACGATATTCTGGGGCAGCGCCAGCGCGCCATGGCTGAATACACCAAGGCGGTGAACACCAAAGACGATACCTTCGGCGCCCAGGCGGAAGCGAGCAAATGGCTTGCTGCTCCCTTCACGCGTGAGCGCACCGCTATACAGGATTGAACGTTAACGGAAACTGTTGACCCCTGATCCCCGATAAGCTAAGTTCATCCGTTTCACAATGCCGTTATCGGCTTTTTCACGTTCGACCTATGGCCTCCTGGAAGAAACTTGCACAAAGGACCCGCGTACCCGCAGGGATGGTGTTGGGAATCTTCATCATTTTTTTCCTGTTAAAGCCTTCGATGCGCTCTCTCTGGATGGGGAGTCTGATTGCGGCCGTGGGCGCACTGGTGCGCATCTGGGCCGCGGGGCACATTGACAAGGGGAGGGTACTCACGCAGGGCGGACCATACGCCTTCACACGCAATCCCCTTTACCTGGGCTCATTCGTCATTGCGCTGGGGGTCATAATTGCGGGACAGGGCTATCTGCTCCTGCCTGCCTTCGGCGCATTTTTTGCAATTTTCTACTATCCCGTCATGAAAGCCGAAGAGCAGGAACTGCAAAACGGCTACGGAGATAGGTTTGTGGAGTATTCCCGCAGGGTTCCTTTGTTCTTCCCGAGCTTTCGTGGAAAGGGCATCCGGTCATCCGAATTCCTTTGGGCAAGGGTTATTCGTAACCGTGAACACCACGCGCTCGCAGGGCTTATACTGGCGGTCGTCCTTCTCATCCTGAGAACACTGCTCAATAGTCCCTGATCCGCAAGCTCAAATTGAATGGACGTTGATCCAAAATGCTGATAGCTTTAGCGCTGTGTTTTGTCGCGGTGGTACACGTGCAGCAAAGGGGTTGAGCATGAGCGGCGAGAACGATGTTTCCGGATTTTTTCCGGACCGGGTGGGAACTTCTCTGATTACCCGGATTGCAGATGTCGCCTGGAAAGCGCTTCAATTGATCAACACCAGACTTCCTGAAGGCGAACTGCCGCATCCCCGCTGGGCTCCCGGGAAATTGTCGAAGAGCCGAGAACGGACGAAGCCTCCTCTCGGGTTTCCGCGTGAAACCGATTCGCTCTGTCCGAAGTGTGTGCCGGAGATACGGGAGAAGCTCATTCGTGGAGAAATCGGGCTTGCCGAGCTCTTGGAGAATCGTCCTGGCGAGATCGAGGCGCAGCTGGTTGAAGAAGACGGCCGGATCGTGATCCGCAAGTCGTGTGAGAAGCACGGGGCGTTTGAAGACGTACTGTCGACCAATCCGGACTTCACTCGCCGTATCGAGAATCTGTTTTTCGGACGTGACTTCCATGCTGCGCAGGACGATGAAATCCACCGCCACGGATCGTCTTCGATCAAATACGGTAGAGGCACTGTCCTGACCGTCGACCTGACCAACCGCTGCAACATGATGTGCAACCCGTGTTTCACCGACGCGAATCAGGTCGGTTATGTCCATGAACCCGATCTGCAGGAAATCAAGGCCATCCTGGATAGAGCCGTCTCGTTCAAACCGCGGCGTCAGATCATCATTCTGTTTTCCGGGGGGGAACCGACTCTTTCTCCGCATTTTCTGGAGGCGGTCGCGTATGCGAAGAGCTTAGGTTTTTACCGGATACTGGCGGCGACAAACGGGATCCGGTTTGCCCAGAGCGACGAGTTCACGCGCCGTGCGAAAGAAGCCGGTCTGCACGGCGCCTATCTGCAGTTCGACGGAACGAGCAACGAACTCAACAGCCATCGGGGTGTGAGGAACCTGTTCGACGTAAAGGTGCAGGCGATCGAAAACATGGCCAGGGCAGGGATGAAGACGACCCTGGTGACGACTGTTCTGAACACGGTCAACAAAGACGTGCTTGGTCGCATTGTCGATTTTGCAGTACACAATGTCGACAAAGTCCAGACGGTGGTTTTCCAGCCTGTGTCCTTTACTGGAAGGGATGAAGCGATCGACGACGGGTCCCGCGCCGTCCAGCGGTACACTCTGGCGCAGATGGTTGAAGATCTCGGGTCGCAGTCGGGCGGTAGTCTGGAACCGATGCGAGACTGGTTTCCCCTGTCCACCTATAGTGCGTTCACAGGAATCATGGACATCCTACAGGGATCGGATGCGTCCTGGGGATGGAGTTCCTGCAACTGCCATCCTGATTGCGGGGTTTTCACGCTGCTTGTGGTAAATCGCCGTACCGGACAGTGGATTCCGCTGTTCAAGTTCTTTGACTATGAACGTTTCATGCGGGATGTACGGATAATAACCGACACGGCACGCGGGAGAACCCTGACTGAAATCCAGCTGGCGCTGGCGATCCTGCGCAATTTCAGATCCGACCTGGCTCCCGAAGGATTCCCGATTTCCCAGATCACCTCGCTTTTCAGGCCGAGTTCGGAAGCCGCCGACAGCGACAGGAACGACCGGATGAAGACCCGTTCCCGCGATGATGTGTGGCGCGTTTTGTGTGTCGAAGGGATGTGGTTTCAGGACTTGTGGACGTACGATTTCCGGCGCACTGAGATGTGCGTGATCCCTTACGGCACGCAGGAGGGTGAGATCTCGTTCTGCGCTTACAACACCGGCATCGGGTGGCGGCAGATCGTTGAAAATCTGCATCGGACTGCAACGCTGGACGAGTGGCACAGGACCAGGGGAAGACACGAGATTTATGCCAAAGGACGTGAAGTGGAGCTCAAGAGCACGGAGCACGATCTGGTCCTGCCCGTCCCTCGTGCGTCGAGGGAATAGGAGCGGACGATGGTCTACACAATCTCGCAGATAGCTGCATTCCTTGGATTGGAGTACCAGGGCGATGGGACGCGGCTGATCAATGGGGTTGCGAAGCCTGAGACCGCTGACGGCTCCTGTCTGGTATTCATCGACCAACCCGGGAAACAGGTTCTTTGCGAGCAGGCAGGCTGTGTAATCGCCCGCAGGGACAACGCGAACGTTGCGCCCAATATCATCTTTTCCGATAATCCAAAGCTCGATTTTTCGCGTGCGGCGGCATACCTGAATCCTCTGCCTGCCGCCCGGGGCACCCGGCACTCGACTGCCTCAATCGATCCGGCTGCGGAAATCGGCGTTGACGTGGAAATTGGTCCTTTCGTGTTTGTCGATGCGCGTGCCCGCATAGGGGCCGGCTCTATTCTGCACGCCGGCGTCGTGATTGGGGCAAATTGCCGAGTGGGTGCAGGGTGTGTTCTTTTCCCCGGAGTGGTTGTCTATCCCGGAGCGCAACTTGGCGACAGGGTTGTGCTGCATGCGGGTGTCGTTATCGGAGGTGACGGATTCGGCTATGTCTCCGACGGACGAGGTTATGTGAAATTTCCGCAGGCGGGGGCGGTAGTCGTCGAGGACGACGTCGAGATTGGCTGCAACAGCACCGTGGATCGCGGATCTCTCGGTACTACCCGGATTGGCGCGGGCTCCAAAATAGACAATCTGGTCCAGATAGCGCACAATGTCGAGATAGGCAGACACGTGGTGATTGCGGCGCAGACCGGCATATCCGGAAGCACGGTGATAGAAGATTATGCAGTCATCGGAGGGCAGGTCGGCTTCGGAGATCATGCCCGCGTGAAGAGCGGCGCGGTGATCGGTTCGAAGGCAGGTGTGCTGCCGGGGAAGATCGTCCGCGGAGGCGAGACTTACTGGGGAGTTCCGGTGCGGCCGCTTGGAGAGTACAAACGCCTGAATGCCCTGTTTGGACGGCTCCCCGAAATGAAGGCAGAGATCGACCAGTTGAAGAAAGAGGTCGCTCAACTGCAATCCTTGCTCCGCAGCTGCCGCCCATCAGGAACATCTTGATTTGGACACGAGACCGTCTGTTTTCTGCAGCCCAGGCTATGGGAGAGATGGAGCGCCCGATCTCCTGCAATCGATTTCGCGATCAGCGCTTCAGGCGTCGTTTCCCGTATTCCGGGACACGGAGATTGATGCCACTTTTTATCCGTATATAGGACTTACCCATACAATCAGGCGCAAGGGCGACGGCTGGGTGGTGAGGATCAGCGATCACTGCCGGCATGCTCCACGCGAGGTTCTCGAAGCGATAGTGATGATTCTGGGCGCTAAGATCGCGCGCAGGAGGCCTTCGCCGAGGTATCTGAAGATTTACGAGTCTTTTCGCAAGGATCCGGCCGTTGTTGAATCGGTGCGTCGGCGGCGACTCAGGAAAGGAAGGAAGCAAATTGCGAACACGGCGGGGAAGCATCACTCGCCGGTTGAGATCTACCGGGAAGTGAACAGCCGTTTCTTCAACAACCAGATTGAGATCTCGCGCATAGGCTGGGGGCTGCGCAGGAGCTGGGGGCGGCTGGGGCACTATGATCCTGTGCATCACACCATTACCCTGAGTCCTGTGCTCGATTCACCGGCGGTTCCCGCGTACGTTGTCCGGTTTATCGTGTATCACGAGATGCTCCACGAAGTTTTCGATAAGCCGTCAACAGGTTTTCGACGGCATCATCCTCCTGAATTCCGCCGCGCTGAGGAGGCGTATCCGGATTACAGGAGGGCGAAGCAGTTTCTCGACCAGTATTGCGCGAGGAGACGACGCCGTTGACTGCCGGCGATTCTTCCCAACGGATAGTGGAGATGTGATATAAGACCCGATTCTCTTGAGAGTTGTAGCTATGAAATGCGTGTTGTGTGACCAAAGAAAAGCAAAAAGGTTCTGCCCGGCGAAACGTGCTCTCATCTGTCCGCAATGCTGCGGTGAGAAGCGCGTACTTGAGATCGATTGTCCGGAAACCTGCGAATACCTGAAGGCGGGACGTCAGCGCGATATCTCCGAACATGCGAAATACCTGCGGGGGATGGACGAGGCACAGAGGGTAAGGAGTCAGCGGATCATCAGGGAACATCAGGAGATCCTTGCCAGGCTCGAATTCGTACTGGGGCAGCAGCGGCTGTCAATGCGCGGCCTCACCGACCGCCAAGTGTGGACAGCCATTAACATCCTGCTCGAGACGTACCGGACCGAAGAGAAGGGAATTCTGTACGACAGGACCTCAGAAGACCTCAACGTGGAGGCTGTGCGGCTTGAACTGCACGGTGTCATTGAAAGACTGCGGAATCCTGAAGGGGAGCAGAATACGAGAATCGTGGATCCTCAGGTCAATAGGTTGAGTCTCGGGACCGCGATCGAATGTCTTGAATTCATGCGGTCTATGATCGACGCATACATGAACAGGAGGGCCGAATCCGGTTACGTTGACTTGCTGGCTCGCCTGTGTCCCAGGGAGCAGAAACCCGGTTCCATAATCTTGCCTTGAGAGTGCCCAGATGCTCAGCCGATATAGGTGTGACCGAGATGTTCTTGTTCGGGCGGTAGCCAGCTTCCGGAACAAACGGATACTTGTTCTGGGGGATATGATGCTGGACAGATTTGTCTGGGGAGCCGTGTCGCGCATCAGTCCTGAGGCTCCGGTTCCGGTGGTCGAAATCAAGACCGAGACCACCTGTCTGGGAGGAGCCGCGAATGTGGCGGCCAATATATCAAGCCTGGGAGGAATTCCGGTTCCTTTGGGTATTGTCGGGGGCGATAGCGAGGGGAGCCGTCTGCGGGAGGAATTCAGGGCATTGGGGTCGCCGCTGAGCGGTCTTTTGGTAGACAGGAATCGACCCACGAGCATCAAGACGCGGATCATAGCGCATCATCAGCAGGTGTGTCGGACCGACCGCGAGGACCGGTCGCCGGTCTCTCCAGAGGTTCAATCGAAGATTGTCGAGAAATTCAGAGCAGCTCTGTCGTCGGCAGATGCGGTGATTGTATCGGATTACGCCAAGGGATTGATTTCACCTGCATTGCTCAGAAGGACGCTGCCCCTTGCCGAGGGAGCTGGAAAAGCAGTCTGTGTAGATCCAAAAATGAAGGATCTGTCGGTTTACAGGCCGGCCACTGTCATCACGCCGAATATGGCGGAAGCCGAGCGCGCATCGGGCATCAGCATCTCCGGGACCGGCGATCTGATTCGTGCCGGGAAGAGAATTCTGAGTGCCACTGGGATCGAACATGTCCTGGTGACTCGGGGAGAAGAGGGGATGACTCTTTTTGGCAACTCGTCGAAAGTTGTTCATATTCCGACAGTTGCGAGAGAGGTGTACGATGTCACCGGAGCCGGGGACACGGTTATATCGACGCTCGCCCTGAGTCTTGTAGCAGGCCTGTCCATTTTGGAATCCGCCATTCTATCAAACATCGCCGCCGGCATCGTTGTGGGAAAACTGGGGACAGCCTCCGTCTCACCCGACGAACTCATCTCCGCCATCCCCTGAATCTGGACACCCACCTTCCTCCTGAACTTAATCCTGTCCTGGACATCCATTTTCGCTGATTTATTTTGGCTCATTTCTCGGGTTCGCCATTACATGGAGAGAGACGGTGAAACAAGGAGTGAGCCATGGGCTACCCGCGCAATAGGTATTTCAAAGAGGGTCA
>JAAYAM010000155.1 GCA_012719355.1 Acidobacteriota bacterium
GCACGACCTCGATGACCGCCAGATCTGTAAAGATCTTATTCACTTTCTTCTTCGCTGTTGCAGGATAGGTCAACTCTCGGACGATCTTCGGGCGCCCGTCATTGGTTGTGTGCTCCATTGCAATCAGGAGCCTTCTGGCGCCCGCAGCCAGATCCATTGATCCACCGATGTTTCCGACGCTGTTCAATCCTCTGGCAGGATTCATCCACGAGGCGAAATCGCCTGCCTCGTTAACCTGAAACGCGCCCATTACCGTGACATCGATGTGACCACCTCTGATCATGGCGAAGGACTCACACATGTCGAAATAGACGCTCCCCTCGACTTCGAGCACCGGCTGGCAGCTCGCGTTGATGAGATCCTGATCGATGTCAGCCCCTTCCGCCAGGGTCCCGGTCTTGAGCATGCCGATCTCCGACTGCAGAATTACGTCTCTTCCTTCCAGCCAGTTGCTGACGAGGGTAGGGATTCCGATACCGAGATTGACATAGGAATTCTCTTCTATTTCTCTGCTTACCCTCAGAGCGATGATCTCTCGGGGAAGCCCTTCGTATTTTTTCAAAGCCGTCCTCCGGGTCGCGTTTGAATTCATCAAAGATTGGTAATATCAAACGTAATTCTCGGGACCTCGATGACTCTCTGGACGAAGATTCCCGGGGTGTGAACTGTTTCGGGATCGAGTCCTCCGACGGGCACTAACTGCTCGACTTCAGCTATCGTGGTGCGGGCCGCGGCAGCCATGACATGGTTGAAGTTCCGTGCCGTCTTTCTGTAGCGGAGATTCCCTTCGGGATCGCCGACATGCGCGTGAATCAGAGCGAAATCGGGTCTGAGGGCAAATTCGAGTATGCACGTTTTCCCGTCAAACACGCGCGTCTCCCTGGCGGTGCGGTTCTCTTCAAAGTTAGTAATCGTCCTTTCCTCCACCATAGAGCCCGCACCCACGGGAATGTAACAGGCGGGAATTCCCGCGCCGGCCATTCGGTATTTTTCGGTGAGGGTCCCCATGGGATAGACTTCCAGTTCAATCTCACCAGCCCGTATCTGCTGCTCGAAAGGATGCTGTGCTCCTTTGCTCGCCGAGCGGAAGAGTCCGTAGGAATCGATTACTTTCCTGATCTGCCTGTTCTTGGCGAGTTCGCCCAGTTCCTCCCGCGCACCGAGCAGCGGACCGGAACCGCAGGCCAACGTCAGGTCCTTCACCCCTTTCTTAATTAGGGCCCGTAGGAGCAGCCGCGGCACTCCGGCGGCGAAAAATCCTCCTATTGCCACCATCGCGCCATCCTCAATGCCCCTGAGGGCTTCATCCATCCCGGCAACAGTCTTGTTCATTGCAAAATCCTATTCTCCGGCGGCAGGCCCTGACCGGGCGAGCCTGGCGAGCCGCCATTCCAGTTCCAAACCCTGATCCAGCGACATATCCAATCCCTTGATCACCGCCTGTTTGGCATATCGTATTACCACAGGATCACAAGCGGTGATTCTACCCGCGACAGATTTTGCCCTCGGATAAAGTTCGCCGAACGACACGATTTCGTTCAGCACCCCTTTTGCAAGCGCTTCTTCCGCATCCATCCGCCGTCCGGTCATAAGCATGTCCATAGCACCGGAAAGCCCCAGAATGCGAGGCAGCGTCTGGGTCCCACCGGCGCCGGGCAGGATTCCCAGCCCGACTTCCGGCAGCCCGAAAACCACGTCCGGCGATCCTATCCGAAGATCGCAGAATAATGCAATTTCCATCCCGGAGCCGAGTACATACCCATGCAGCGCCGCAATCAGCGGCTGAGGCATTCCAAGGAAGAGACGCCATAAATCCCGCACGGCACGTATCCGCCGTGCTTTGATCGCGGACGGCGCCGTAAGGAACTCCTTAAGATCGGCGCCGGCGCAGAAAGCTCTCTCACCCGCGCCTTTGAAAACCACCACCCGTACTTCGTCATCCGCCTTAATCGCGCTCAGGATCTCGAACAGCTCGTCCCTCATCCGCACGCTGAAAGCGTTGAGAGACTGCGGCCTGTTCAGCGTGACGAAGGCAATTGCATCGCTCTTTTCGTAGATGACAGTTTCGAATCCGCTCATGGCAGGCGCTTCACTCCCCGAGAAATTCAGGCTTTCGCTTTTCTCGAAAAGCCCTGATGCCTTCTACCCTGTCCGAGGTGGAAAACAAAAGAAGATACAGATCCAGTTCCATCCTCAATCCCTGATCGAGCGTAAGATCGCGCCCGCCATAGACGGCTTCCTTCGCAAAGGCGAGAGACAGGGGCGATTTATCTGCAATCTCTGCGGCCAGATCCATCGCTGCCGTGGCAAGCGTCGCCGATGACACCGTCCGGTGCACGAGGCCCCAACGCACAGCCTTCGCAGCATCAATAAGACCGCCGGCAAGCAGCATGTGCATCGCCCGCGCCTGCCCGATCAACCGCGGCAACCGCTGAGTCCCGCCATGGCAGAGCATCTTTCCTTCCAGTACCTGCGGGAAACCGAAGCACGCATCCTCGCATGCGATCCGTATGTCGCACGCCAGTGCAAGTTCCAGACCGAACCCCGTGACATTTCCCCTGACTGCCGCGATGACGGGCTGCTTCAAGCTTGCCGCTGCTTCGACCTGGGAGAACGGCTCCCCCGTACCATCAACTGCAGGAGCGGTTATGCCGCCATCATAGTAAAGCAGCACAACTCTCGCATCTTCGTCCCATGCGAGACGGTCACAGATCTCACTGAACTCAGCCGCCTGAAAGGCCGCGCTGTCGGAGTCAGGACAGCACACGAGGTCAACGACACGGCAATACCCGTCTTCACGATACGTGAGGGTCTTCATCTGAATCCGTCCCTGTTTCCGTATGACTGGAAAACCAGCTTAATGCATCAGGGTTCCGCCTGTGACATTGATATTTACGCCGGTGAGATACTGCGACTGTTCGCTGACGAGGAAGTACGTCACATCAGCTATGTCTTCCAGCCTACCCATGCGTTTCAAAGGAACCATGTTCGCAAGCATCTTATACTCTTCTTCCCGGAACTGCTCCACACTAATTCCCTTCTCACGGCTCTGCCGGATAGCTTCGCTATCACGCAGATTCGTCGCGAAGAAGCCCGGATTGATCGCGTTGACGTTGATCTTGTACGGGGCCAGTTCCATCGCAAGAGCCTGCACGATTCCTATGACCGCCCATTTGGACGC
>JAAYAM010000156.1 GCA_012719355.1 Acidobacteriota bacterium
CCTATCTCCAGTACGCCGCAGTCATATTCTATGCCGCACGGCATCCTTTTCCGGGATTTGGCGGTGCCTTCGCCAACATCGGCGGCGTCTCGCTGATGTATATACTGCTGGGTGCGGTTGTTGTGAAATTGCACTACGGCAAAAAGAAAGATCCGCTCCAGACGAACGCGGATCGCATACGGATGATCCGCGGCGTGGCAAATTTCTACGCCTGGGTGTGTATCCTCATGTCGGTTTTGCTGTCGTTCTCCATCGCGCAGAAGCTGCTGAAGCTGGAGACATGGGGCCCGTTCGCGGGAACTGTTTTTTTCCTGATCATCACGCTTCTCCTTCTTCGTGGTTTTTCCGCGCCGCCGCGCCGGCCGGAAGCGGATGGGCTTGGTTTCAACCCGGTCCGTTGACCTGAGTCGGTGCCGCAGCAATTGCCGCAGACCTGTACCGTCACCCGTTGGGCCGTCCATGGCTTGGAATGCCGTCATGATCCTAATCATGAGCGGCCTGTAAGGCACTACGGTTCTGGTATCATTAGTCTGAACCCCCTCCAAAGCAATTATTTGACTGGTGAGAGACTCCGTGAGGCCTGAACGGGCCGCGGTGACCGCGGGTGTTGTCCCCCACGACCTTCAGAGAAGCGCACCAGTGATGGAAGTTATGCTTTCAGGACATGTCATTGGCACGCCGACTATCGCGATAATCCTTGTTATCTGTGGGATCCTGCCGGTCGTATCGTGCAACTACTCAGGTACGGCAGTACAGGCGGAAGTACCGGAGGAGCCGGACACCGTAGTGGCGGTGGCGAAGGCCGGACGGGAAGATCTGGGACAACAACTTGAACTTTCGGCCGAGTTCCGGCCGTACCGCGAAATCGATCTGCACGCCAAGGTGGCCGGCTATCTCAAGGAGATCCGCGTCGATATCGGCGACAAAGTCGAGGAAGGGGAATTGATCGCCTCGCTGGAAATCCCGGAATTCACCAGCGACCTTGCGGGCGCGGCAGCGTCCAGGAAAAGCAGCGAGAATGAAGTAAGGCAGGCCCGCAGCGAGGTCGAGCGGACTAAGGCGATGATGGACGCGGCACGGCTCGTCTATAACCGGCTGGCCAGCGTAGCTGAATCACGGCCGAAACTTCTCGCCCGGCAGGAAGTAGACGACGCACTGGCGAAACTGGAAGTCGCCGAAGCCCAGTACGACAGGGCTCGCGCAGGCCTCACGGTGGCTGAAGAGCAGGTGAGCGTTCAGAACGCGAATGAAGCACGTGCCAGAACGATGGCCGAATACACGGTAATCAGGGCACCGTTCAGCGGCGTGATCACGGCGCGCTATGCCGATGAAGGCGCGATGATCCAGGCAGGAACCTCCTCGGAAGCGGCAATCGTGCGCCTGACCGAAGTCAGTCATCTGCGTCTGACTCTGTACGTCCCAGAATCGGCGATCCCGAACATCAGCACCGGTCATCTGCTGAAGGTACGGGTACCGGTCCTGGCACGTGCGTTCGAAGGAAGAATTTCACGCTACTCAAACAGAGTGAATTCTTCCACCCGCACGATGGAAACGGAAGTCGACGTGGCAAACCCGGATCTTATTCTCAAACCCGGCATGTATGCTTTTGTCGATCTGCCGCTGACCGTCAGGACGGCGGCGCTTACAGTCCCGGTGCAGGCCGTATTCCGGGAAGGAGAGCGGGCGACCGTCATGGTCGTTAATCAGGAAAACCGGCTTGAAGAGCGGGAGGTATCGCTCGGAATTCAGACCCCGGAAAAAACCGAGATTACATCCGGTATCAGGGAGAATGACCTGGTCATCGTCGGGAGCCGAAGCCATTTCCAACCAGGGCAGAAGGTCACTCCCAAAGAGATACCGGTTCAGTCAGGCGCAGAGGGATCGTAATGTCCCGTTTCGCCATTCAGAACCCGTATTTCGTCATAGTCATCTGCCTCTTCATCGCTGTCGTCGGCATCACCAGCCTGCTGCGCATGCCGGTCGATCTCTTCCCTTCCATCAACATCCCCGTCGTTTCAGTTGCAACTTTCTACTCCGGGATGCCCCCCGAACAGATCGAGGGTGACATCACCACCCGCTATGAGCGCTGGTTTACGCTGGGAAGCGGGATCGACCGAATGGAGTCCCGTTCGCTTACGGGCGTCAGCGTCATCGAAATCTTCTTCCAGCCGGGCACCGATCCGAATGCCGCCCTGACGACGATTTCGAATCTGGCGATGGCCAACCTGCGCCGTCTCCCGCCCGGGACGCTCCCTCCGATACTGCTGAATTCCGACGCGTCGAGCCTGCCGGTATGCCTCGTCACCGTAACGGGCAAGGGGCACGGAGAGACTCTTCTGCGCGACACCGCGTATTATACGATACGGAATCAGCTTGCCAGAGTGCCGGACGTGTCCGTTCCACAGCCCTTCGGAGGCAAGGTCCGGCAGATCATGATTTATGTGGATCCGGTGAAGCTCGAGGCTCACCGGCTCAGCCCGATGGACGTGGTGCGCGCCGTCAACAACGCCAACCTGATTCTTCCCGCGGGGAATGTCAAGATCGGGCCGCTCGATTACGGCATCGACGTCAACAGCCAGCTCAGCACGATCGAAGAGATCAATGAACTGCCGGTGAAGACCGAAGGAGCTGCGGCTGTCAGGGTGAAGGATATCGGCGTTGCGAGAGATGCGGAGCAGATTCAATACAACATAGTCCGGGTAAACGGCCAGCAAACCGTGTATATCCCGATCCTCAAACAGGGAGGAGATGCAAGCACAATCGAGGTCGTCGAGAATACGAGAAAAGAGCTTGAACAACTGGCGGGACTCCCGGAAGGAGTCGGGACAGACGTGGTGTTTGACCAGTCGGTCTTCGTCAAGGGAGCAATCAACAAGCTGCTTCAGGAAGGAGCGCTGGGAGTCTTCCTGACCTCGCTCATGATTCTGGTCTTTCTCGGGAGCCTGAGGGCCACCGTTGCCGTGTTCATATCGATTCCGCTTTCCGCGCTGGCGACCTTCATCTTCCTCGCGCTGAGCAACAATTCGGTGAACACGATGATTCTGGCAGGCCTGGCGCTGGTCTTTTCGCGGCTCATCGACAATTCCGTCGTCGTGATCGAGAACATTTTCCGCCACATGGAATTGGGCGAATCACCGGCCGACGCGGCTGAAAAAGGGGGACGGGAAGTTGCGTTGCCGGTGCTGGCGGCAACCCTTACCACGATGGTTGTTTTCTTCCCTGTCACCCTGCTGTATGGCGTCAGCAGATTCCTCTTCACCGCCCTGGCGCTTTCAGTAGTGGTCTCGCTATTCGCCTCGTATGTCTTCGCTCTTACCGTGGTCCCGCTCTTCTGCGCAAAGCTGATCAGGTCGTACCACCGCAGCGGATTCGAGACCGAAGCAGGCGGCGGGGATGAGGAGTCTCCGGACACCCAGGAACAGGGGAGCAGGATTCGCGCGTTCAACCGCTGGTTCAACGCGCGCTTCAGAAAGCTGGTCGACCGGTTCGAAGACCTGCTGCACATCGCGCTCAACCGGCCCGTTACCACGACAGTCTCGCTCCTGGCGCTGTTCGCATTGAGCCTGCTGATTTTTCCCTTGCTCGGGATCGCCTATTTCCCCCGAACGGATCCGGGTCAGTTCACCATCAACCTGAAAGGGCCTTCAGGCACCCGGCTCGAAGTGATGCAGGAACAGGTAGCCAAAGTGGAAGACCTCATCCGCAGCGTTATCGCTCCGGAAGACCTGACGATAATCGTCTCCAACATCGGCGTCACCCAGGACATTTCGGCCATCTACACGAGCAATGCGGCGTCTCACACGGCCTTTGTGCAGGTGAGCCTCGACCCGGGCGCGGACACCGGCACCTACGAATACATGGAGCGTGTCAGGCGAAAACTCGCGTCCGATATGCCTCAGATCAGTTCGTTCTTCTATTCCGGCGGCATGGTGGACGCAGTGCTGAACCTCGGCCTCCCCGCCCCGATAGACGTCCAGATAGGAGGTTCTGATCTTCAAAAGAATTACGAGGTGGCCACCAGGATAGCCCGCGAGATCCGCAAAATGGAAGGCGTGAGCGACGTGTTTATCCCGCAGGACCTCGACGCCCCGAGAATAGAAATGCGCGTCAATCGCGACCAGACCGGCAAACTGGGTCTGGACGCACGGGAAGTGGTCAGCAACATCATCACCTCGCTGGTGTCGAATCAGATGATCGCTCCCACTTTCTGGATAGACCCGAAGAGCAATAACGACTACTACCTTACGGTTCAATTCCCCGAGGGGCGGGTGCGAAACCTCAACGACCTGAAGAGCATTCCTTTGCGCGGTCAGGATATGACACATCCGACTACGCTTGATGCGGTCACGACCTTCAGGCACACGCACGGGCCGACCGAGATCAATCACTACCAGATCCGCCGCGTCGTCGACATCTATGTGAACACCGTCGGAGAAGACATCGGGGAGGTCGCCGAAGGGATAGAGCGGATCATCGCGGAAACGCAATTGCCCGAGGGGATTCAGGTTGATATGCGTGGGATGGTCCAGGAAATGCGCGCATCATTTCGCAGTTTTTCTCTCGGGCTGTTCCTCTCGGCCCTTCTGGTGTATCTGATTCTCGTTGCACAGTTCAGATCATTCCTGGATCCCTTCCTGATTCTCCTGGCTGTGCCGATGGGACTCATAGGCGTACTGCTGCTCATGTGGGTGACCGGAACTACACTCAACGTACAGTCCCTGATGGGAGTGGTGATGCTGGTCGGGATCTCATCCTCGAACAGCATCCTCATCATCGATTTCGCGCGCAGATCGATTGCCGAGGGACTGCCCGTACGCGATGCTCTGGTGAAAGCCTGCCGCGTCAGGCTGCGCCCCATCATCATGACGTCACTGGCGACAATCATAGGACTGCTGCCGATTGCTTTTAACTGGGGGAGGGGAGCTGAAGCATATGCGCCGCTGGCCCGCGCGATTATCGGCGGACTGAGCGCATCTGTGGTGCTCACCATCTTCATCGTACCTGCGGCTTACCTGCTGGCTTACAGGCGGCGACACCCCGAAGGAAACTAACCTGATGCGGAGGCTCTTTCATGACAGGCTCGCGGATCATTCTGACGCTGTTGTTCGCTATGTTCGGGGTCATCGACCCGGCAGAGGCTCAGACTCTTCAGAGACTCACTCTTGAACAGGCACGCCAGGCGGCGCTGGCGAATCACCCGCAGGTCAGGGCCGCCACCTTCGATGCGCTGGCTGAAACCCAGGTCGCCGCGCAACGCAGTGCGGCCCGGTTTCCGGTCGTGCAGGCCGATCTGACAGGCGCCGGAGCAAACCCGGAAGATACGATCGCCGCCGGACAGATCAACAATTCATCGGTCGACACCCGCGGTGCCGCAGGCCTCCGGGTAGATCAGCTGATATACGATTTCGGACGGACGTCAAACCTCGTCCGGAGCGCCCGCTCGCGGGCACGTGCGGCGGAACAGACGTCCGAAACGACGCGCGCTCAGGTCATTCTGGAGGTCGATCGCGCGTATTTCACGGCACTGCGTGCTCAGGCCCTGCTCGAAGTGGCGGAACAGACGGTCCAGACACGACGGCTCGTGCTGGAACAAACACAGGCACTGCAGCAAACCGGGATCAGATCAGGACTCGATGTGAGCATGGCCCGCTACAGCCTCGCCGAAGCACAACTGCAGCTTTCCAGAACAGAGAACGATTTCCGTGCGGCGCTTGCGAATCTCTCCACAGCCATGGGCGTCGAAGAGGAACGTCCTTACCAGCTCGTCGATGAGCCGCTTCCCGACCGCACGCTTCCCGACCGGGAGGAGATCATTGCCGAAGCGTCGCAAAACAGGCCCGACCTCAGGGCACTCAGGCTGGAACGCGATGCGGCCTATCAATTCCTGGCCGCGGAGAAAGCGCTTAGAAGACCGAGCATCACGGCAGCGGCAGTCGCAGGATTGATTCCCTTCCATAACCGAGACCTTGATAATCGTTATAACGCAGTAGGAGTCAACATCGATATACCGATTTTGGGCGGAGGAAGAAGAGCCCGTGCGCGCGAGGCGAACTACAGGGCAAGAGCTTCGGAAGAGCGGGTGAGAAATGCTGAGATCGAGATAGCCCGGGACGCGCGCGTGGCCTGGTACAATGCGGACAGCGCATTCCAGCGCATCGGCCTGGCCGCACAACTGCTCAGCCACGCAAAGGAGTCTTTTGATCTCGCGCAGGAGAGATACAGGCTCGGCCTGGCTTCAATTGTCGAACTGAGCCAGGCGGTCCTGAGTCTCACGGTGGCGGAAATCGAAAGCGCCAACGCCCGTTTCGAATACCGGATTCAGCGTTCTATCCTGGATTATCAACGCGGCCAACTCCCGTGAGTCTGCGCCTTTGAGAATTGACCGGATCGGGCCCGGCCTGTGATATAACGTTTGCCTTCAGGCTGATCAAAGGAGGGATCAAGTGGCAGAAGGACCTTTGTCAGGAATCAGGGTCGTCGAAATATCGACATTTCAGCAGGGTCCCGTGGCCGGAATGCGGCTGGGAGATCTGGGTGCCGATGTCATCAAAATAGAGCCTCACGATGGAGACCCTGCCCGGCGGCATATGACGACGATTGAAGCGGAATTCAACGTGAAGGGGTTCAACTACTACTTCGAACACGCCAACCGCAACAAACGCGGCATCGTGCTGGACATGAAGAAAGAAAGAGGAATGCAGGTCTTTCTGAGACTCATCGATTCGGCCGATGTGTTCCTGAACAACATGAGTATAGGGGCCCCACTGCGGCTGGGAATCGGCCCGGGCCCCCTACTGGCACGGAATCCACGGCTGATCTATGCACAGGCGTCGGGCTGGGGACGCGAGGGTCCGCTCGCCAATGAGCGCTCGTTCGATTATACGGGAATCGCGCGTTCGGGATTGATGATGGCCGCAGGAGAAAACGGAACTCCTCCATCCATGATACTGCCCGGCCTTGGAGATGAACTCGGGGGCCTGATGTGCGCCTGGGGTGTAACCCTGGCACTGTTTGCACGGGAAAAGACCGGGAAAGGACAGGTGGTCGACACCTCGCTCATGGGAAGCGTCGTGGCGATGCTCGGACACCTCGTATCCGGGACAGCCATGTTGAAGCAGCAGTTTCCGAGATTCGTCAGGGCATCGGCAGGAAACCCTCTCTACAATCATTACCGGTGCAGTGACGGCAAATGGCTCGCCATCGCTCATCTCGATCCCGACCGCTGGTGGGCAACCGTGTGCCGAGCGCTCGGTGTCGAAGAACTGACAAACGACCCGAGGTTCAGCACCTTCGCCGTCCGGTCGGAGAACCGCAAGGAACTGATAGCGATTTTCGACCGGCTCTTCGCCTCAAAGACGAGAGAGGAATGGATGAGGATCCTGCAGGAACACGGATGCATCTACACTCCTGTCCTGGACATTAATGAAGTAGTCGAAGATCCGCAGTCCGCGGCAAATGACTATGTCATAGACATCGAGCATCCTGCCTATGGCTCGCTGAAAACGATCGGATTCCCATGGAAATTGAGTGAAACCCCTCCCGCCTGGCGTCGGAAAGCGCCCGCGCTTGGCGAACACACGGATGAAGTTCTGCGGGAAATCGGATACAGCGCAGAAGAGATAACACAATTGCGCGAACAACAAGTCATTTGATGAGCCGCCGGTTCCGTCGCCGCCGCATTTCTCCGGGATTGGTATACTTGGGAAATGAGGTACTTCGTGCTGGCGGCAGATTACGATGGAACGCTGGCCCGGAAGGGGAAGGTCGACCAACAGACGGTTGCCGCACTTCAACGGGTGCGCGAATCCGGCCGCATCAACATCCTCGTTACCGGCAGGCAGATTGATGATCTGCTCAATACCTTTCCTCACCCGGAACTTTTCGAACGTATAGTCGCTGAAAACGGTGCCGTCATCTACAATCCCTCAAACCGGAAAGAAACCGTGCTGGGCGAACCTCCGCCGGAAACCCTCATCGAGACTTTGCGCAACCAGAACATTCCCCTTGCCGTCGGCCGGGTGATTGTGGCGACGACAGTCCCGCATGAAACCAGTGTCCTGAGAGTCGTGCGCGAGCTCGGACTCGAGTGGCAGGTGATCTTCAATAAGGGCGCAGTGATGACACTCCCGGCGGGAGTGAACAAGGCACTGGGTTTGCAGACTGCTCTTTCGGAACTCGGGTTCTCTCCGCACGCGGTCATCGGTATCGGAGATGCTGAAAACGATCACGCCTTCCTTGAATCATGCGCGTGCTCTGTCGCGGTCTCCAATGCACTCCCCTCTTTGAAAGAGCGTGCAGACCTGGTCACGCAGCATGATCACGGCGCCGGCGTCACGGAGCTGATCGAAAAACTTGTCGCGACTGATCTGATCGAGCTTGCAGAGAAGCTTCAGAGACACGACATCGAACTCGGGTTTCGGGACGGCCCTGCTCCCGTCAGGATTCCGGCCTATGGATCCAGCATCCTTGTTGCAGGAACCTCGGGAGGAGGCAAGTCTACCCTGACTACCGGCTTCATGGAGAGGCTGCGCGAGAAGAAGTACCAGTTTTGCATCGTCGATCCGGAAGGAGATTACTCGGACATCGACCTGCCGGTGCTCGGCGACAAGGCCCATGCGCCGAATCCTTCGGAAATCATGGGAGTACTGATGCAGCCGGATCAGAACATTGTCATCAATCTTACCGGCATAACCCTGGAACAACGCCCGGCTTTTTTTACGGGCCTTCTGCCGCATTTCCAGGAATTCCGCGCCAGAACCGGCAGACCGCACTGGTTCTTCATCGACGAAGCCCATCACCTGCTCCCCGAAACACGCGACTCGAGTTCCTGGATACCACAATCCCTGCACGGCATCTGGATGGTCACCGTGCATCCGGAGCATGTTTCCCGGTCAGTTCTGCTCACCGTGAACACCGTAGTGGCGATCGGAAATAGACCGAAGGAGACGATCGCCTCCTTCGGTCGGAAGCTCGGGGTGAACTCGCCGGATATCCCTCAAAGGGAGCTGGAGGCTGGCGAGGCGATAGTGTGGGACCGCAATTCCGGCCAAAATCCCTTCCGGATCCGCAGCATCTCTCCCAGATCGGAGCGCCAGAGGCACAAACGCAAGTATGCTGAAGGAGAATTGCCTCCGGATCAAAGCTTCTATTTTCGGGGACCGGAGGGGAGACTGAATTTGCGCGCGCAGAACATGCAGCTGTTCATCCAGTTGTCTGACGGAGTCGATGACGAGACCTGGCTTCACCATCTGTCCAGGGGGGATTATTCAGACTGGCTCGAAAACCTCATCAAAGACCCGGAACTCGCGGCCGCAGTATCAAGAGTCGAAAGAAACAGGGCGCTGTCTGCGAAAGAGAGCCGCACCGCCATCCGCGAGCTGATCGAGGAACGCTACACGGCCCCCGAATGATGCTACTCGAACTGCAGGTTGCGCTCAAAGTCCGCCGCAGAAGTTGCCGCGGCCTTTGCAGTTTCAAGGGTGATCACATCCTGCCGGTAGAGATCCGTCAGGTGCTGATCGAACGTCTGCATCTGATACAGTTCACGGCCCTTTTCGATGTACTCCTTGATCATGAATATCTTGTCGGGATCAGCAATACACTCCTGTATCGTCTTGGTCTGACGCATGATCTCACAGGCAACGACACGCCCGTTCCCCTCTTTTCTCGGAAGGAGGCGCTGAGAGATCACACCCAGAAGCGTCTCGCTCAGCCTCAGCCGCGCGGCCGCCTGTTCCGTAGGATCAAACACACTGAGTATCCTCGAAATCGTCCTCGGAGCATCGGTGGTATGGACGGTCGACAATACCAGGTGCCCGGTTTCGGCCGCCTTGATCGCTATATCGATGGTGTCCTTGTCCCGCATCTCGCCGACGAGAATTATGTCAGGATCCTGGCGCAGCGCGGCCCTCAACGCCTTGGCGAAGCTCTCCGTATCTGACCCGCACTCCCTCTGGATGATAGTGGACTTGTCATCGCGGTAAAGAAACTCGATCGGATCTTCAATGGTTACGATTTTACATGCACGTCTCTGGTTCACCAGGTTGATCATCGAAGCGAGTGTGGTCGATTTCCCGCTGCCGGTAATGCCGGTGACAAGTACCAGTCCCCGTTCCGCCAGCGCGATGTCGGCGATAACCGGAGGAAGTCCCAGCCCTTCTATGGTGGGGGTGACAAACGGAATGAGGCGCAACACCAGCGCCAGCGATCTCCGCTGGCTGGATATATTGACCCTGAAGCGCCCGACTCCCGCCAAGGAATATGAGCAATCGTAGTCGGTGAGGTTCTCCACAAACTGCACAAGATTGTCCTTTGTGCATTTTCTCCCTGCCAGAAGTATGCCTCCCGCGATCGATGCCACTTCTCCGCTGGAAAGAGGCCCCGCGTCGCAGGACTGGACCAGTTCTCCCAGGATGCGGACCCTGAATCCACTGCCGACCGAAATGTGAAGATCACTGGCGTTGCTTTCAACCATGCTCCTGAGAATATTGTTGAATCGTTCAAACGCGCTCTGTTTCTGTACTGTTTCGACTTGCATAGACGAGATAATTATCGTCAGGCCGGAGCAAATAAAATACGAAAAGTTCCCGGAGGATTTTTGGAACCGTTTTTGCGTTGTCCATCTGCATGAGAGAAGACGGAACGAAAAGAGTAGTGGCGGCCGGAGCGATGTTGGCAGGAGCATCAATCGCTGCTCTCGCATGGCCGTGGCGGTCCCCGGAGCGTGTTGCTGCCGCATCTGCCGGCGGCATGCTGCTCATCTGGGGCCTGACCCATGAAGAGGCTTTCCGGCGATTCGCCGGCAGAAGAATGACAAGAAGCGGCATTGCCAGCGTTCACCACGACAGGGCGGTGAAGATAGAACGCAGCATCACGGTACAAGGACGGGCGGAAGACGTGTATCGCATCTGGCGGAATCCCGAGAACATTCCATGTTTCATGGAGGGTGTCGAGTCGGTCAGGGCGATCAACGGGTCACGCTCACACTGGATTGTGAGGGGACCCGCCGGCCGCAGATTCGAATGGGAGGCGGAGATATACAACGAAAGAGAAAACGATTCCTTCACCTGGCATTCGCTTCTCAACGCCGACGTGAACAACGCCGGATCGATACATTTCCGAAAGGCGGGCGATTCTGCTACCGAGATCCGGGTAATCCTCAGCTACGAACCGCCCGGCGGCCGGTTTGGAGCCCTGTTTACAAGATTCTCCGGCAGGGATCCCGCGAAGCAGCTCGAACTTGGACTGCAGAACTTCAAGCACGCGTACGAATCGGGGAAACTTGCCGTGTGAAGGGAAACAGTCCGTCTATGCAGCACCCAACACTTTGGCCGCCTTCCTCACGGCGGTTGGATCGACCCACAGAATCGCACCGTAGCGCCCCTCGCCCGCGCCGACGGCATCGATCGCCGTCACGTTGATGCCGGCTTCAGACAGCTTCCCCATGATCTCGGCGACCGCGCCGATCCGATCCTCTCCCTGCACCAGGAAGCATGTCTTCCGTGCACTCAGTTTGAGACCGGCCTTTCGGGCAGCCGCCTTGAACTTCACAGTGTCTTCGGGAACAAAGTCAATCTGGGCACGACGCCCCTGCGGGAATCCGGAAAAAGCCAGCAGGTTGACACCCAGTTCCTGCAGCGCCGAGAGCACTTTCGCTCCCTCACCCGGCTTGTTCGGAGCTTCGATGTAGAAATAATCAACTTTGCGAACAGTGTCAGTCATTTCTCCTCCTTTGCCAGCCGTATCTGCGACTTTACGATTATTGCACAAATTCTAATTTTGAATCGCGAACAAATCCATATGGAACATCGTTTCCACCCGGCTTTCAGCGAACTTTTTTTCTTCTTCCCTCTTGACTGCGGCGGAAAGACGCCTTATTTATTAGTCGTATACAGTTTCGCAACAAGGAAACGATGCAACTATGAAACATTCAGAGGAATTGGCGATGCGGCAGAAGATCTTCGAAATGCAGTGCGAGATCTGCAAGGCTCTTGGGCATCCCGTCAGGCTGGCAATCGTCGACCGCCTCGACGAGCGGGAAATCGCGGCGGCGGACCTGCTGGAAGAACTGAAGATTTCGAAGGCCAACCTGTCGAAACACATGACGCTGCTCGTACACGCCGGCATCGTGGAACACCGGCGCGAAGGAAGGAATATCTTCTACAGACTCACCGATCCGGAGATCCACAGGGCCTGCACCATCATGCGTTCGATTCTCTATCGACGGCTGAAACAGGGAGTAAAGCTGGCTTCGGCGATCACTCCGGAAGGAACCCATCGGGGGCTGCCATGAAACGACCACGCCATCACCGGGACTGGATCCTCACAATCATCTGGGCGGCTCTGTTCGCCCCTTCGCTCGTATCTCAACAGAAGTTGACGCTTTCGGAAGCAGCTGCACGGGCGCTCGAAAACAATCCAGACCTTGCCGCCGATGCGCCCGGCCGGCAGGCTGCACGGGCTGAATTCAAAGCGGCCAGGGCGGGATACCTGCCGCGGCTCGACTTCGAACAGTCGTATCTTGCCGGTAACAATCCCGTATTCGTCTTCTCTACCCTGCTTTCGCAGCGGCGCTTTACCGCCGCGAATTTTGCCCTTCCCGAACTGAACAACCCGTCCGCCATAGACAACCTGCAGACCAGGGCGACCGTGCAGCAGACGATATGGGACTTCGGCAGGACCAGGAGCATGCGCGAGCAGGCACGGCTGGGAATCGACATCGCAGACCAGACACACCAGGATCATGTGCGCGGGGTTATGCTTGCGGTGTTTGAGAGTTACTACTTCACATCTCTGGCCCGGGACACACTCGAGACGGCACGAATCGCGCTCCGATCGGCGGAAGTGCTGGAGCAACAGGCAGAAACCCGCGTCGCCAGCGGCCTTGCGGTCGAGGCGGACCTGCTGCGCAGCCGCGTACATCTGTCGGCCGCCAAACAGCAGGAGATCCAGGCGCAGGGCGAACTCGAAAGGGCGAAGGCGCGGCTCAACCGCCTGATGGGATACGGCCTGGATCGTGCCACCGGCGAAACCGCACCTCTTGCCATCAAGGAACTTGTGCTCCCCTCTGAAGAGACCCTCATCGAGGAACAGAAACGACACCGTCCGGACTATGAGAACCTTCGCGCACAACTGCGCCGGGAGCAAGCTGTGGTGCGGTCGCTCGAGAAGGAATTTCTGCCCGTAATCGCCGGCTACACTACCTGGGAAGCCGACAATCCTTCTCTCAACGTCTACGGGGGGAGTAATTGGGCGGCGGGCATAACACTGCGCTGGAACCTTTTTTCAGGAGGGAGCGACAGTGCCCGGCTCGAGGCGGCGCGACACCGCCTGGAACAGAAGCGCCGGCAGCTGTCGGCGATGGAATCGGCGATGGCGCTCGAACTGCGCGACGCCCTGATTCAATACCGCGCCGCACAACAGCAGGTCGAGGCCGCCCGGGCCGCGGCTGCTCAGAGCGATGAAGGGCTCCGGATCCTGAGGAACCGGTACGACGCGGGGCTCGCGACCATGACCGATCTTCTTTCGGCTGAGACGGCGCGCAGCAACGCCGGTACAAGCCTCTCGCAGGCTGTGTTCCAGCAACTGCTCAGCTTTGCCAGAGTTGAATATGCTGCCGGCATCCTCAGTCCGACCTCGCCGGCAATGAATCTCGATTGATCTGAGGAGGCTGCTGATGAAATCCAGAACTTTTACGGCGCTACTGCTGGCATCTGCTCTCGCATTGCACATCGCCTGTGCCGATAAGGGCGCAGAGACAACATCCACGGACCCGCAACCGGTGTCCGCACGCGTGTCCCAGGTCAACTACCAGACCGTTCCGGGACAGATAGAAGTCCCCGGGACTGTGCAGCCACGCAACCGCATCATACTCTCGGCTCAGCTGAACGGCTTCGTCCGCGATATGCATGTCCGGGTGGGAGACACGGTAAGGCAGAACCAGCTACTCGCGACGCTCGATGCGCGTGATGCCAAAGGCCAGCGCGCAGCGGCGCTTGCAGCCGTCAGTGCCGCCGAAGCCGCGCTCGCCGAAGCGCGCAAGTCCCACCAGTCGGCAGCAGATATGAGGACAGCAGCCAAAGCCGCCACCGACCTGGCAACCCAGACACTCACCCGTTATCAGAAGCTTTACGAAGCGCGTTCGGTCTCGCCACAGGAAATGGACGAGGTCAGGACACGGCATAACACGAGCATGGCTGAATTCGCATCGAGGGAGGCGATGGTCTCAGCAGCAGAAGACCGCATACGGCAGGCCGAAGCCCGCATAGAACAGGCAAAGGCACAGGCGGCGCGCGCGGAGGTGATGATGAGCTGGACAACGCTCAAGGCTCCCGCCGATGGCCGTGTCGTGCAGCGCCAGGCCGATCCGGGAACAGCGATCTTCCCCGGCACCCCGATCCTTGTGATTGAATCCACGGCAAGGCCGCAGGCGGTTGCCGACATTCCCAGCAGCAATGCCGCACTGCTGCGCCCCGGCATGTCCGTCAGGGTCAGATCCGTACAGGGTGCCGTTGCAGAAGGAAAGATTGCGGAAATCGTGCCTCTGTCCGACCCGTCGACCCACAGCGTGCAGTTCAAAGTCGATCTTCCGGCGGATTTTCAGACCACGACCGGCCAGTTTGTCGCGGTCGAGGTGCCGTCTAAAAGCCGCAATGCGCTTCTGGCGCCCCGCACGGCAGTCCGGGAGACGGGACAGCTCACCGGAGTCTTCGTCGTTGGAACGGATTCAAAAGCGCGTTTCCGGCTTGTCAAAGTCACACCGTACGATGCTGAACACTATGAAGTCCTTTCCGGCCTCGAGTCCGGCGAGACAATCGTGTCCGGTTTGAATAGCCGGATTACTGATGGCGTCACCGTAAAGGCACAGTGAAGCAGAAACCCGATTCTGGAGATCCGGTCATGAGCACACCGCAGATAGCAGGAAAGCTGGCCCACGCCTTTATTCATTCAAAACTCACGCCGCTGATCCTCATCGCATCAATCGCGTTTGGAGCTGCCGCCGTGGCGCTCCTCCCCAGGGAAGAAGAACCACAGATCATAGTTCCTATGATCGACGTGATGGTATCCTTCCCCGGCGCTTCCGCAAAAGAGGTTGAAACCCGCATTACCAGGCCGATGGAACGGCTGATCTGGGAGATACCGGGCGTGGAATACGTCTACTCGACTTCGAGTCCCGGCGCGAGCCTTGCCATCGTCCGCTTTTATGTCGGGGAAGACGAAGAGAACAGCATCGTCCGGCTGAACCAGAAGATGTTCGCAAATTTCGATCTCATCCCGCCCGGCGCCTCGCAACCGCTGATCAAGCCGCGATCCATCGACGACGTCCCATTCCTGGCCCTGACTTTGTGGAGCAGAACACTCGATGGGTTCGAGATACGGCGGGCGGCGGCGGAACTCAGGAATGAACTGCAGCTGATACCGGACGTGTCCGAAACGCAACTCATCGGCGGCCAGAGGCGCACTCTGCTCATAGAGCCGGATCCCTCAAAGATGGCTTCGTACGGAATCAGCACCTCGCGCCTTACGGGCGTGCTGCAGGCGGAAAACCGCGCCACAGACGCGGGCGTGATTACACGCAACAACGAAGCTCTCTCGGTTCGCCTCGACGGCTTCCTCAGAGACGCCGAAGATGTCGGGAACCTGGTTGTGGGAGTGCAGAACAACATTCCGGTCTATCTGCGCGACATAGCCAGGATTTCAGATGGCCCTGACGAACCCGCCGATTACGTTTTCTTCTCCGCCGGCGCCGCTGCGGAAGCCAAAGGAATCTCACCTCCAGACATTCACCAGCAGCCCCTTGTGAGCCTTGCCCCGGTCCTGGCTTCCGGATCAAACATCGTAAGTGATCTGATGCCCGCGGTGACCATTACCTTCGCAAAGCGCAAGGGGACAAACGCGGTGGTCCTTGCCGAGGCGGTGCTGGAAAAAGCCGAGCGTTTCAAAGAAGCGCATTTCCCAGCTGAGCTGCAGATGACCGTGACGCGGAACTACGGCGAGACCGCCTCGGAAAAGTCGAACGAGCTTCTGCTTCACATGATGATAGCGGTCATCTCGGTCACGATCCTGATCTGGCTGATCCTGGGGCTCCGTGAAGCCGGAGTAGTTGCAGTGGCGATTCCGGTTACGCTGGCCCTGACGCTTGTCGTCTTTCTCCTGTATGGCTATACCTTGAACCGGATCACGCTGTTTGCCCTCATCTTCTCAATCGGGATCCTGGTGGACGACGCTATCGTCGTCATAGAAAACATCGTGCGGCACAAGCGGCTCCCGGAAAATCACGGACGTCCTTTCATCGATGTTGCCGTCGAAGCGGTAGACGAAGTTGGGAACCCGACAATCCTGGCCACTTTCACCGTAATAGCCGCGATCATTCCCATGGCCATGGTGCGTGGCTTGATGGGACCGTATATGCGTCCAATCCCGATTGGCGCCTCTGCCGCCATGATCTTTTCGCTGCTGGTAGCCTTCGTCATCACCCCTTGGGCTGCCCAGCGCTTCCTCCGCGGAGCACACGGGGGACACGAGGAAGGAGAGACGGAAAGCCGCAGCACCAGGCTTTACCGCTGGTTCATGGGGAAGCTCCTCGCACGGGACAGGAACCAATGGGTGTTCCTCGGGATCGTCACGCTGCTGCTGATCGGAGCCGTGACCATGGTCTACTTCAAGCTGGTGGTGGTCAAGATGCTCCCGTTCGACAACAAGAGCGAGTTCCAGGTGATCGTCGACATGCCGGAAGGAACCAGCCTCGAAAAGACCGCCGCCGCCACGCGGGCGTTGGCCGCCGAGCTGAACCGGGTTCCGGAAATCACTGATTACCAGATCTACGTCGGCACGGCCTCTCCTTACAACTTCAACGGCCTCGTCAGGCACTACTACATGCGCCGTGGTGAAAATGTCGCGGACATCCAGATCAACCTTACCCCGAAAGGGAAACGCTCAAGGCAGAGCCATGCAATCGCTCGGCAGGTGCGCGAACGCCTCCTCCCCGTTGCGGATCAGTACGGCATCAGGATGAAAGTTGCGGAGGTGCCGCCCGGCCCGCCTGTGCTCCAGACGCTTGTCGCTGAGATCTACGGCCCTGACTATGAACGCCAGATCGAAGTGGCCCGGCAGTTGAGAACCATACTGGAAGAGACCCCCGGCGCGGTCGACGTCGACTGGTATGTTGAAGACCGGCAGCCGGAGATGGTGTTTCACTTCGACAGGCTTAAGGCTTCGCTTGCAGGGGTCTCGACAGGTGAGGTCCAGCAGGCCGTGGCGCTTGCCCTCGACGGAGTGCAGCCGGGACTCCTGCACCTCCCGAACGAAGCCGAAGATATGCCTTTGAAGCTCCGTCTTCCTCTGAACAGCAGATCGAGCATCGACGACCTGAACAGCCTAAGGATTCCGTCAGCTTCAGGCCGCCTGGTCGCCCTCGGCGAACTCGGAACCTGGAAGAAGTCAGTGCGCGACAGGAACATCTACCACAAGAATCTCATGCCGGTGGTGTATGTGACAGGGGACGTCGCCGGGCGGGAGGAAAGCCCCGTCTATCCGATACTCGCGATGAACGAAAAAATCAAATCACTGCAGCTGCCGGAAGGATACCGTCTCGACACGTACACGGCGACTCAGCCGCCGAGTTCAGAAAGGCTGGCGATGAAGTGGGACGGCGAGTGGCATATCACCTATGAAGTCTTCCGGGATCTTGGGCTCGCCTTCGCCGCTGTTTTGATTCTCATCTACTTCCTGGTAGTTGCATGGTTCCAGGATTTCAAGACTCCCCTGGTGATCATGGCCGCGATTCCCTTTTCGCTGGTGGGCATTCTCCCGGGCCATTGGGCCATGGGCGCCTTCTTCACCGCGACGTCGATGATCGGATTCATCGCCGGTGCAGGAATCGTGGTGCGCAACTCGATCATACTCGTAGACTTTATCGAACTCCGGCTGAAGATGGGAGAGCCGCTGGCACAGGCGGTCATTGATGCGGGAGCCGTACGGTTCCGTCCGATGATGCTGACGGCCGCAGCAGTGGTAGTCGGAGCAACCGTGATTCTGTTCGATCCTATATTCCAGGGACTGGCGATTTCACTGATGGCTGGAGAGATCGCGTCACTGCTCCTCAGCCGTATGACGGTGCCGGTGCTCTTCTACAGGATGCGTCGCCGCGAACTGCAGAACGCGCCCGCCGGATCAACAAACTAGAAAGGAAGTGTCTATGACCGTGGAAAGATGGATTCGATTGATAGCAGGAAGCTTTATAATGATCAGCCTTGCGCTTGCGCACTGGGTCAATCCAAACTGGCTGTGGTTCACATTGTTTGTGGGCGCAAACCTGTTCCAGTCTTCCCTCACCCGCTGGTGCCTGATGGAGGACATCCTGATCAAATTGGGAGTGGGGGGGAAGAAGCCCGCGCGGCAGCCGGCGGATTGTTGATCTGCTGACAAAGGGAAACTGTATGTTTCCGGGGATAAATAGAGATGCCGATAGTATTTGAAAAGATCGGGGTGATCCGGACTCCGTTTCAGGAAGCCGCAGGAACTCCCATTCAGTCGGTCTACGGCAAGGATGCCGAAGGCCGCGTGATCGTTGATGAACGATACGCCGCGGCGCTCGAGGATATAGATGGGTTCGAGCGCCTCTGGCTGATTTACTGGATGCACTGCACGAGCGAATTCAAGCCGAAGGTCACGCCTTACCGTGACAATCGCGAACACGGACTGTTTGCAACGCGCTCTCCCGCCAGGCCCAATCCCATAGGAATGTCGATCGTGCGGTTGATCCGCAAGGAAGGTTCGACCCTTTACGTGCGTGACATCGACATTATCGACAACACGCAGCTGCTCGATATCAAGCCGTACGTGCCCGAGTTCGATTCACATCCCGGTTCAAGAGCGGGGTGGTTTGAAAATCCCGGAGTCGACCGCCGTGTCGCGGATCAGCGGTTCCACTGAAGACATGTTACGCATCTCGTTATTTGTGCCGTCTCTGGTATATAATGCCGGCCTTGCGTACTGACAGGAGGTCGTTAAATGAACACAGCATATGAATTTCTCAAGGCCAACCAGGTTTTTCATCTGGCAACAGTGGATGGGGAAAAGGCAAGGGTCCGCCCCTTCGGATTTACGATGGTACGGGACAACAGAATCTATTTCTGCACCAACAACACAAAAGACGTCTACAGGCAGATGGTGAAGCAGCCTGATATCGAAATCTCAGCCATGGGAGCCGACGGGACCTGGCTGCGGGTGCGGGGAAAAGTGGCGTTTGACCAGACCCGCGACGCAAAGGCACAGGCTTTCACCGAGGCCCCCAATCTCCTCGCAATCTATCCGAAAGGGGCTGAGGATGAGACGTTTATCACTTTTTACTTCACTGAAGCCCAGGCGACACTGTCCTCATTCACGACGGCTCCGAAGGACATACCGCTGGTCTAGAGTTGTTTCCTCAGATTTCGGCTACAGGGTTGAGCGGCACAACGGCCGTTCAACCCTGTAAGGGTCGCGTTCCTTTACCTTCTGCTTTTGTCCTCGACCTCGGCGTCTATGGGGACTTCCGGGATCATGATGATCAGCAGAAAAGACAGGAAGGTCGCGACGGCGCCGATCAAGAAGACCAGTCTCAGGGCCGCTTCCAGGGAAGAGCGAATAGCCTTCACGGTGCGATCCAGAAGCGTCTCCCCTCCGTCGATTCCCTCAAACGTCTTGCGCAGCTTGTCCATTGCCTCGGCAGAAAGCAGTATGCGCGAATCGGCGAGAGACTCCAGTGTGGCCTGATCGACCTCCGTACTCAACTCAGGAGGAAGCAACTCACCGAGCGTCTTCTCGTATTTCGCATTCATGGCGGATCCCAGTATGGCCGGACCGACTGCGTTGCCCAGAAAAACGAAAAAGAACATCGCCCCTACCGCCACACCGAGGAGTCTCTTCGGCAACGCGAACTGGGCGACGAGCGTGTTGATGGTCGGAATTGCGCCCAACCCTATGCCTGCAACCGCAATCACCAGGATTTCCACCCACAGCGGGGTATCTTCCGTGAAAAGGACCATCACACACGCGGCGGCCGTCAGAACCCCGTATCCTATGATGTACATTGCCTTGTAGCGCCTGGCGCGGGAAAGGATTATCCCGGTGGGAACGCCGACGAATGTCATGAAAGCCACAAACGGAGTGGTGAACAGGGCGCTCCACGTTGCGCTCATCCCCTGCACTCCCTGCAGGAAGAGGACAAAATACATCGTTATCCCGAGCAACGAGAAGTATGACAGCAGCGCTGAGACTGCGGCTGTAAGAAATGTGCGGTTGGTGAGAACCTGCAGATCCAGCATCGGCTCTTTGGCGCCGCCTTCGATTCTGACGAAGATGATCCATGCCACTGCCGACGCTGCAAATAGCCCTATGATCCAGGGAGACGTCCATGAATAGAGGCTGCCTGCCCAGGAGAAGCCGAGGATCATGGACGATATCGCGACAGCCAGCGCGCATGAGCCCGAAAAATCGATCTTGTGCTCCGTCCGTTTTGACAGTGACGGGATGCTGGTCAGCACCAGCACTCCGGACACGATGACCAGCGCCACTGCAACCCACAGGAAATAGCGCCAGCTAAACTGATCCGTGAGCATTCCAACAAACCACGGCACGACGATCGCGGAGATTCCGGCCGGAATCTGCAACAGGCCGCTCCATTTGCTTCGTTCGGCCGGTGAATACAGGTCGCCGATGACCGAGAAACACAGCGGCGCCACCGTTCCTTGTCCGAAGGAAATGATCACGCGGGCGGCAATGAAAAACACGAAATCCTGGCTGAGCGCGGCAAGAACGGCCCCGCCTCCATACAGGGCCAGCGAGATCAGCAGCATCACGCGCCGACCATACATGTCGGAGAGCTTGCCGAACAGAAGAGTGGCGAAAGCCGAGGCAAGACCCGGCAGCGAGAGCGCCCAGGAATAGAGCGACATGCCGTTCAATTCCGCCGCGATCCTCGGCAACGTGACACTCGATCCACGGAAAAAATAGCTTGCGGCAAAAAAAGTAGTGAAGACGGCGATCAGGGCATAAGTCGCCTGTTTTCGCCGCATTACCTCCTGCTGGAGTGCTGCCGTCTGAGGCTGCGTCATAGTCCTCCGGAAAACCTGAATCAAGAATCCTGAGCCCTACTCTTCTTCACACGGTTCGAGCGGTACGAAGACCGGTGCCGATGGCATCCGCAATCAGAAGCGGGTCTCTGCAATCGCCTATTGGGTACACCTCCGGAACCTTCTCCTGAAGGCCTTTCAACAACTCCGGATTCGCCTTCAACGGCAGAGCGGAGACGATCGTGTCCGCTTCGATCGTTTGTCGTTTCCCCTCGTTGTTTACGATGGTGAGCCCTCTGTCGGTGATTTCGACGTATTGCCTGACGCCCCCGATCGTCGTCACACCCTTTTTCCTGAACCAGAGGAAGAGATGATCCATAAGGGCGTCCACCATCCCTTCTCCCAGTTTGTCCTTCGTTTCCACAATCGTGACCTGTCTCCCGCGCTTGGTCAGAAACTCCGCCAGTTCGCAACCCTGTATTCCGCCTCCGATCACGATCACTCTTTTCCCGATCGGCATATAGAACCGTGAGAGCTCCCTGAGCTTTTCCGGGCTGAGGAACTTCAGGAAGAACTTGAGCCGCCGGTGGAGCACCGCACCGTCGACCACGTTCGGCTTGTCGATGCCTGGAATATCGGGAACAACCGGCGTCCCACCCGTGGCAAGAAACACAACGTCCGGCTTCAGCTGTTCGATGACTTTGATGTCAGCTTCCTTCCCGAGAATCACCTTTACGCCAAGCTTCAGAATCTGACGCTCGAAATAGCCGATCAGGAGGGAGAGATCTTCGGGATGTGAGCCCTTTACCATCGAGGCGAGCGGCAGGAGGCCTCCCAGCTTCGATGCTCTCTCGTACAGAGTCACGTCGTGCCCGCGCAGCGCGGAGACTCTTGCGGCGGACATTCCGGCAGGACCTCCGCCGATCACCACCACTTTCTTCTTCTTTGTCGCCTTTTCTATCGTGTTGAAATGGGTGCCCACCAGCCCGTTGACGCGGCATCTCTGGTTTCCCAGGCAATTGTCGCAGGCGGTGCAGGGAGCTATGTCGTCCACTTTCCCCGCGGCGAGCTTGTTAGGATAATCAGGATCGGCAATCAGCCGCCTGGTCATCGCGATATAGTCGACTTTCCCTTCCCGCAGTATTTTCTCTCCGAGATCCGCATCGAGCCGGCCCACAACCAGCACCGGAATGGACACGGCGGTCTTGATTCCTGCCGCGAGAGTAATATTGACCCCCGCGCCTTTCCGGCTGGAGTCGTATTCCTTCGGCATTTCAGCGACAGGCACCGGAGGTTCCGGGTAAAAGAGCGCATCGGGAAGATACGCGCCCACGTGATATCCCAGCCAATGGCTCCTTACCTGAATGGCATCAGCGCCGGCCTTTTGCAGGCATTTCGCAATCTCCCTGCTGTCCTGCGGAGTCAGGCACCTGCTGTTGTCGACGCCGATAACCTGGCCGATCTCCATGCCGTTCATGATTATGGAAACCGGAAAATCATCTCCCAGACGCTTCTTTATTTCCCTTATGACTTCCATCGCAAAACGCGCCCGGCTCTCTACGCTCCCGCCGTAATCGTCCTCGCGCCTGTTCCAGAAAGGCGAGAAGAAGTTGTGCAGGAGATGGCTGCTGGCCGCGTTTATGTCGACGCCGTCAAACCCGGCCTTTTGGGCCCTGACCGCCGCGCTGGCGAACTTGTCCACGATCTCCTGGATTTCATCCACCGTCAGTACATGAGGCGTCTCATTGTGGAAGTCGGTTTCGGACTCAAAAGTGACCGCGGAAGCCGCGATGGGAGCGCCGTCATACATCGGCTTGGGCGCAAAGGGCAGCTTCACCTGCCAGGGGCCGTCGTGGTTCATCTGCATGAATGTGGGACAGCCATGCCTGTGTATGACTTCCACCAGTTCCGACAAGCCTTTTATATATTTGTCGTCGTCGATGCGGTACCGTTGGGGCCATCGGACACCCCGCGGGTAATCTATCGTAGGCGACTCCACGATGAGGAGTCCTACGCCTCCGCGTGCGATCCCTTCATAAAAGGCCTTCACTTCTTCACGCATGTGCAAGTCGTCTTCGTGCCACATCAGCATGCCTGCACCGGTCTTGACGATCCGGTTCCTGGTCTTCACAGAACCGATGCGGCCGGGCTCCAGGAGCTTCTGATATTTCGCGTTTCCACTCATCTGCGTTTGTCTCCAAAACTAAACCTGCACCCCGAACGGCGGGAATGCAGCCAATGGCCAGATACTCTGATTCAGGGAACGATGCTCCGCATACTTTAAAACGTAATTGAAATGGTTACGAGAAGATTTTCTCCCTTCTTCCTTCATGTAAACTTGGACTATGGAAAAGAACGCCGCCGTCGCGATCGTGGCAATCTGCTGCGTTGCCGCAATAGCCGTCTTCGCACAGTCCAACTCGCTCGTCGAAGTAGTACAACTCGACCCGACTATCAGAATCGACCTTCGCTACGCCACAGACAGGAATTTCATGGGCAAGCCGGTTTACTCCGATGCACGCGCATTTCTGCAGCAGCCGGTTGCCGATGCCGTAGTCTCAGCGCACCGCTGGCTGAAGAAACAAGGCTATGGCCTGATCATCTATGACGCCTACCGCCCATGGTCCGTCACGAAGCTGTTCTGGGACATCGTTCCGCCGGAGAAACGGTCGTACGTCGCCGACCCGGCTACCGGATCCAGGCATAACCGCGGATGCGCAGTCGATGTCGGGTTGTACGATCTCGCGACAGGGAAGGAAATCGCGATGCCGAGCCCTTACGATGAACTGACCGAACGCGCATCGATTCATTATCGCGGCGGTACCGCCGTGCAGCGGGCACACCGGGATCTCTTGCGCAGAGCAATGGAGCGCGAGGGGAAGTTCAGGGTTTTCGCCGGCGAATGGTGGCATTACAATTTCAGGAACTGCAATTACCCGGTCCTCGACATTCCTTTTTCTTCCTTGTGACGCGGCACGGATCGTCTCGACCCTGTCGAAAGTCGTCCTTGACGGCAATTCGTTAATACCTTCCCCCAGCAGCAAAGCGAAACGTTCCTTCCGACGCAATCCTCTTTGCTTTTTACGTGGTCTGGTAAAGGAAACGGCCTTATGATTGGGCTACGATTGTAAAGCGAGAGCCGAAACCCTGCGACTCGATTGCGTCAGATTGCAGTAGTGTTTCTCGGAATCGAAGGATTCATGAAAGGCGAGACAACGATGATGAAAGGCAATTGCGGATGTACGCATGTCGGAAGACGCGATTTTATTAAGACTACGACCATGGCAAGCATGGCCGTCACTCTGCCCGAGGCCCTGGTTGGTGAACAGATTCCGGTAGTTGCGGCAAAACCGGCGCAGAGAGGGAATAAGAGGAAATTGCTCCTGCTGAGTGACTATCCGGATTCATTTGCCCGCTTCACGGAGTCGGTGAGAGCAATCAAGGAATTTGAATTTTCCGTAGTCACGGCCAAAACCGATTATCAGAAGCCGCAGGAAGTAATCAGGACGATTCAATCGGAGGCTCCGGATATTCTCTTCTTCGGCTTGCCAAGGTCAAATCTGAATTCCGGAATTATCCCCGTTTCACTCGATCCTATCGACGTTCCCATGATATTGCTTCCCCCGATGCCGGACCTGATCATGATGGAAGCGAATGTCGCTGCCGCATTCCGGGCGAAAGGCTCAAATGCCCTGCTTGCCAATTCCGAACAGCACGCGATCGAATTGATGAAGATTCTCGCGGCTCCGAGGCTCCTCGAAGGAAAGCGGGCAGTCATTTACGGCAGGCCTTTTGACTCCACCAGTGTGCCGGCGCGCAACCTGACCGCCGAGACCATCTATAACCGCACGGGGGTGCACCTGGAATTCCGGCCGATCGAACAGCTCGAATCCCTGCTTCGAAATGTGGATTCCGCCGCCGCTGAAAAGGAGATGCAACGCTGGAAGAAGGAAGCCGCAGCGATCGTCGAGCCCACGGATGAGACACTCCTTGAATCGTCCAAAATGTATATTCTTTTGCGCTCCATTATCGAAGAAGAGGGATTGTCCGGACTTTCGATCGATTGCCTGAGTTTCACGTTTAATTCAAACCGGAAATTGCCGCCCCCCTGCCTGGCATTCACAAGATTGCGTGATGAAGGGTATGCAATGCCATGCGAAGCGGATGTATGTGGAATGCTGTCATCTATGATGCTGCAGGAGATAAGCCGGAAACCTTCTTACTTCTGCAATGTATCCTCCGTCGATATCGAAAAGTCCACCACGGTGCTTCGCCATTGCGTCGCCCCGCTGCGGCTGCTGGGGAGCAACGAGGCGGCCCTGCCGTACAAACTGCGCGATTATCATGGAATGGGAGGAGTGACACCGCAGGTTTCGTTCCCTGCCGGACTCGAAGTGACCATGGGCGGATTTACCAAAGACCTCAACAGCTTCGTCGTTTGGCCGGGAAGAATTCAGCCGGGGATTGACGATACGGGCAGGCCGTCGTACGAAAACGCGACCGATCCGGAGTTGAAGAAGATGCGCAGGTACTGTTCGAACCGGGCGGAACTGCAAATCAGGGAAGCGGATTCTTTCTTCCAGAGTATCGTCGGGATTCATCATGTAATGGTGGCGGGAGTCTATACCAGGGCACTGCGTGAGGAAATGATCCGGCTGAATGTGAACCTGATCGGGCCGATCGATTCATCTTCCTCTCCTGCATAACGGTTCTTCCCCATAACCCAGGGTCGGGGGACGCAAACGCCGCCCACCAACCCTGGGTTATTGAACAATAGCATTTCGGGGGATTGGGCCGCTGTTCTGTTTTTTCTCCTCCCCATTCCAGCAGCCTGCGGCAACAGTTACTATTTGGTTAGCACTAATCCTCCCGGAGGCCGGAAGCCATGGCTTTTGTCCTTTTCAGATCCGCGGCGCTGATAGTGGCGATGATCCTCACAACCCCTTCAAGCGCCCGGCTTCAGGAACAACCAACCGAAGAACAAATGAGGGAATTCCTGCTCACAGCGAAAATCGTAGGCAGCAGGAGGATAGGAAAAGGCAAGACCAGCCCCTACAGGCTGACTCTCGATAACGGCACCATGACTCACGATGCCGCCTTCCAGCCGGTCGACGAGTACAAACCTTCGATCAGATTCGACAACGGCAATACGGAAATGAATTTCCGCGATTCCTACAAATACAGCATTGCCGCTTTCGAACTGGCGAAGCTTCTCGGTCTGGGCGACATGATGCCTGTGACGGTCGAACGCAAGTGGAGAGGCAAGTCGGGTGCGCTTAGCTGGTGGCTCCCTGTAAAGATGGACGAAAGGCAGAGGATCAGCAAAGGGATTCATCCTCCCGACATTGAAGCCTGGAACAGGCAGATGCACAGGATGAGAGTATTCTCACAACTCGTCTACGACACCGACCGGAATCTGGGGAACACATTGATCTCGGAAGACTGGCGTCTCTGGATGATAGATTTCACCCGCGCCTTCCGTCTCTACCACACGCTGGAAAATCCCAGGAATCTGGAGCGATGCGACCGCCGGCTCTTCGAGCGGCTGCAGCAACTGGATACCGACGAACTGAAAGAGAAGACCGCGGGCTTCCTCAACAGTCTGGAAATCGAAGGGGTAATGGCACGTCGAGACAAGATCATCGGCCACTTTGTGGAACTTGCCAGACAGAAGGGTGATTCGGCGGTCTTCTACTGACTGCCTGATGCAGCATCAGGCAGGCCTGCAATACGTCTTCAGAGCATTCGTCAGGCGCGACACTTCATGTTCCAGCTCACGAAGGGCTTTCCCGGTCGCAATCCGGTCTCCGGTTTTCGCTGCCTTTTCGAGCCGTATCGCGGCGTCCGTCGAGGGGCGGGCCGCCAGGTAGACAGTGCTGTTCTTGAGCCTGTGCGCGGCTTTTCCGATCGCCTCCAGATCCCCTTTTTCGAGGGCGTCATTCATGCCGGAAACCAGCTCGAGCGAATCGGTCATGAAGAAGGATGCCATCTCGTGCACCATTTCGCTTTTCCCGAAGCAGAGCTTTCTCGCCTCATCCGCATTGAAGACCGGAATCTGGGCGGGCTGTGGCACAGGAGAAGTCACCGCCGCCGCGACAGCGTCATATATCGCGTCGCGGGAAGCAGGTTTCGTCAGATGGCAAGTAAAACCGGCCTCGGCGCTCTTTCGGATGTCTTCTTCCTGACCGTACCCGCTCAGCGCGATGCTCGGGTATCCGTGCCCGCGATTACGAAGTTCCCGCAAAAGGTCGTACCCGCTTCCATCCGGCAGCCCGAGATCGCTCAGCACCAGATCGAAATCCCGCTGCCCGGCCAGATTCAACGCGGAAGAAACATCGCCTGCAGTCGTGACTGTGTGCCCTTTCTCGCTCAGGATCATTCGTATCATCTGCGCCGTGACTCCGTGATCCTCGACCAGGAGAACCCGCAGAGCGGGCATGCGCTGAAGCTCGGCTGCAGCCGCCTTTGGGGCTTCGGGACGTCCGGCAGTTGCACTCAGCGGAAGCGTAATCCGGAAGGTCGCTCCTTTGTCCTTGCCCTCGCTGCGTGCTTCGATCCGGCCCCCGTGCAATTCGACCAACGCTTTGCTGATAGCAAGCCCCAGTCCCAGCCCGCCGAAACGACACAAGCCCGACTGATTCGTCTGCTCGAACGCGCTAAAAACCCTGGGCAGGGACTCCGGCTCGATTCCTATGCCGGTGTCACTCACTTCCACAACCGCCTGCCTTCCTTCAGGCCGGCATGATACGGTGACGGACCCGCCATGCGGCGTGAACTTGATCGCATTCTTGAGGACATTCCAGAAAACCTGCTGCAGACGTGATGCATCGGCATCGACCCAGTACGAGGGAGACGGCCCGAAATCGACGGTAAAATGCAACCCGTGGGCCTCAATGTCGGGGTTGCACACTTCGATGGCCATGAGAACGATCTTGCTGAGTTCCGTCACGCTGCGCTTTAACTCGATTTTCCCGCGCGCGATTCTGGTCACATCCAGCAGGTCATCGATCAGGCGCGCTTCCATTTCGACATTCAGCCTGACTTTCTCGAACATCTCGCGCATATCAGGGTCGAGCTCCAGTTTGTCCTGAATCAGAGAAAGTCCCATCACCACAGGTGTGAGCGGAGTCCGCAATTCATGACTCAGGACGGCGATGAAGTGATCCTTTGCGGCATTGGCTTCCGACAGCTCTGCAGCGCGTCGGCCGAGTTCGAGAGTGAGCTGCTGATGCTCCAGCGCCATGGCCGCCTGGTGCGAGATGATCCGCATCAGGTCCACTTCGTCATCGTTGAAACTGTCGCGGTCATCAGCACAGAACGAAAGCGTGCCCATAATCCCGCCGTGGCCTAGCAGCGGATGACAGGCGTAGGCCTTGATTCCCAGCGTTTTCAGAAACGCTGCCTTCGGATCCACCGATTGCTGGAGATTGTTCACTACCAACGGCCGCCGCTCCTGCGCAGCGGTGCTGCAAAACGTCCTGCCGAATTCCACCAATTCCATTTGCCGCGCGATCTCGGGCGCAAGACCACGATGCCGCTGGAGCCGCAGCGTCTTTCCCTCCTTCTCCACGAAATAGTTGAGATATATCCTCACCCCGATATGAGCCGCAACGGCGTCGAAGATCCCGCCCAACGAGTCGCCCGGCCTTTCGGTGGAAAGCAGTCGAGTGGCGCTGTCGGCGAGCAACTTGAGCCCGGCGGCATACGATCTCAGCCGTTCTTCGGACTTCTTCCGTTCCGTAATATCGATGCCGGTACCGACAATGGCCGGCTTTCCCCGGTAAACCATAGAACCGACCGAGAAATCTACGCGGCGCGAATCACCGTTCTTGGTCAAGGCGGTAAACTCATAGTTGCCCGGCACCGGCTCACCCAGCTGACGGCGTCGCGCCCTGTCGACCATCCACTCCCGATCGTCAGGATGAATCAGAGCCGGAAAGTCCAGCGACAGGATCTCCTCGACAGAGTAGCCGAGCATCTCCGCCATGTACCGATTGACATATACGAACCTCATGCCCTGCACAACGCCTGCCGCGGCTCGCATGTTTTCGGCCAGGCCGCGAAACTTCTCTTCACTCTCTTTCAATGCCTCTTCCATCCGCCTGCGACCGGTGATATCGCGCCCGATCCCCTGGATCGCCACCGGCTTGCCTTTGTGAAGAACAAGAGAGCTTTTGGTCTCGAGACAAACCGCCTCCCCGTCTTTCCGAATCAACCGGAATTCAGCAGGATCCGACGTACAGCCTTCTCGCACGGTCTGCTGGATCCTCTGTCGTGCAAATGCAGCCTGGTCGGGACTCATCAGCATGAAAATGTCCGCATCGGCAATGTCTTCCCGTGTGTATCCAATCAGATCCAGGGTTGAACGATTAGCGTCGATAAACCTCCCGTTAAGGTCGAGGAGAAAGATGCAGTCTTTCGCTCGGTCGAACAGGGCCCGGCAGAGTTCGCTCGTCCACCCCGCCTCGTCCGTTGCGTCCGCATCATGCAGAAAGCCGATATCAGGGAGGCGCGGCTCCGTCGCTCTTCGGTCGAGAATTGCCCGTATCGACAGCAGCAGGACGGCAAGGTACCGTCCCTGCCCGTCCTTCGGCACGTAGTCGTCCGCACGATGCTTCAAAGTCCGCAACTTCGACATATCCTGCTGATCTCGGATTAGCAGGATAGACGGAGTGTCATGAAGATAGCCGAGCAGTTCGGAAAAATCGCCGTCGGCGACGGCGATATCGAACCTCCGGGTGACCAGTTCTGTCCTGGCTTTGCTGAGAGTATCGACGGAAGTCACTTCGTACATCAGCCCGCGGTCGCGGGCAAGGCAAACGAAGGCATTTGCACCGTCCTGATCTTTCTCAACGTAGAGAATTGTTACAGGGTAGTCCATGATTGTTCATGAAACTGGAATGGTATTCCCGGTGCGGAGGATAACAACCAGTTACTACAAATGATAGTGAGGGTTTTGCGTCGATGCAAATCCGCTCTGATCATGGAGCACGCCGTCGTCACGCATCGATTCCGTCCCTGAAGGTGATTTCCCCCGAGCGCGGCGCCGTCCACCACAGAACGGTCCATGGCCCAAGCGTCCGTCCTCCATCGGCAAGATTCCCTTCCTTCCATATCAGCCACGGCGGAGGAGCTGTAAAACCGCCGACCGCCGATTGCGAAAGATTGGCTGCGAGCGTAAGAACGGACGAGCCGGAACACCAGCGCACAATCACGGCACCATCTCCTTTCGTCACGTATTCGCCACCGGTCCTGATTCCGGGAATCAGAGGGATCACGAATTCACGCCGTTTGGCCAGGATTCTCCAGTACCAGCGCAGCCACTCGCGGTGCTCCGGTTCATCCAGCTGATCCCAGTGCAGCACGGCCGAACGGAATGTTTCTTCAGCCTGCGGGTCGGGAATACGCTCCCGCTGCTCCGGATCCTGAAATGCGGGAAATTTCGCAAACTCGTTCCGGCGGCCTGTTTTCACAGCCGACGCCAGATCGGGCCCGAAATCGCAGAAAAAAGGAAAGGGCTGCAGGCAGTTCCATTCCTCACCCATGAACAGCAGCGGCACCTGCGGCAGCAGCAGATAAACGGCTGCAGCTGCCCGCACCGCCTTCCGCGGAGCAAGCGTCGAAATACGGTCGCCGAACGCCCGGTTGCCGATTTGATCGTGATTCTGCAGAAACGAAACGAAAGCGTCGGCGGGAAGATGCCCGGACGGCTCTCCCCGCGTCCTGCCTCGATATGACATTACCTGCCCCTGAAACGAAAACCCCTCCGCGAGAGCACGTCCAAGTTTCCCGGTATCGCCGCAGTAGTCGGCGTAATAACCGGTCCTCTCGCCGGTGACGGCAGTGTGGAGAGCGTGATGTACGTCGTCATTCCACTGCGCCGTGTAGAAGCACGGCGTCATTCCATCATCATGACGCTCCAGCCAGGAAGCCTCGTTGTTGTAGTTTTCCAGGACCAGGTGAACGGTGCGTTTCGACGCGGCACGGACACGTCTCGCAAGTTCATCAAGTATGTGTACCGGACCGTCGTCTTTAATCGCATCCACGGCATCCATCCGGAGCGCGTCGATGTGAAACTGCTCAACCCAGTATAGTGCGTTGTGAATGACGAACTCACGAACCGGCTGACATCCCGGGCCGTCGTAATTGATCGCGTCGCCCCACGGGGTCTTGTGCGTCCTGGTGAAGAACTCCCGCGCATAAAGCGAGAGATAATTTCCTTCAGGACCGAAGTGATTGTAGACAACGTCCAGCACGACCGCGAGGCCACGCCGGTGCGCGGCTTCGATAAACGCCTTCAGGCCCTCCGGCCTGCCGTAAGCTGTCGCCGGGGCATACGGCAGAACGCCGTCATAGCCCCAGTCGCGCTTTCCAGGGAAGCAGGCGACCGGCATCAGCTCGACAGCCGTGACTCCCAATGCGGCAAGATGATCGAGTCTTCCGATTGCTGCAGAAAACGTCCCCTCCGAAGTGAATGTTCCGATATGCAGCTCATAGATGACGTATTGTTCCCACGGCGCCCCTTTCCACCCACCCTCATCCCACTGCCAGCTTTCCGTATGCACCAGTTCGCTCGGTCCGTGGACGCCTTCCGGCTGATAACGAGACGCGGGATCGGGAACCCGCATTCCGTCAGGCAGAACAAAGCAGTAGCGCGATCCCGGACCTGTCCCCGCGGTTATGAGTTCGTGCCATCCAGCAGATGAAGGATTCATCGCGTGCCGCGCACCGGCCAGCTCTATTTGAACGCGTTCGCAGGAAGGAGCCCATAGACGGAAACGCACTGTCCCGTCATTCCGAATTACCGGTCCATGGGGATTCTCAGAAGACATGCGCATCCTCGATTCGTCGGGAGGCAACTGTGGATGAGAAACTATAGCGCGCCCGCTTCTGCATCACAAGGAGCAGCAGAAAAACTAATGAGCTGCACGAACCCATTAGATGATGTTAACTGTCAACAATTTTAGCAGTAGCGCTATCTCCAACCAAACAAAGACTTTTTGCTTTAATAAGGCCTCCCGCTGTTAAGAATTCTTACGCCGCGGACGCTTCAGAAAAAAAGGAGAAAACCGCGGCTTTGCCGATACTCCTTATGACTTACGCGGCTTTTCATCCTCTGGCACGAGAAATGCAGAGAATTCAGGATTGTTGACAGCGAACAAAACTGCCAGCGGTGGGAACCGATGGCTCTAAAGGAGAAAAGAAGATGAGCACCCAGCCCAGAGTTTTGATTGTGGATGATGAAGCGGCGCTGCGCCGGCAGGTCATGATGGGACTTGCACAGCACGGATTTGAGGTAGAGGAATGCGAAGAAGGACTATCTGCGTTGTCGAAGCTGAAGTCAGCGGAATCCAAACAGAATCCATTCGGCTGCGTTATTCTGGACGTGCGGCTCCCTGACATTGACGGCCTCAAGATCCTTTCGGTGATCAAGTCGATCTACTCCGAGCTGCCGGTGGTCGTCATCACCGGATATGGAAACGAGGACACGATCAACACGGTGCAGAGCCACGGCGGCAGCGTTTATCTCGACAAGCCGTTCGAAGTCGACGACCTGGTGCATCACATTCGCCGCATCGCGCCGAAAGCGGAACCCAGACCGCGCCGCAAGGTGGCGACCGAACCGCATGTGCTGACCAGCGGACTGGTCTTTGTGCGCGGGGCCAAGGATGCGGATCTCTATGACATATATTCCAAACTCTATCTTGCCGACGGCGTCTGCTACTGCGACCCGGTGCTCGGCGACTGGGACATTGTCCTCCTCATCCAGGCCCGGAATCGCAAGTCTCTCCAGCAGATCGTCAACACACACATTCAGTCGCTGGACGGCGTGGAAGCATGTGAAGTCCACTACTGCGAGAAACCGGCGATTTCAAGGGAACTGGAGGAGTTCATCCAGGATTATGAAAAAGTCCAGGCTATGAACAACCCCGATGGTGATACAATGGGCGGCCGCAATATACGCAAGGCCACATCTTATGCCATTCTGGATGTGGATCCTGGGAAGCTGTCGAGTCTCTATATGAGACTTTACTTTACAGACAACGTTGTCCATTGTGACGTCACCGACGGCGGCAAGGAGATCATCCTCTTGCTGCAGGGAATTTCAACACAGGAGATCCAGAATACGATCCGCAATGAAATCCGCATGATTCCGGGCGTGCTTCGTATCAAGCAACTCAACACATTGAACTTCTCATCCAAGTAAATCGCGGAGCAGGAGAAACATGATTCAGGAGAACCAGAGCAGCCGGGTCGCCCCGGCTGCGTTTGAAAGAATGCTATGGAGGCATCGCGGCGAGTCGGGAATGCTTATCCCGCTGCTTCAGGCGGCACAAGACAGTTACGGCTATGTCCCCGCCTCCGCCATCGAGCAGATATCGGGCGTGACTGGGATTCCCACTGCGGAAATCTACGGCGTCATAACATTCTACAAGCAGTTTCGTCTGAAGCCGCTCGGCAGGCATATCATCCGGCTGTGTAAAGGGACGGCATGTCACGTGGTGGGCGCCGAGATGATCGGGCAGGTTATCGCCGACGAACTCAAGGTTGCGCCCGACGAGACTACCGAAGATGGTCTGTTTACCTACATGGTGGTCGCATGTCTTGGCTGCTGCAGCCTTGCGCCGGCGATGATGGTCGATGACCAGACCTACGGGCGCCTTACGCCTCAGACGATCCGCAAGGTGATTCGCCAGTACCGGCGCGACGCGGAAAAGACAAAGGGTGTTGCAGCCGCGAAGGCTTAACGCCCGGCCTCTCGCCCTTCACAGGTCTGCAGCCGGCAACTGGTCCGGCTGCCGGTTTGAACTCTTATCGGAGGTTTTATGCGGGAAGTATTAGTGGGGCTTGGTTCATGCGGGCTGGCGGCGGGCGGCCTCAAGGTATATCAGAAATTCGCGGAACTCCTCGGTTCCGGCAGCGACGCCGTCCTGAAGAAGACCGGCTGCATCGGTATGTGCTACGCAGAGGTTCTGGTAGAAGTCAGAGACGAAAAGAACGGAAGCACGGTTTACGGCAACGTATCCCCGGATAAGGTCGCGAGAATTGTCGAGAGCCACGTCAGGAACGGGCAGGCAGTCACGGAATGGATTGTCGACACCAACGGATCGACTTCAAAGCAGCAGCGCATCGTGTTGAGAAACTGCGGAGTCATCGATCCGGACAGTCTCGACGAGTATCTTGCACGTGACGGCTATCAGGGGCTCGAAAAAGCGCTGACCCGAATGACGCCCGAGCAGGTGATTTCAACCATAGCGGATTCGGGACTCAGGGGAAGAGGCGGCGCCGGTTTTCCGACCGGCACCAAGTGGCGGCTCGCTGCGGGCTCGAAAGACTCACACAAGTACGTTATCTGCAATGCGGACGAAGGCGATCCGGGCGCTTTCATGGACCGAAGCCTGCTCGAAAGCGACCCCCATTCGATCCTCGAAGGCATGGCGATCGCGGCATATGCGATCGGGGCGGACCACGGCTACATTTACGTGAGAGCGGAGTATCCCGAAGCCGTGAAGCGACTGAAGCACGCCATCGCGCAGGCGACGGCCCGCGGCTTCCTCGGAAGCAATATCCTCGGATGGGGATTCAACCTTCAGATCAATCTGAAGGAAGGCGCAGGAGCCTTTGTCTGCGGCGAGGAAACGGCGCTCATCGCTTCGATCGAGGGGAAGCGCGGTATGCCCAGGGTGCGGCCGCCGTTTCCGGTCGAGTCGGGACTTTGGGGCCATCCCACCTGCATCAACAATGTCGAAACGCTTGCAAACATCGCATGGATCATTCTGCACGGGGCGGACGCCTTTAAGGAACGCGGCACCGAGGGCTCAAAGGGAACCAAGGTATTTGCGCTCGCCGGCAAGATAAAAAGAGGCGGGCTGGTGGAAGTCCCGATGGGAATGGCGCTCAAGGAAGTGATTTACGATATCGGCGGCGGCACCCTTAACGGCAGCCCTTTCAAAGCCGTCCAGATGGGCGGACCGTCGGGAGGCTGCATTCCGGCATCACTCGGCGACACTCCCGTCGACTACGAGCAGATCACCGCGACCGGCGCCATCATGGGGTCCGGCGGCATGGTCGTGATGGACGAGACCACCTGCATGGTGGACGTAGCGCGCTTTTTCCTTTCCTTCACCCAGAACGAATCATGCGGCAAATGCACCTTCTGCCGCATCGGCACCAAGCGGATGCTCGAGATCCTCGAACGCATATGCTCCGGCAAGGGGAAGCAGGAAGATATCGCGCTCCTTTCAGAACTGGGCGAGCAGATCAAGTCGAGTTCACTCTGCGGACTCGGGCAAAGCGCTCCCAATCCGGTACTCACAACTCTCCGCTATTTTCTTGATGAATACACCGCCCACATCGTCGACAAGAAGTGCCCGGCCAAGGCGTGCCTGCCTCTGGTTGAATTCTTCATAGTCGCCGAGAGGTGTTCGGGCTGCGGACTCTGCCTGGCGTCCTGTGCCGCAGGCGCCATCTCGGGCGAGAAGAAGAAGCCTCACCGGATTGACATGTCGAAGTGCGTGAAATGCGCCAAATGCATAACGGTCTGCAACGTGGGCGCCATTGAAAAGAGATAACTGCTGCGCTCCTTTTTGAGGACAGGATTAGAGGCAATAAGAATGGCTACAGAAATCGAACGAAAGTCTATTTCAGTCGAGCTGCTGATTAACGGAAAGAAAGTGTCGGAGGCCCCCGGTCAGACGATCCTCGATGTCGTACGCAAGCACAACCTCGATGAAATTCCGACGTTGTGCCATGATCCCAAGCTGGAACCCTACGGCTCCTGTTTTCTGTGCGTGGTAGAGGTGAAAGGAGCTCCCAGGCTTGTTCCCGCGTGCGTCACACGAATTCGCGACGGAATGGAAGTCACCACCAGGAGCCAGCGCATCGTCACCGCGCGCAAGAGCGCCCTCGAGCTTCTGCTGTCGGACCACTACGCCGACTGCGTCTGTCCGGGACAGCGCGCATGCCCGGCCGGCGTCGACATTCAGGGCTACATGAGTCTTGCCGCTCTCGGTTACTACGGCGAAGCGCTCGACGTCGTCCGCGAGCGCAACCCGCTGCCGGTCGTCTGCGGCCGCGTCTGCGTGAGGAAATGCGAGGTCAACTGCCTGCGCACTAACGTCGACGAGGCCGTCGGCATCAATTTCGTGAAACGCTATGTCGCCGAACACGGAGGCACAAAGCCGAAAAAACCGCAAGGCGTTGAAGAGAGCGGAAAGCGCGTCGCCGTCGTAGGCGGCGGGCCCGCAGGGCTCACCTGCGCCAATTACCTCGCGATGAAGGGACACAAGGTCACCATTTTCGAATCGCTCCCGAAACTCGGCGGCATGCTTCGCTATGGCATTCCCGAATACCGCCTTCCCCGGAAAGAACTGGATGACGAGATTCAGGCTATCCTAGATCTGGGCATTGACGTCCGGCTGGAGAAAACCCTGGGGAAGGATTTCACAGTTCAGAGCCTGATTGAGAAGGATCGCTTCGATGCGGTATTCATCGCGCTCGGAGCGCCGCGCGGCAAGAAGATGGGGCTGAAGAACGAGGACGTGATCGAAGGAGTCAGTCCCGCGCTCGACTTCCTGCGCGATTGTGAACTGCACGGCTACCCCAGACTGAAAGGAAAGGTAGCGGTCATGGGAGGCGGGAATTCGGCGATCGATGCCGCCCGCACAGCCCTGCGCTGCGGAGCAGATGAAGTGACCATACTGTACCGGCGCACCCGCAACGAGATGCCGGCGCACCACGAAGAAGTCGATGCCGCAGAAAAGGAAGGAGTCAAACTCGAGCTGCTCGTCTCTCCACTGGAACTGATCGCCGAAAACGGAAAACTCAAGGCGATCCGCTGCCAGCGGATGGAACTCGGCGAACCCGATGCCAGCGGGAGGCGCAAGCCGGTGCCGATCGAGGGCGCCGTGACCGACTTCGAATGCCACTACATATTCGCAGCCATAGGACAGGACACCGATCTTTCGGCGCTCGACGGCGAACCGAAAGACAGGCTCCCCGCGCGAAACAAGTGGTCTACTCTCGAAACCGAAAGCTCCACCACGGCAACAAACGTGAAGGGCGTGTTTGCAGGCGGTGACGTGGTGCTGGGCCCGTCTGCGGTGATCGACGCGATCGCTCACGGCCGTTCCGCAGCTCTGGCAATCGACGGCTACCTGTCGACGGGCGAGATCAACCGGCCCGCACCCGATTTCAGGAGCAGCCGCGATTTCTTCGGCCAGATACCGGAATCCGTTTTCGAAGGCGTCGAACAGAGTCCGCGTGCCCGGATGCCTGAACGCGAGGCATCCGAACGGGTGAATGATTTCGTCCAGGTGGAACTCGGACTTGACGAGCCGCAGATCAGGGCGGAAGCTTCGCGCTGCATGGAGTGCGGCTGCAAATCGGTGTTCGGCTGCGACCTGAAACGCTATGCCGCAGAATATGACGTCGATATAGCAAGAGTCGCCGGAGAAGTCCGGCGACACACCGTGGACCGCAGTCATCCGCTGATCAGCCTTGATCCCAACAAGTGCATCCTCTGCGGCCGCTGCATCCGGACCTGCGCCGACATCGTCGGTCTTTCGGTGCTCGGATTCGTGGGGCGAGGATTTGCCACTACCGTGCGTCCCGCTATGGGCCGATCAATGGCTGAAAGTTCCTGTATCGCGTGCGGCGCCTGCATCGAGAGCTGCCCGACCGGCGCGCTCGAAGCGCGTTTGCAGTATGGAAGGCAGGGCCCGTGGAAAACCCACAAGGTCCCTTCGGTCTGCACCTTCTGCTCCGTCGGATGCGATCTCGATCTGAACGTCGTCGCCGACGGCCTCATGTGGGCGACAGCCCCTGAGGTTTCGTCGCTCGGACGCGGCGAACTGTGCAAGAAGGGACGCTTCGGCACCGGTCTGATGCAGGGAGCGGACCGGCTGCGCAAGCCGCTGATCAGGAAGCACGGCAAGCTTGTAGAAGCCGGCTGGGACGAGGCGATAGAGGCCGCCGCAGGAGTGCTGCAGGTCATGGCGAAAGCGACCGGCCCGGAAACCGTAGGTGTTTTCGCGGCGCCGCGCATGACGCTTGAAGAAGCGCTCCTGGCGCGCTCCGTCGCCGATGCACTCGGAACCACGCAGGCGGGAAGCTTCGGGCAGACTCGGCGCGGTGGCCCGCGTCACGATCTCGATGAGATACTCGGCGATACGGCTTCCACCTGCACAATGAAAGATCTCGACAAGGCGGAACTGATCGTGGTGGCCGGCGCCGATCCCGGCGAGACTCATCCGGTTCTCGGAATGGCGATACGCCGGGCCCTGAACCGCGGAGCCGAAATGGTGGCTATCAACTCGAGCCGAATAGATCTGCTCCGCAGCCAGGATCTGTGGCTCGACGCCCGTCGCGGCACCGCCGGAACCATCTACGCAGCCGTCATCTCGCAACTGCTGCAAAACGCACCCGACCGTCCGGAGCTGGAAGTCCTCAAGGCCTCCGTCGCTCCCCTTTCGCTTGACGGAGCTGCGCTTGTCTCAGGCGTCGACGCTGGCAAACTCCAGTCGTTCGCCGAAAAGATGGCAGCCGGCCGGAAGACGGTCGTGGTCTATGACCTCGACGAAACGCTCGAGCGCTCGACGGACGACCTGAAGGGACTGGCACAGCTAATGGCCGTTGCGGGTCACCTCGGGGAACCGGGAGAAGGGCTGCTGCTCCTGAGAGCTGACTGCAACAGTCTTGGGGCGAAGCTGGCCGGGCTCGACAGGGCGATCGATGTCGAAAAGATCCGGGGGGTGCTCGTGATGTTCGAGAATCCCTACGGCGATTACCGTGCACAGAGACTCCTGACCGGACTCGAAGCGCTGGTGGTGGTCGATCATTTCCTGACCGAAACCGCCCGTATGGCCGATGTCGTGCTACCGGCCGCAACCCTTGCCGAATCCGAGGGGACGGTAATCAGCTTCGACGGACGAGTTGTGGGAGTCAGACCTGGAAGCACGCCGGCAGCGGGACTGAGCAACTCCGAAGTACTCGGGAGACTCGCAGCGGCGCTGGGCAGAACCGCGCCGTCACTGGATCCGGCAGCCCTACGGACGGCGCTCGGTTCGGCTGTAGGAATCGATGCTTCGGCACTGGAACAGGCGCGCAGCACGCAGGGCGTCCTGCCGTCCGCGATCCATGAGCCAAGACCGGCCGCATTGCAGATCGATTCGACCGCTTCGATCGCGAACTTCTTCCCGTACGCTACTCTCGATGGGATTCTGGAGAAGAAACTTCAGGAGATGAGTTAGAATCCGCATTTTTCAGGTCCGGTTCCCGGCCGGGAACCGGACCTGAGTCCCTCCCCCTCCCTTCCCGCCGATGCTTTTGGGTGGCTTTCAGAGCGGGCTTTCCATTAATATTTCAGCAGTTTATAAGGAGTATTTATGGACCAGCTCTTCGTCGAAAAGGAGTTGTTCGGCCGGCTGGCCTGGTTCATTAAGGTCAGGTGGGCTTTCATCGTAGGACTCCTCCTGACCCTGCTGATAGGCCGACTCTACGGAATAGAGCTCCCCTTCGTGAAAATTCTGGCGGTGGGCGGATTCATTTTTCTTTACAATCTCGGCTTTTTCATCCGTCACAAGCAGGTTGAAAGAAGAGGAGGACCCGATTTCCGCCGCGTCCAGATTGTCGCCAATCTTCAGATATACGCCGACTATCTGTCGCTGACCTTCATTATCCACTATGCAGGCGGGGTCGATAATCCATTCATCTTCCTTTACCTCCTCCATGTCATCATAGGGAGCGTCATGCTCCGCCGCCCGCAGGTGTGGGCCCAGGGACTCTTCGCATATCTGCTGTTTCTGTCGGTCGCAATCCTGGAGTATTCGGGAACGATACCTCACTACACCATCGAAGAAATCGGCACCCGCTACCACAACCCGTGGTACATCCTAGGCGTCAGCGTTACGCTTCTTGTCGTTTTTCTAAGCACGATCTATATGAGTTCGACCATCGTGCAGGATCTCCGTGACCGCGAGTACGGCCTTATGCAGGCGCGAAGCATGCTGCAGAAGAAATCGCTCGATCTCGAGGAGGCCAACAACGAGCTTCGTGAAAAGCAGCAGCAGCTTGTACAGTCGGAAAAACTGGTCTCGCTCGGCAGGCTCTCCGCGGGCATGGCGCACGAGATCAACAACCCCATCCAGTTCATCCAGGGAAACATGCGTATTCTGAGCGAAGCCATGGACTGCATGCTCCCGATCATGGACAGGTACGTTGAGACAAACCCCGACTTCAAGGTCGCCCGGCTCGACTACCCGGTTTTCCGGCAGCACATCACGGTGCTGCTGAAGGACATGTCGAACGGCACCGTCCGGATCTCCGACATCGTGAGAGACCTCAAGAAGTTCGCCCGCGCCGAGGAAGGGACCTACAACGATCTGGTTGATGTCAACGATGCTATTCAGTCGAGCATGAGGCTTGTGCATAATAAGATCAAGCGGCACAAAATCAAGCTCGCCCTGGATCCGAGCCTCCCCAAGATCAAGGGGAGCGGCAATAAAATCGAGCAGGTGATCGTCGCCAACCTGATTAACGCGGCAGAGGCCCTGGGAGACCGGCAGGACGGAATAATCGAGGTCACAACCAGCAGGGACAAAGAAGCCACAAGGGTGACCGTCTGCATTGCCGACAATGGTCCGGGCATGACAGAGGAAGTCAAAAACAGGCTGTTCGATCCTTTCTTCACAACCAAGCAGAAGACGGGCGGAATGGGGCTCGGTCTTTCGGTGGCTTATGGCATCATAAAGGATCATCAGGGGTGGATAGACGTGGACACGAAATTGGGAGAAGGGACGACTCTGCAGTACCACTTCCCGGCGGCAAGGAGTAAAGCATGAATCGGGTTCTGGTGATCGATGACGATGTTGCTGTGCTGAACTATTTCATGATTCTGCTTACCCAGACGCAGCGCTACTTCGTCAGGGTCCTCAGCGACAGCTCAAAAGCGTTCGAAATGATCGATTCGGGCCAGTTCGACGCAATCCTGCTCGACATGGACATGCCGGTGGTGCATGGCCGGGAGGTGCTCGAATATGTGAAACAGAAGCATCCGGGCATCGAGGTCATCGTCATCACCGGGGTGGAGGACGTTCAGCTCGCCGTAGAGTCGATGAAGACCGGGGCATATGATTACCTGTGCAAGCCGGTAGACGAAACCCGCCTGCTCCTTGTCCTCGAACGGGCACTGGAACGGTCGCAGCTGCGTGACGAAATTTCAAAGCTGCGCGATCAGGCAAGGCTGGAAGGGTTGCGCCACAAAGAGGCGTTCAAAGGAATCATCACACAGAACAAGAGCTTTTTGCGAGTGCTTCAGCGCGTTGACCAGATCGCCGAAAGCGAGAACTACGTTTTGATCTGGGGTGAAAGCGGCACCGGAAAAGAACTGGTGGCAAAGGCGATTCACCAGATCAGCCGGCGGCGCGACAAGCCCTTCATAGCGGTCAATGCGGGTACCTTCGCCTCAGAACTCTTCTCTTCTGAATTCTTCGGGCATGAACGGGGAGCCTTCACCGGGGCCGTCAACAGCAAGGCCGGCTTCTTTGAAAAGGCGGATGGGGGAACCCTCATGCTTGACGAGATCGGAGAACTCGAACTGCCGGTTCAGTCGAAGCTGCTCCGTGTCCTGCAGGAGGGAGAATACTTCAGGGTCGGCTCGACAGAAAAGCGCGGTGCCGATGTCCGCATCATCGCCTGCACCAATAAAGACCTTGCGGAAGAAATCGAGAAAGGTCGCTTCCGCCGCGATCTCTATTACAGGCTCAACATATGCTCGGTCTTCCTGCCCCCCTTGCGCGACCGGGAGGGAGATGTGGAGCTTCTCGCCAACTGGTTCCTCGAAAAACACAACCACACCAATTCCAAATCCATTTCCCTGATCGAACAGGATGTGATCGATCTCTTGGAGATCTATGACTATCCGGGAAATGTCAGGGAACTCGACAACATAATTGCTGAAGCGGTCGTCGTCGAAACCGGCAGGACCCTGACCCGGCGCTCCCTGCCACGCTACGTGCTCAATGCGGTGAGCAGTTCGAGGAGTTCAACGGTGCCGCCGTCGGAGCGCAAGAGCCTGAGCGATGTTGAAGCCGAGCATATACGGCACATGCTCGAGCTGACGGAGGGAAACAGGACGGCTGCCGCGGAGATTCTCGGCATTTCGCGTGTATCGCTCATCTCGAAGATCAAGCGCTACGGAATCGACATCAAGCCCGCCGGCGGCAACGGCCACACCGCCGAGGAATAATTACACCTCTTCGGAGTCTTCCGGGCTTTCCTTTCTGCTCTGCCGGAAAGCCCACCCTATGCCGGCAACGCAGACGGCAACGAACAGAACGCTGATCAGGGGCGACTCACCGCGATTCGACATAAGGCTGTAGCTGAGGACAAGCCCCAGCGACAACAGGCTGACCATGTTCATCACTTTGATCAGCGGATTGATCGCCGGACCGGCAGTATCCTTCAACGGGTCTCCGACCGTGTCACCTGTTACCGCCGCTTTGTGAGCCTCCGATCCTTTGCCTCCGTAGTGCCCGTCTTCGATCAGCTTCTTGGCGTTGTCCCAGGCACCGCCGGAATCCGCCATGAAGACCGCCAGCAACTGCCCCACCAGAATCATTCCGGCAAGGAACCCTCCGAGGGCATAGGGTCCGAGAAGGAACCCGACCAGAACAGGAGACAGAATCGCCAGCAGGCCGGGGCCGATGAGCTCCTTCTGGGCGGTGTTGGTACAGATGTTGACGACACGTCCGTAGTCGGGTTTCTTGATTCCCGCCCAGATATCGGTATCGCGAAACTGCAGACGGCATTCCTTGACGATGTAGAACGCCGCTCTCCCGACCGCACCGATCAGCATGCTGCTGAACAGGAACGGCACAGCTCCTCCGATCAATAATCCTACGAGCACCAGCGGTTCCGCTATCGTCAGCCTTGAAGCCTCGGCCATGAATTGACTGTCGCTCATCTGGTTTATCTTGTCTTCGCTGCCTACGGCAATCACCGCGATGAAACTGGCAAAAAGCGAAACAGCGGCTACTACCGCCGTCCCGATCGCGATCCCCTTGGTTTCAGCCTTAGTTGTGTTGCCGACAGCGTCCAGGTCGGCCAGAATCTGGCGTGCGCGGCGATAACTCCCCGGTGCCGTCTCCTCCATCTTCTGCGGTTCATACCCCATCTCCCCGATCCCGTTCGCGTTGTCGGCTACGGGCCCGAACACGTCCATGGAAATTGTGTTTCCAGTCAGGGTCAGCATCCCGATACCGGTCATCGCCACTCCAAAGGCGACAAACAGAGGACCGGCGCCCGCATAGCACAGCGCCGAGATCAGGATCGCACCCGCAAGCACCAGGATGGTCGTAACGGTAGCTTCGTATCCGACTGCGAATCCCTGAATGACATTGGTGGCATGACCTGTATCGCATGCTTTTGCCAGGCTCTTCACCGGTCTGTGGGCCGTGTGGGTATAGTAGCTGGTGACTTTGTTGAGCACGATTGCAAGCAAAACTCCTATAAGGCAGGTGTAGGCCGGCCGCAGGTCGAGACCCGGTATTCCCAATCCGGCAAACCAGGAGAGCTGCAGCGGATCGCCGTTGGGAAACCCTCCCACTGCCATCGGATTCATCGCGATATACTCGGCGTCGAAGCGCAGGTAAAAAAACCCGAGGATGAAAAACCCGACCACGCTGATGATGGATCCGATCCAGAAGCCGCGGTGCACGCTGCGCAGCGCGGTGTCGGAAGTGTTACCGGCGCCCGCCTTGACCGTGTACGTACTGATGATCGATCCGACGACTCCTATGCCGCGCACCAGCAGCGGGAAAATGACCCCTATGTGGCCGAAACTCGCCAACCCCAGTATCATGGCCGCAACAATGGTCACTTCATAGCTCTCGAAGATGTCCGCCGCCATACCTGCACAGTCGCCGACATTGTCCCCCACGTTATCCGCGATCGTGGCTGCATTACGGGGATCGTCTTCGGGGATGTCTTTCTCGATCTTGCCTACCAGGTCGGCCCCGACGTCGGCCGCCTTTGTATAGATGCCTCCTCCAACCCGCATGAACAGGGCGAGGAGAGTGCCGCCGAATCCGAATCCCAGCAGAGCTTCATAGGCGTGTTCCCCATAGATCAGAAAGATGACGGTTCCGCCCAGCAGCCCGAGCCCGTCGGTAAGCATGCCGGTGACTGTGCCGGTGCGGTAGCCGAGTTGCAGCGCTTCCCCGTAGCTGCGCGTTGCAGCCGAAGCGACGCGCAGGTTACCGGTCGTTGCCAGACGCATGCCGACAAATCCTACGGTCCAGCTGAAGAGTGCGCCTACAAGAAACGAGACCGCGCGCCCCCAGCGAAATGCCTCCACCGTTCCGGTATAGGTCACGGCAAGGAGTATCGTGAGCACGATGATCAACGGGCCGATGCGCCTGAACTGCGCTGCAAGGTAGGCGTTTGCTCCTTCCCGTACTGCTGCCGCAATCTCCTGCATTCTCTGGGTCCCCCGGTCGGCCCGCACCACCTGTCGCGCCAGAAGAAACGCATAGAGGAGACCTCCTATAGCTATCCCCAGTACCGCAATGAGAGCGACGATCTCCATCGCACTGTACCGTGGATCAGAAAACAGGGAAAAAGGGGTGAACTCTATTTCGCCGGGGCCAATCCCTTCCTGGGCCGTCAGCGCATGCAGCAGCCATCCCCCGGCGAAGAAGAAAGCCATGGCATAGAGGTATGCCCGCGGGGATGGAAACAGCCTGACTATGGTGCTCGGGTTGCGTTTCATATTCACTACAGGATCCTGCGAATGAAAGCAAAGGCCGTGCCTCGCTCATTGCAGGCTCTCGGAAGCGGAGCGCCACCACCTGGAGTGTTCGATCTCGAGGACACGCCGTTCCGGAAAACGGTAGAACTTGAACTCCTTGGCATCTCCCAGGAAAAAGCCGCGGCGTATGATCCTGAAGAAGCCGTGCAGGAACGGTGTGCGCCAGACCGTCTTGGTCTTTTTGTCCGGACTCTGCATCACCTCGTTGATGCAATCGACGACATGCATCGGATCCGGGTAAGGCAGGTATCCCGCAAGCCTTCCCGAGCTGTCCCGATCGATTATCAGGTCGGCGAACAGCAACCGCGGCAGACAGAGCGGATTCTCCGGATCGGTCAGAAAACGGATGAACTCTACGGGAGGGAGTTCCGAAACCACGGTCGGCGACACCGGACAGAGTTCCTGGTACAGACTGGGTCCCGGCTCTTCATGACTGAAGTCGTAGGAGACCGCTTCGAGAGCCATTGTGCGGCCGTCAGCCGTGACAAGGTATAATTTCCCAAAACTCGCCATCTCGAGGCGCTCCATGACCCGGTAGATGCTTATGTACTTACTCCTCTTCGGTGGAAGACCCGGCTGCGGCCGGCACTCCTCATTCACGATGCTGAAGTCGAAGTGCTCGCTTTTCACGGTCGGATCAATCTCAAAGAACATCACGTTCCCCTTCGTGTTCTTCCTGGTCCCCACCGCCATGTAGAGCCCGAATGCTTCAGGATCGAGATGGGAAGCTACGAGAGCTTCAAAACGATAACAGAGCATATAAATGTGGATTTTCATAAACAGCGTCTCCGGAAGGGGGCATCTACAAATCAGAGTGCATTCCGGGCCGAAAAAAAGCAATCGCGCGGTGTGCTGAAAAATCGCCTCGGTACGGTAAAATCGCGATAAAATCCGGACTGATTCCAGGGGGCCCTATGAAGTACAGACTCGAAGATCTTATCGATATCGAGCAGTTCCAGTCGCTGCAGGACAGGTTGAACAGCATCTATTCGTTTCCCTCTTCGATTATTGACAATGAAGGCAACATCCTGACCGCAACGGCCTGGCAGGACATCTGCACAAGATTCCACCGGCGGCACAGAGAATGCGAGAAAGAGTGCATCAAGAGCGACCGATACATTCTCGAGCACCTCTCCGAAGCAAACCCGGCGGTCAGCTACCGCTGCCCGCACGGCCTGATCGACAACGCCACTCCCATAATGGTTGAAGGGAAGCACCTTGGAAACTTCTTTACCGGCCAGTTCTTCCTCGAGGAGCCGGACCTGGATTTCTTCAGAAAACAGGCGGCGCGCTGGGGCTTCGACGAAGAAACCTACATTGAAGCCGTGAAGAAGGTTCCGATATGGACACAGGAACAGCTGAACCATTACCTGTTCTTCATCAAAGGACTTATTGAAGTCATCACAAGCATCGCGCTGAAGAAGCTGCGGACGATTGAATCACAGTACAAGCTGGAGGAGATTGAAGAGAAACACAGGACAATCCTCCAGACGGCGATGGACGGATTTTACATGGCCGACCTGGAAGGGCGCATCCTGCAGGTAAACGACGCGTACTGCAGGATGAGCGGATATGCCGAACCTGAATTGCTGAGTATGAGCATTGCAGACCTGGAAGGGCGCGAAACCAGGGAAGAGGTGGAGCGCCATATCAAAAAGATCATGATGCAGGGCGAAGACAGGTTTGAAACACAGCAGCGCCACAAGGACGGAAGCCTCTTCTTCGTCGAAGTAAGCGCCCAATACCGCGCCACGAACGGCTCGGGGCACTTCGTTGCTTTCATGCACGACATCACGGCACGCAAGCGTGCAGAGGAGGAGAAGTCCAGGCTCTCGGCTCAGCTTCAGCAGGCGCAGAAGATGGAGTCAATTGGCCGGCTGGCGGGAGGAGTGGCACATGACTTCAATAACATGCTTGGAGTCATTCTCGGCCACGTGGAGATCGCCCTGGATCAAGTCGACTCTTCACTCCCCCTGCATCAGAACCTGGTCGAAATCGCGAAGGCCGCAAAACGCTCCTCAAACCTGACACGCCAGCTGCTCGCCTTCGCCCGCAAACAGGCGATTGCGCCGCGGATCCTGAACCTGAATGAAACCATCGCAGGGACTGTCAAGATGCTGGAGTGCATGATCGGCGAGCACATCACGCTGCGCTTGCGTCCTTCACAGGACCTGTGGAACGTGAAGTTTGACCCATCCCAGATCGACCAGATTCTTGCCAACCTGTGTGTCAACGCCCGTGATGCCATCGCTGACGTCGGCGAAATCACCATCGAAACCGGGAACTGGGCAAACCGGGAATCCTGCGGCACTCACCAAGACTTTCTCCCGGGAGAGTATGTCCGGCTGACGGTAAGAGACACCGGGTGCGGAATGACCGAGGAAATCCTCAGTCACGTCTTTGAACCGTTCTTTACGACGAAGGAGGTGGGAACGGGAACCGGCCTCGGGCTTGCCACGGTCTACGGCATTGTCAAACAGAACGGGGGATTGATTGATGTCCGCAGCACTCCCGGCAAAGGAACTGCTTTCACAGTCTATTTTCCGAGACATCCCGATAGCGGGCCTGAACCGCGGACGGGAGAGATCGTCTCAAAGGCCGGCGGAAAGACGATCCTGCTTGTCGAAGACGAACCCGCCCTCCTGAAGCTGACTTCAACGACACTTCAAAGGCAGGATCATACGGTTCTGCCGGCAAACACTCCGGAAGAAGCGATCCGGATCGCCGCAGAGCATGCAGGGGAGATCGACCTGCTGATGACCGACGTCATCATGCCGCAAATGAACGGCCGCAATCTCGCCAGGACTCTGCTGTCATTGTGTCCGCGCATGAGATGTCTGTTCATGTCAGGTTACACCGCGGATATCATCGCGCACAGCAGCATACTCGATGAGCGGCTTTGCTTTATTCAGAAGCCGTTCTCTTCCGAGCAACTGGCAAGCAAGGTGAGAGAAGCGCTGGAAAGCTGAATTCAAAAAGAATATTTCACCGCAATCTCGATTTCCCGCGCATTGTCGGTATTGGAGATTACGCCGAAGGTAGGAGTGCCCAAAAAACCTCCTGGCTGCTGGAAGTTCACATTGTTGAATGCGTTGAAAAGCTGCACCCTGAATTCAAGCATGTTGCCGTCGCCGGAAACCCTCGTACTCTTGAGCAGGCTGATGTCCCAGTTGGTCGTTCCGGGAGTCATGAGAATGTTGCGGCCCGCATTTCCGTACCACTGCTGATTTGCTCCATAATCGGGCATTACAAAAGCAGAGGTGTCAAACCACTTGTCGATAGACCTCCGCGATTGCGGAAGCGTGCCGGGCCCAATGCGGTCGGGACGGTCACCCCAGACGCCGTCGTTATTCGGGTCGCCGAAAATCTCCGGATTGAAAGGGAACCCGGACATGATGGTGGTGATTCCCGATATTCTCCAACCCTCCAGGATGGCATTGAGCTTCCCGGCCCACCTTGTGGAGAGGAGCTTCCCACGCCCGACCGGAACGTCAAGAATGTAGTTCAGATTGAAGCGCATGGGGGGACCGAAACCCCACAGAGAGCGTTCTGCCGCGAGATTTCCAGGATTGTTGGGATTGACGAAAGCCCATCCCCAGACATCGCTCATCCCTTTCATCCAGACGAAACCGCCCTGGAGCGAAAAGGCGCCGGTGAGCCGTCGCCTTACCTGGACATCGAGTGCGTTGCTGCTCAAGGACCCTCCACTTGTCAGGATGTCAAACTGCCCGTATGAAGGATTGGGCCGTCTCGGCTGTATGGGGGTGCCGAACGGCGCGGGCTTGGGCACATTCGCAGGTACCGTCCGGAACATTCGCGACGTCTTCTCACCCCTGTACGAAAGCTCGAGGGTCCAGCTGCGCCAAACCTCATACTGGAGGCCGGCGTTCCACAGCTGCATGAAAGGATTTCTAAGGTATGGATCCGCCGCCTGGAGTGTCAGAGCTGCCGGTGTGGCCGATGCGAAAGGATTGGACAGATCCAATGAGGGGATGGTAGGAGATTCGGCCTTCTCAAGATAGAAAAACGGATAATTCCGCCCGATGTAAATCAATCCCTGAATCGGGTTCATGAAACCGTGCTGTATTCGATAGGAAGCCCGCATCACAAGCCGGTTGTTCCCCAGCGGACTGTAGGCAAGTCCGAAGCTCGGCTGCCAGTCGTTTCTGTCCGGATACGCCGCCTGCCCGGGCGCCAGGTCGAGTCCCATTTCGCGCGCCCTGCTGCCGCCGGTAATGACGAACTCCCCATCTAAAGGAGGATCGGTCCGGAGAGGATAGAAAAAAGACACCCTGTTGCGGGGAGAGCTGTAGAAGGGTGAATAGCTGTAGGCTAGTTCTGCGCTCAGAGTCAGATTGCTGTTGATCTTCCAATCATCCTTGACGAAGACACGCCACGTGCGCTGCCGCAGATCGGATCGGTCGGAGCCGATTCCCCGCTTGGCCGTGTACGGGATTCCCAGGAGAAAGTCGGCGAAAGCATCGCCGGTGAAAAAGCCCGAAAAGCCGAACTCGCCTCGACGCGATCCGCCGGTTCTCATGTTGTTGAGCTGGGTCAGCTGCAATTCTCCTCCGGCGACTATGGTATGGCTCCCGCGCACATACGTGTAATTGCCGCTGAATCCATATTCGTTTTCGCAGAAGTTTTCGGGCGACCCCGCCGCAAATCCTTCAGCAAAAAAGCCCCCGAAACCGAATCCGAGGTTCGCGTAACCCATGATGTCAAACTGCGGATAACCCTCGTCCATAGCATCGAGCGCGGCGATTCCGTCTATACCCAGAGAGCTCACCAGCCCTTCACGAAAGGCATGCTGTGAAAGCTGAAGGCTTGTTGTCCTTTCAAAATTCGCCTCGAGGTTCAGGATTCTGTTCGAACTGAAGGAATGAGTGAGATTGATCGACAGATCCTGATTCTTCTCCTCCATCGTGGTTCCGAATGCGGGAAGGGAGGAAACCAGCTCCTGATTTCCGTAATTCATGCTGTAATTGCCGAAAATTTTCGTTTGCGGACTGATCTCGTAATCCAGGCGGGAGGAGATGCTGTTGTTGTTATTCACAACCGGGTGGTTGTTTGCGTAGTTGCGCATCGGGTCATCGCGGGTCGGATCGGGAAACAGCGAGAGCAGTCTCGCTGACACCGGATGGATGCGCTCCTGCGGTATGCGGTTGCCGGCAAATGGCTCCCCCGTGAAGGGATCGGTCAGCTGCCGTTGTCCTGTCGCACTGAAATCTCCCAGCTTCATCGCCGGAGTGGGAACCATCGACACGATGGTCGAACCCTTGATTATGCGCAACCCGTCATAGCTTCCAAACACCTTCAGCTTGGATGATATGAGTCCGCCGATGCTGAATCCGAACTGGTTCCGCTTGAACTCGGGAAGAGGCTCGCCTACAGGATCAAAGAAATTCCGCGCGTCGAAATTGTCATTCCGGTGATATTCGTACACTGAACCGTAATACTTCCCGCGTTTGCGCACATTGAACGGGTTGACGAGCAGCGCGACCGCCTCGTCGTTGGAAGACTCGACGGCAAGCCACTCGCCGTTCATCTGCACGGAGAACTGTTCGATCTGCTCAAGATCCTGCTGCACCGGTTCATTAAGCAGGGGTAGTACTATCAGTAAACTCAGTAATGCGGTCATATCGGTTTCCAGCAAACTATTAGTTGTTGAAGCCACCGAGCAGACTGACACCACAGCTGCTCATGCGGTTCCCTACCTGCGGGGCTCGCGATTCAGAACACGAGTTCGCCGTCGACGATCATCGGCTGCACGGAAAAAGTTGCTCTCAGGTTAGAATCCACACCCGCCACTTCGATCAATTCGAGCGTGAGACTCTCGCAATCTTCGGTCAAAACCTGCACTCCATCCACCGTTCTGGGAAATACGAACCTGGCGCCGACGCTTTCTTCCCGCGGCGGGAAATAGGCGGCAAGCTCGAGCTGAGGAAAGGACGGGGTGGAGAGATAAGCCTTCTTCTTCAAAGTCTCGACGGTTTCACTCTGGAAAAAGCGGCGAACAGTGCTTTCTTCGTTGGGATCATTTGAGCGGAAGCTGACGGAAACCACAATCCAGCGGGAAACATCCGGATCGAGATTCGGTTTCTGGGCCGCGTCGAAACGCTGCTTTCTTTCCGGTGACATGTTGTCATATCCATGGTTGATCTGTTGGACACGGGCATAGGCCTCGCGTATCGGCCGCGCAGAAAGGAGGCGGATGTAAAACGTATTGTAAATCTCCTTCTCACCGGAGATGCCGCTCCCCACGCCGCTGATCACACGCGCGAACGTTTCACGGCGCGCCCAGGGAGAAGAATTAAGGACTTCAACAGCCCTATCCATGGACCAGTTATGAAACGGTTCCGGTGGACCGGCCAACAGCCCGGCAATCAAGACAACAAGCAGTTTCGACATGGCGCCCATTCTTGCATGATGCGCGGGAAAACGC